>NZ_JBEXNO010000040.1:0-73562 GCF_040611175.1 Streptomyces sp. NPDC003036 | reverse complement strand
CGCGCAGCCCGATCATCGCGTCGACCGGCAGCAGGTGCACCCCGCGCAGGTCCACGTCCGAGTCCAGGGACGGGAAGCAGCCGCGCCCGTACGGCGAGGGGGTCGCGGTCCCGGCCGGGCAGGTCGGCCAGCGCGGGCCCGCGCCACAGGCCGAGCGCCTCGTCGAGCAGGCGGGCCGCGGCGGCCGGGTCGCCGGCGGCGAGCGCGGCGGCGCCGTCGGCGGCGAGCCGCTCGAAGCGGAACAGGTCGATGTCCTCGGGCCGGGCGACGAGCCGGTAGCCGCCCGGTTCCGAGCGGACGGCGTCCCGGCCGAGCGCCCGGCGCAACCGCCCGACGAGGGCCTGGAGGGCCGCCGTCTCGTCGGCGGGGAGCGCGTCGGCGGGGTCGTCGTCCGGCCAGACGTGGGCGGCGAGCCCGGCAACCGGGACGGTCCGCCCGGCGGCGGCCGCGAGCGCGGTGAGCAGCGCCCGCAGCCGGGGCCCCGCGAGCGGGGCCTCGGTGCCGTCGGGGCGGAGCGCCTGGGTGGCGCCGAGTACGCGGTAGCGGTAGCCGTGGCCGTGTGTCACCGGATCATTGTCTCCCCCGGAACCGTGGCCGGGACCGGGGCCGGGACCGGGGCCGGGGCCGGGGCGATGCGGTGGCACCGGGGCGCTATGCCCTCGCCCGCCGTGCGGGCGCGGTTGGCGGCAGGGGGCGCGGCGGACATGCCACGGTGACGCGGGTGCGGGCGCGGGCCGACTGGTGGGCGCGGGCCGCGTGGCGCAGCAGGGGCTTCAGGTCGTCCACTGTTCCCGCCCTTCCACGAGCCGCGTCGCGGCCCGGCTGCCGAGGAGCTGTTCCAGCTGCGCCATCGCCCGGGACGTCTGGCTCTTCACGGTGCCGACCGAGATGCCGAGGCTGAGCGCGGTGTCCCGTTCGGAGAGGTCGAAGGCGTGCCGCAGGACGACGCAGGCGCGCTTGCGGAACGGCAGCCGGCGCAGGGCGCCCTGGACGTCGACGACCGCCGGCACGTCGGGCTCGTCGGTGTGGTCGCCGCGCCGCGACCAGAACAGCGCGACGCGGCGGCGTTCGCGTACGGCGCTGCGGATGCGGCTGCGGGCGAGGTTGGCGACGACACCACTGGCGTACGCGCCCGGGTGGTCGGCGGCCCGGACGCGGTCCCAGCGGTGCCAGAGGGCGAGCAGCGCGTCGGCGGCGAGGTCGTCGGCGGCGTCGGCGTCGCCGGTCAACAGGTGGGCGAGGCGGGCGAGTTCGGCGTAATGGCGCTCGAAGAACGCGTGGAACTCGGCCGCCGCGAGGCTGTCGTCCCCGCCGCCGGTGGGGGGTTCCGGTCGGGGGCCCATGGCCCCGTCAGCCCGCGAAGGGGATGCCGGGCAGGCCCGCGCCCGCGTCCGGGAGGACGAGGAGCGATCCGGCGAGGGGGTGGGGGCGGGGCAGGCCGGTGCGGGCGGTGGTGATGTAGAGGTCGCGCAGGTCCGGGCCGCCGAAGGCGCAGGCGGTGGGGCGGCGTACGGGCAGCTCGACGGTTCGGTCCAGCGCGCCTTCGGGGGTGTAGCGGCGCAGGGCGCCGCCGTCCCAGAGGGCGACCCAGACGCAGCCGTCGGCGTCGACGGTCAGGCCGTCCGGGAAGCCGGCGCCCGGCTCGACCGTGGCCAGCGGACGGCGGTCCACGACGCTGTCGCCGTCGACGCGGCAGACGTCGATCCGGCGCGTGGGGGTGTCGATGTAGTACATGAGGGAGCCGTCCGGGCTCCAGCCGGTGCCGTTGCTGACCGACACGTCCGGGAAGACGACGGTGCCGGTCCCGTCGGGCGCGATCCGGGTGAGGGTGCCGCCGCCGGGCGCCTCGTCGTACCGCATGGTGCCCGCCCACAGGGAGCCGTCGGGCGCGACGGCCGCGTCGTTGCCGCGCCGCCCGGCGACGGGGTCGTGGAGGAGCCAGCGGAACGCCCCTCCCCCGTCGTACAGGCCGATGCCGTCGCGCAGGTTGACCACGAGCCCGCCGCCGGCGCGCGGCTTGGCGGCGCCGACGTGCTGACCGGTGGTCAGGACGGTGCGGCGGCCGCTGCCGGGGTCGTAGGTGTGGACGCGGGAGCCGAGGATGTCGACCCAGACGAGCCGTCCGGCCGCCGGGTCCCAGGTGGGGCCCTCGCCGAGCTCGGCGGGTTCCCGTACGGCGACCCGCACGCCGGCCGCGCGGCTCACCGGGTGCCGCCGCGGTGGCCGAGGCTGACGGAGAGGTCGTCGGCACCCTTGGCGGCGAGTTCGGCGAGTTCGGCCTCGCGCTGTTCGCTCCAGCGGATCATCGGGACGGAGACGGACAGCGCGGCGACGACCCGGCCCGCGCTGTCGCGTACGGGCGCGGCGACGCAGGCGACGTCGGGGTTGGACTCCCGGTGTTCGGTGGCGATGCCGCGCGTGCGGATCTCGGCGAGCGCGGCGCGCAGCTCGTCGGGGTCGGTGAGGCTGTTGGGGGTCATCGCGACCAGGTCGCGGTCGGCGATGCGGCGGTCGAGCTCGTCCTCGGGGAGGGCGGCGAGGAGCATCTTGCCGACGGAGGTGCAGTGGGCGGGGAGCCTGCGCCCGGCGGCGGAGACCATGCGGACGGCGTGCGTGGAGTCCACCTTGGCGATGTAGATGACGTCGAGGTCCTCGAGGATGGCCACGTGGACGGTCTCGTCGCAGGTCTCGGCGACCTCGCGGGCGACGCGCTGGCCCTCGGCGGCGAGGTCGAGCTGTTCGGCGTACCGGCTGCCGAGCTGGTAGGTGCGGACGCCGAGGCGGTAGCGGCCCGGCTGGTCGGCGACGGGCACCAGGTACGCGCGGGCGGCGAGGGTGGTGAGCAGTTCGTGCACGGTGGTGCGGGGCAGCTGGAGCTTGCGGGTGACCTCGGGGGCGGAGAGGGTGCCGTCGCCCTCCAGGAAGAGCTCCAGGATGTCGAGCGCTCTGGTCACCGCGGGGACGAGACGGCCCATTCCGGCCACCCCTCTCTTCGTTCGAAACTCCGGCGTGTGGCCGGTATGACGAACACAGGCTAACCACAGGCCACTTCGAGGGGCAACGGCCGTGCGTCACCCATTGACACCTCCGGAGGGACTGAATACGGTCACGCCAAGATTTCGAACGTGTGACGAAATACCGAACACGTCGGGACTCCGTACGCACCGAACGAAGCGAACGCACCGAACGACCCGGAAGGGCAGAAGGGCGGCCATTGCCGTGCGCATCACCGGCATCAGTACGCATGTCGTCGGGACCCCCTGGCGCAACCTCACCTATGTGCTCGTGCACACCGACGAAGGGCTGACCGGCGTCGGGGAGACCCGCATGCTCGGTCACACCGACGCGCTGATCGGCTACCTGAGGGAGGCCGAGGCCAATCACATCGCCGGTTCCGACCCGTTCGCGGTGGAGGACCTCGTCCGGCGGATGAAGTACGGCGACTACGGCCGGGCCGGCGAGATCGTCATGTCGGGCATCGCGGTCGTCGAGATGGCGTGCTGGGACATCAAGGGCAAGGCGCTGGGCGTGCCGGTCTGGCAGCTGCTCGGCGGCAAGGTGACGGACCGGGTCAAGGCGTACGCGAACGGCTGGTACACCACCGAGCGCACCCCGGAGGCGTACCACAAGGCGGCGCAGGAGGTCATGGCGCGCGGCTACCGGGCGCTGAAGATCGACCCGTTCGGGACCGGGCACTTGGAGCTGGACGCGGAGCAGACGCGGTACGCGGTCTCGCTGATCGAGGCGGTGCGGGACGCGATCGGGCCGGACGCCGAGCTGATGCTGGAGATGCACGGGCGGTTCAGCCCGGCCACGGCGGTGCGGCTGGCGAAGGAGATGGCGCCGTTCGCGCCGGCCTGGCTGGAGGAGCCGGTGCCGCCGGAGAACCTCAAGGCGCTGAAGAAGGTCGCCGAGAAGGTGGACCTGCCGGTGGCGACGGGTGAGCGGATCCACGACCGGATCGAGTTCCGCGAGCTGTTCGAGTCGCAGGCGGCCGACATCATCCAGCCGGACCTGGGGCACATCGGCGGCATCCTGGAGACCCGCAAGCTGGCGGCGACCGCCGAGACGCACTACATGCTCGTCGCCCCGCACAACGTCGGCGGCTCGGTGCTCACCGCGGCCTCGCTCCAGCTGGCGGCCTGCACCCCGAACTTCAAGATCCTGGAGCACTTCAACGACTTCGCCGACGCGGAGATCAAGAAGGTGGTGAAGGGCGCCCCGCAGGTGGACCCGGCCACCGGCTGCTTCGAGGTCTCGCACGCGCCGGGCCTGGGCGTGGAGCTGGACGTGGACGCGGCGGCGGAGTTCCCGCAGCAGAAGGCGCGGTTCGACCTGTGGGCCGAGGGCTGGGAGAAGAGGGCGCCGAAGTGAGCGGGCCGCCGCGCAGCCGTGCGCTGGTCGTCGACCGGCCCGGCGCCCACCGGCTCGTGGAGCGGGACGTCCCGGCTCCCGGGCCCGGCGAGGTCCTCGTGCGGGTCGCCGCCGCCGGGATCTGCATGAGCGACCGCGAGGTGTACGACGGGCACCGCGACGCCGCGTACGTCCGCTACCCGGTGGTGCCGGGCCACGAGTGGTCCGGCACCGTGGAGGCGGTCGGCGCGGGCGTGGACCCGGCGCTGGCGGGCCGCAAGACGGTCGCCGAGGGGTTCCGCGCCTGCGGCGGGTGCGAGCGGTGCCGGTGCGGCGAGACGAGCCTGTGCACCGGCGGCTACGCCGAGACCGGGTTCACCGAGCCGGGCGCGTTCGCCGACCACGTGGTCGTGCCCGCGCGGCTGCTGCACCCGCTGCACGACGACGCCGACCTGCGCGCGGCGGCCCTGCTGGAGCCGTCCGCCGTGATCGCGGCGGCGGTGCGGACCGGGCGGCCGCGCCCCGGTGAGCGCGTCGCGGTGGTGGGCGCGGGCACCCTCGGGCTGCTCGCGGTGCAGTTGCTCGCCGCCTCGTCGCCGGCCGAGCTGACGGTGATCGACCCGCGGGCGGCGCGCGGCGAGCAGGCGCTGCGGTTCGGGGCGAGCGAGACGCTCTCCCCGGAGGAGGCCGAGGCGCTGCGCGGGCGGTTCGACCTGGTGGTGGAGACGGCGGGCGCGCCCTCGACCGCCGCAGCGTCGTGCCTGCTGGCGCGCCGGGGCGGCCGCGTGGTGCTGACCGGGATGTTCACGCCCGGCGCGGTCGGCATCGACCCGGTGCACCTGTCGCTGAGCCAGCTGGAGATCCGCAGCGTCTTCGGCGCCCCGTCGTCGGCGTGGTGCGACGCGGTACGGGCCTTCGGGCTCGGCCTGCTCGACCCCGCGCCGCTGATCACGCACGAGTTCCCGCTGGAGCGGTTCGCGGACGCCGTCGCGCTGGTCGGCGGCGGCGACGCCAAGACCGGGAAGGTGCTGCTGCGTCCGTAGCGCCCTCCCTTGATGCCGTACGGCGGTACGGGGCGCTCCTGACGGCCCCCGTACCGCCGTACACCCCACGCCCCGAATGACGTACGACATGGCGAACGCCACGAACACCACCTCCGACGACTCGACCATAGGAGTCCCGTGACCGCCCCGTCCCTCCCCCGCCGCCCCGGCGCCGCCGCCCTCGCCTCGATCGGCCATCCGGCCCCGGCGGTGGAACCCGCCGACGCCTCGCCGCACGCCTTCCCCGACGGCGGGCTGTGGCGCACCGAGATCCCGTCGGTCGAGGGCCCGGAGGCCCTGGCCGTCGTCCTGAAGGAGAGCTCCCGCCTGCACGTGCCGGTGCACCGCGTCAGCCAGGGCAGCGGCGTGTGGATGCTCACCGACGCCGAGATCACCGACATGGTGGAGTCCTGCGCCGAACGCGACATCGAGCTCTGCCTGTTCACCGGCCCGCGCGGCACCTGGGACATCGGCGCGGGCACCCGCACCGACTCCGGCGGCGCCGGGCTGCGCGCCCGCGGCCACGACGCGCTCGCCGGGTGCGTGGAGGACGCCCTGCGCGCCGCCTCGCTCGGTGTGCGCTGCCTGCTCGTCGCCGACGAGGGCGTGCTGTGGACGCTGCACCGGCTGCGCGAGGCCGGGGAGCTGCCCGCCGACACCACCTTCAAGCTGTCCGCGCTGACCGGCCCCGTCAACCCCGCCTCGTACGCCGTCTACGAGCACCTGGGCGCGGACTCCCTCAACGTGCCGTCCGACCTGACCCTGGATCACCTCACCGAGATCCGCCGGGTCAGCCGGGCCCCGATGGACATGTACGTCGAGGCGCCCGACGACCTCGGCGGCTACATCCGGATGTACGAGGTGGCCGAGCTGATCCGGCGCGGCGCCCCGCTGTACCTGAAGTTCGGCCTGAGCCGCTCCCCCGGCATCTACCCGTACGGCGCGCAGCTGCGCGACACCGCGCTGGCCACGGCCCGCGAGCGGGTGCGGCGGGGCCGGCTCGTGCTGGACCTGCTGGCCCGGCACGGCGCCGACGGCGGGATGTCGCCGCTCGGTTCCCGGCTGCCGGGTGAGCTCCGCCGCTTCCCCGCCCCCGCCCCGGCTCCGGAAGGCGACTGATCCATGCGCACCACCCGTATGACCCGTATCACCGCCGCGGCGGCGCTCGCCGCGCTGCTCGCCGTGTCCGCCACCGCCTGCGGCCAGGAGGCCCGGGGCGGCAGCCGCTACAAGCCCGCCGGGGGCAAGGGCGGCGTCATCGGACTGGCCATGCCGACGAAGGCGTCGGAGCGGTGGATCGCCGACGGCGAGAACATGGCGGAGCAGTTCGAGAAGGCCGGTTACGAGACCGACCTCCAGTACGGCGACGACAAGGTCGAGAACCAGATCGCCCAGATCGAGAACATGATCACCAAGGGGCGCAGGCTGCTGGTGGTCGCCGCGATCGACGGCTCGGCGCTCACCGAGGTCCTCCGGCGGGCCGAGGACGCGGGCATCCCCGTGATCTCCTACGACCGCCTCATCATGGGCAGCGAACACGTCGACTACTACGCGTCGTTCGACAACGAGCGGGTCGGCGAGCTGGAGGCCCGCTACATCGTCGACAAGCTGAAGCTGGGCAAGCCCGCGAAGGGCGCGTCCGCGTCGTACAACATCGAGCTGTTCGCCGGGTCGCCGGACGACAACAACACCACCTACTTCTGGAACGGCGCCATGAAGGTGCTGAAGCCGTACCTGGACAGCGGCCGGCTGGTGGTGCGCAGCAAGCAGACGCGGATGAACCAGGCGACCACGCTGCGCTGGGACGGCGGCACCGCGCAGAAGCGGATGGACGACCTGATCAGCAAGAACTACGGCGAGGAGCGCGTGGACGCGGTCCTCTCGCCGTACGACGGGATCTCCATCGGCATCATCTCGGCGCTCAAGAGCGCGGGGTACGGGTCGAAGGCGCGGCCGCTGCCGATCGTCACGGGGCAGGACGCGGAGCTGGCGTCGGTGAAGTCGATCATCCGGGGCGAGCAGACGCAGACCGTCTTCAAGGACACGCGCAAGCTCGCCGCGCAGGCGGTGAAGATGGGCGACGCGGTGCTGAACGGGCGCAAGCCCGAGGTCAACAACACCACGGACTACCACAACGGCAAGAAGGCCGTGCCGGCGTTCCTCCTCGACCCGGTGAGCATCGACAAGGCGAACACCGAGCTCCTCGTCCGGGAGGGCTACTTCACCGCCGGGCAGCTGCGATGAGCCGCCCGGTCCTGGAGATGCGCGGGATCACCAAGACCTTCCCGGGGGTCACGGCGCTGTCGGACGTCAACCTCACCGTGCGCGCCGGGGAGATCCACGCGATCTGCGGCGAGAACGGCGCGGGCAAGTCGACCCTGATGAAGGTCCTCAGCGGCGTCCATCCGCACGGCTCGTACGACGGTGAGATCCGCTTCGAGGGCGAGCCGGTGGCCTTCAAGGACATCCGGGCGAGCGAGCGGCGCGGCATCGTGATCATCCATCAGGAGCTGGCCCTCGTCCCGTACCTGTCGATCGCCGAGAACATCTTCCTCGGCAACGAGCAGGCCACACGCGGTGTGATCGACTGGACCGAGACGCTGCGCAGGGCGAGCGAGCTGATGAAGCGGGTGGGGCTGCGCGAGGCGCCGCAGACCCCGGTCGCCGACCTCGGCGTCGGCAAGCAGCAGCTGGTGGAGATCGCCAAGGCGCTGGCGAAGGAGGTGAAGCTGCTCATCCTCGACGAGCCGACGGCCGCGCTCAACGACGAGGACAGCGCGAAGCTCCTCGACCTGATCCTGGAGCTGCGGGAGCAGGGCATCGCCTGCATCGTCATCTCGCACAAGCTGAACGAGATCCGGCACGTCACGGACGCGGTGACGATCCTGCGCGACGGCCGCACCATCGAGACCCTCACCGTCCGCCGGTCGCCCGACGCCGAACCGGAGCTGTCGGAGGACCGGATCATCCGGGGCATGGTCGGCCGCGACCTCGACCAGCGCTTCCCGGAGCGCACCCGGTACGAGGGCGAGGACGCGGGCCGGGTCGCGCTGAGCGTCCGGGGGTGGACGGTCCGGCACCCGGCCGACCCCCAGCGCCTGGTCGTGGACGACGTGTCGCTGACCGTGCGGCGGGGCGAGATCGTCGGTATCGCGGGCCTGATGGGCGCGGGCCGCACCGAGCTCGCGATGTCCGTCTTCGGGCGGTCGTACGGCGGTTACGTCGCCGGGACGGTCGAGGTGAACGGCCGGGAGGTGGTCACCAGGACCGTGCCCGCGGCGATCGCGGCGGGCCTCGCGTACGTCACGGAGGACCGCAAGCGGTACGGGCTCAACCTCATCGACAACATCAACCGCAACATCTCGCTGGCGTCGCTGCCGGGGATGCGGCGCCGGGGCGTCGTCGACGAGCACCACGAGCGCCGGGTCGCCGAGGGCTACCGCACCACGATGAACATCAAGGCGCCGACGGTGTTCGAGGAGGTGGGGCGGCTGTCGGGCGGCAACCAGCAGAAGGTCGTGCTCAGCAAGTGGATCCACGCCGACCCCGAGGTGCTGATCCTCGACGAGCCGACGCGCGGCATCGACGTCGGCGCCAAGTACGAGATCTACACCGTCATCGACCGGCTGGCGGCGCGGGGCAAGGCGGTGCTGTTCATCTCCTCCGAACTGCCGGAGCTGCTGGGGATGTGCGACCGGATCTACACGATGGCCGCAGGCCGGCTGACCGGTGAGGTCGCCCGCGCCGACGCCACCCAGGAAGTCCTGATGCGCCAGATGACCATGAACAGAAGCTGAGGCACCGCCATGACGACCACGACCACTCCCCCGCGTCCACGGCGCGATGCCTCGGCGCCCTCCGGGCAGCCGTCGGCGGGTGCGCTGCTGCTGCGCGGCCTGCGGGGCAACATGCGCCAGTACGGCATGCTGATCGCGCTGGCCTTCATCATCGTGCTGTTCCAGATATGGACCGACGGCACGCTGCTGCTGCCGAACAACGTCTCCAACCTGATCCAGCAGAACGGCTACATCCTCATCCTCGCCATGGGCATGATGATCGTCATCATCGCCGGGCACATCGACCTGTCCGTCGGCTCGCTGGTGGCCTTCGTCGGCGCCATGGCGGCGGTGATGATGGTCCGGCACGACATGCCGTGGGTGCTCGCGCTGGTGCTGTCGCTGCTGATCGGCGCGGTGGCGGGCGCCTGGCAGGGCTTCTTCATCGCCTACCTCGGCATCCCGTCGTTCATCGTGACGCTGGCCGGCATGCTGCTCTTCCGGGGCCTCACCCAGATCGTGCTGGAGGGCCAGTCGATCGCCCCGTTCCCGGAGGGCTTCCAGAACCTCGCCAAGGGCTTCATCCCGGAGATGGGCCCGTACACGCAGTACCACAACCCGACGCTGCTGCTCGGTCTGGGCGCGGTGGTCTTCCTGCTGCTGCGCGAGTGGCGGGGCCGCCGGCGGCAGCTCGCCTACGAGCTGGAGGTGGTGCCGTTCGGGCTGTGGGCGGCGAAGTGCACGGCGATCACGGCGGCGGTGGTGGCCTTCACGCTGACGCTGGCGAGCTTCCACGGGGTGCCGGTGGTGATGCTCATCATGTGCGCGCTGCTGATCGGGCTCGGTTACGTCATGCGCAACGCCGTCATCGGACGCCATGTGTACGCGCTCGGCGGCAACAAGGCGGCGGCCAAGCTGTCGGGCGTCAAGGACAAGCGCGTCACCTTCCTGGTCTTCGTCAACATGGGCGTGCTGGCGGCGCTCGCGGGCTGTGTGTACGCGGCGCGGCTCAACGCCGGCACCCCGCAGGCGGGCCTCAACTTCGAACTGGAGGCCATCGCCGCCTCCTTCATCGGCGGCGCCTCGATGAGCGGCGGCGTCGGCACGGTGATGGGCGCCGTGATCGGCGGCCTGGTACTCGGCGTGCTCAACAACGGCATGTCGCTGGTCGGCATCGGCACGGACTACCAGCAGGTCATCAAGGGCCTGGTGCTGCTGGCGGCGGTCGGCTTCGACGTCTGGAACAAGCGCAAGGCCGGTAAGTAACCCCTTCTCGAGGAGCCGCACATGGACACGAGCAGACGTACGGTGCTGGCGGCCGCGGCCGCCGCGGGACTCATGGCGGCGGGGACCCCCTCGTACGCGTCGGAAAGCAGGAAACCCGTGAAGGAACTGTTCGGCACCCTCCCCGACGGGACGAAGGTGTACCGCTGGACGGTGGAGAACGGCGGCACGCGGCTGAAGGTGCTGTCGTACGGCGGCATCGTGCAGGCGCTGGAGATACCCGACCGGCACGGCCGGTACGCCAACGTCTCCCTCGGTTTCGACAACCTCGGCGACTACCTCTCCGCGACCGCCTTCTTCGGCGCGCTGATCGGCCGGTACGGCAACCGCATCGCGGGCGGCCGCTTCATGCTCGACTCCACGGCGTACCAGCTGTCCGTCAACGACGGCCCCAACAGCCTGCACGGCGGGGCGCGGGGCTTCGACCGGCGGGTGTGGGACGTCGAGCCGTTCACCGGGCCCGGCGGCGTGGGGCTGGTGCTGCGGTACGTGAGCGCGGACGGCGAGATGGGCTATCCGGGCACCCTGCGCACGACGGTCACGTACACCCTGACCGCCCGGGGCGACTGGCGGATCGACTACGCGGCGACCACCGACCGGGCGACCGTCGTGAACCTGACCAACCACACCTACTTCAACCTCGCGGGGGAGGGCAGCGGCTCGATCCTCGGGCACGAGCTGCGGCTGGCCGCCTCCCGCTACCTGCCGACCGACGCGACGCTCATCCCCACCGGCGAGCTCGCGCGGGTGGCGGGCACGCCGTTCGACTTCCGCCGCTCCAAGTCCGTCGGCGAGGACATCCGCACGGCGCACGAGCAGCTGGTGACGGCCAAGGGGTACGACCACAACTGGGTCCTCGACAAGGGCGTGACCGCGCGGCCCGAGCCCGTGGCGACGTTGCGCGACCCGGGCTCGGGCCGCGCGATGCGGATCGCGACGACCGAGCCGGGCGTGCAGTTCTACTCCGGGAACTTCCTCGACGGCACCCTCACGGGCCCGTCCGGGCGCGTCTACCGGCAGAGCGACGGGCTGTGCCTGGAGACCCAGCACTTCCCCGACTCGCCCAACCGGCCGGAGTTCCCCTCGACGGTGCTGCGGCCGGGCGAGACGTACCGCTCGACGACGGTGCACAGCTTCTCGGCGCGCTGATCACGCCGATCACGCCGATCAGGCCGGTGCGGCGGCGTGCGTGACGCGGAGCTTCGACTGGCCGTGGGGCAGGGCCTCCCAGTCGTCCATGAAGCGGGCGACGAGACCGTGCTTCGCGGCCAGCCGCGTCAGCGTCTCCGTGCGGTAGTAGAAGTCCTCGCCGAGGACCTGGTGCTCGGTGGTCTCGGTGCGGTCGTAGGTGAAGTCGAAGAAGCCGCCGGGGGCGATGATCCGGCCGACGTGCGCGAGGCACTCGTCGATGACGTGCAGCGGCGAGTGCGAGAAGACGCTGTGGGCGTGCACCACCGTGAAGGCGCCGTCGGGGAGGAAGTCGAGGCGGAGGTCGTCGACCGGGGTGAGGTAGGGCAGCTTGTGCTGGAGGCCGTACTGGACGAGGGTCTTCTTGGCCTCGATGAGGATGTCGGGCGAGATGTCGACGCCGTAGTAGTGGCCCGGGTTCAGGTGCTGGATGAACCGCCACCCGGCGCGCAGGTTGCCGCAGCCGATCTCCAGCATCCGGTCGTCCGGGCGCAGCCCGTGGGACACCAGGTAGTCGAACTGCATCTGCCCGATGGCCAGCCACCGCTCGCGCGACGCGACGCCGCCGACCGCCGCCTCCGGGCTCCTGGCGGTGTCGGACGCCATCACCGCCCGGTAGTAGGCGATGTGGTCGCCGCCGTGCCGCAGCCGCAGCAGGGTGTCCCGCCCGGCGCGGCGCAGGTACGGCACCACGCGCGCGGGGTTGCGCAGGGCGTAGCGCACCTTGTGCCCGAGGCGGGCCCGGTTCGCGGTCAGCCGGGCCGCGGGACCGGCCGGGCGGGCGGCCGCCGGTGCGGACGTGGGTGTCGGTGTCGGTGTCTGCTGCATGGCGGCCTCCGTGTCGTCCGTGCCATCCGTGCCTACCGTGGCTGTCACCCGCCCAGCATCCGCGCGGACGCCCGCCGCAGGCGGCCGGTCGCCGCCGGAAACCACCGTCTCACCCGTTCGTGAAGGTCCATTGGGCCGAGTGCCGTCCCGGCGTGGTGGCGCGGCCGCGGCCGCCGGAGCGTGGAGGGGACAGGCCGGGGAGATGGTCCCCGCCTCCCCCGCACACCCCCGAGCGAGGCCGGGCCATGCAGGAATCAGTCGTCGTCGGCGTGCGCGGCCGTGTGCCGCATGTGGCGCTGGAGGAGAGCCGGGACCCCCGGGCCGGGGCGGGCGGCTCCGCGCTGCCGTGGCTGGCGGGCGTGGCCGCCGCTCTCACGCTCGCGCACCTCGTCCTCGTCGCCCGGGGCCTCGGGCTCGGCTGGGACGAGACGGTGTACGTCAGTCAGGTCGGCGGGCATGCCCCGGCGGCGTACTTCAGCGCGCCGCGCGCCCGGGGCATCAGCTATCTCGTCGCGCCGGTCACGGCGGTGACGGGGTCGGTCGCGGCGCTGCGCCTGTACCTGGCGGTGCTGGCCGGGTGCGGGCTGTTCCTGGCGCTGTGGGTGTGGCGGCGGCTGCTGCCCGCGCCGGTCCTCGCCTTGGCGGGGGCGCTGTTCGCGAGCCTGTGGATCACGCTGTTCTACGCCGGGCAGGCGATGCCGAACCTGTGGGTGGCGTACGGGGCGCTGGCCGCGACGGGCTGCTTCCTGCGGGCGGCGCGCGACCCGGGCGACCGGTGGGCCGTGGGCGGCATGGTCACCGCAGTGGCGTTCGCCGGGATGATGCGCCCGGCCGACGCGGTGTGGCTGGTACTGGCACTGGCGGCGGCGGCCGTGGTGACGCGGGCGTGGCGGTGGCCGCTGCTACTGGTGGCGCTCGCGGTGGGCCTCGCGCTCGGCTGGGCCGAATGGGTCGTGGAGGCGTACGCCCGGTACGGCGGGCTGATGGCCCGGCTGAAGCGGGCGAGCGAGATCCAGGGCGGCCTCGGCTGGTACCTCACCGTCGACGACCACGCGCGGGCGCTGGGCGGGCGGACGCTGTGCCGCCCGTGCGACGTGCCCTGGCGCCACCCGGCCGCCGCCCTGTGGTTCTTCGCGCTGCCGCTGCTGGTGGCGGGCGGTGTCGCGGCGGCGGCCCGGGCCCGGCTCCACCGCACCGAGCTGGCGGTGGCGGGCGCGGTGGGCGTGGCGCTGGCCCTGCCGTACCTGTTCACGGTCGGGTACGCGGCGCCGCGTTTCCTGCTGCCCGCGTACGCGCTGCTGGCGCTGCCCGTGGCCCGGTGCCTGCTCTGGCTGTGCCGGTCCAGGGGGTGTCTTGTCGATCAGGCCGGATCAGCGAGCGGCGTCTGGTGCCGTACATCGCAAGGCGGAGGAGGGAGCCACTGGGGTGGGGGCACCCCCGTGTCCGCAGGGCTACGGGGGCCATTGGCGACCGACGACAACGCGGCGTGGGGGCACCCCCAGGCGAAGCTCTGGGGGAGCGGTGCCAGGCGTCGCGAGCCCGGCAAGATCGGCAAGGCACTCCCTGGGCCCCGCCGGGAGCGGCGGCGCGCCGTGGCCGCGCTCCTCGCGGTGGCGCTCCTCGCCCACCTGGCCGTCCAGTACCTCATCCTCGACGGCGTCGCCGACCGGGTGCGCCGCGACACCCGGGACCTGACGCGGATCGCCGCCGCGCTCCACGCCCAGGGTGTCCGCCCGCCGTGCGTGGTCAGCGGCGAGGACGCGATCCGCGTCGCCTACCGCACCGGCTGCGCCTCCCGCCAGCCCGGCGGCCACGACGGCAGCATCACCCCCGCGGGCCTCACCGCCCTGTCCCGCCACCACCCGGTCGCGGTCCTGGTCTCCGGCACGGCCCGGCCCCCGGCATACGCCCGCGACTGGCGCGAGCACCGGCTCCCGGACCTGGGGCGGCTGACGCGCTACCGGGCCTATGTGGCGGGGCCGGCCGAGGTGAAGCCGATGGAGGCGAGCCGCACGGAGCCGGTGAGTTCGGTGCGGACGTCCTGAACGCCGCGTGCCGAGACGGGTGTCGTGAGCGTGGTGTAGTCGTAGGGGCCGCCGCTCGTGGTGACGTCGACGGTGGTGCGGAAGGCGCCGATGGCGAGGGTGACCGTGCCGGTGCCGGCGACCTCCAGGTCGGCGGAGGCGGCGCCGTCGGTGCCGAAGTCGCAGGCGCGGTGGAGCAGGTGGCCCGGGTGGGCGGGGTCGGCGGGGGTGACGCAGTCGCCGCGCTCCTTCGTGCGGTCGGCGAGCACGGTGGCGTGCTGGTCGTCGTAGTCGGCGGCGGCCAGGGGGCGGGTGAGGACGGGGCGCGGGGCGGGGGCGGGGCCGTCGAGGGTGAGGGTGGTGGTGAGGCGGATGTCGGTGCTGGAGGCGCCGGCGAGGAGTTCGTACGGGCCCGGTTCGACGGTCCAGCGGCCGTGGGCGACGTCCCAGAAGGCGAGGGCGGTCAGGGGCAGGTCGAACTCCAGGCGCCGCGCCGCGCCGGGGGCGAGGCGGACGCGGCGGTGGGCGGCGAGTTCGCGCAGCGGCCGGGGCACGGAGGGGGCGGCGGCCCGGACGTACAGCTGGGCGACCTCGTCGGCGGGGACGGCGCCCGTGTGGGTGACGGTGAACGCGACGCGGATCGTGTCGCCGTCGCGGACGGCGGTCAGGCCGTCGTAGGCGAACGAGGCGTACGACAGGCCGTGACCGAAGGGGAAGAGGGGGCGGCCGTCGAAGTACAGGTAGGTCTGGCGGCTGCCGATGATGTCGTAGTCCAGCAGGTCCGGCAGGTCGGCGTCGGCGGCGTACCAGGTCTGCGGGAGCCGCCCGGCCGGTGAGACGTCACCGGCGAGGACGCGGGCGAGGGCCGTCCCGGCCGCCTGGCCGCCGTGGGCCGTCCAGAGCAGCGCGGGCAGCCGGGCGGCGGCGTCACCGACGGCGTACGGGTAGGACGAGGCGAGGACGAGGACGGCACGGGGGTTGGCGGCGTGCGCCGCGCGCCAGAGGCGGTCCTGGGCCTCGGGGAGGGCGAGGGTGGTGCGGTCCTCGGTCTCACGGCCGTTGATGTGGGGGTCGTTGCCCGCTACGACGATCACGACGTCCGCGTCGGCGGCGGCGCGCGCCACCGCGTCCGTGCCGCGCTCGACGGTCTCGACCGTGAACAGCTCGCCGCACGCCTCACCCTCGCCGGGTCCGGCGGCAACCTTCACGCCGTCGGCGGCGACGGAGACGTGCCCGCCCGTTCCCAGATGCCTCAGGAGGTGTCCGCCGCCGTGCGGTTCGAGCCGGAACGTCTCCTGGACGACCCAGCCGCCGGGCTCCTCGGCCGACGCCCGTACGAAGCCGTCGGCGGCGACGGAGAGGTGGCGGCCGTCCGGGGCCCGCAGGGTGAGGACGCCGCCGCCCCAGTCGGTCAGGGCCAGCACCGTGCCGTCGCCGTGCGGCTCGGCGGTGAGTGGCGGCAGGTCGGTGCGCCCCGAGAGCAGCGCCGGGTCGAGCGCGCCCTCGGCGGCGCCGGGCGCCGCCTCGTCCACCGGGGCCTCGGGCACCCGCAGCGCCCCGGCGGCGCAGCGCAGTCGGACCAGGTCGGCGCCCTCGGCGTGGGTGACGCGGTCGGCGCCGAAGCGCTCGCGCAGGCCGTCCAGGGGTGTGGAGCGGCGGATGAGGGTGCCGCTGTACCAGTCGAGCTTGCACGCGTCGGCGAGCGGGCCGACCACGGCGACGCGCTGCCCGGCGGCCGGATCCAGCGGCAGGAGGCCGTCGTTGGCGAGCAGGACCACGGCCTGCTCGGCCGCCTCCTGGGCGAGGGCCCGGTGCTCGGGGGTGTCGAGGGCGGTGTCGGGGGTGTGGTGTGCGTACGGGTCGAGCTCCGGGTCGAACTCGCCGAGCCGGAAGCGGACATGGAGCCGGCGGCGTACGGCGGTGTCGATGTCGGTCTCGTCGATCAGGCCCTCGTCCCGCGCCCGGCGCAGGCGGGCGACGGTGAGGGAGCTGTCGGTGCCGTGGTCGGTGAAGCTGTCCACTCCGGCGCGCAGGGAGGCGGCAAGCGCCTCCTCGTGGGTGTCGAAGTAGTGCTCGGAGTCGACCAGGTTGCTGGGCGCGCCCGCGTCGGAGCAGACCAGGAGCTCCTGGTCGGTCCAGGTGCGCAGGTGCTCGGCGAGATACGGCGAGACGTGGTTGGGGCGGCCGTTGACCAGGTTGTAGGCGGGCATGACCCCGGCCACGGCGCCCGCCTCGACGGCGGGGCGGAAGGCGCGCAGGTCGTACTCGCGCAGTACGCGGGGGCGTACGGAGGAGGAGCTGGTGTCGCGGTCCGTCTCGTTGTTGTGGGCGAGCCAGTGCTTGAGGACGGGCGCGGTGCGCCAGTACGCGGGGTGGTCGCCGCGCAGGCCACGGGTGTAGGCGGTGGCGAGGGCGGAGGTGAGGGCGGGGTCCTCGGAGTAGCCCTCCTCGCCGCGGCCCCACAGGGGGTGGCGCAGCAGGTTGACGGTGGGCGCCCAGACGTTGAGGCCGACGCGGTCGTCGCGGGCGCGCATCGCGCGGGCCTCCGTGGAGACGGCCTCGCCGACGCGGCGGACGAGGTCGTCGTTCCAGGTGGCACCGAGGCCGACGGCCTGCGGGAAGACGGTCGCCGGGCCCATCCAGGCGACGCCGTGCAGAGCTTCCTGGCCGGTGCGGGAGGCGGCGATGGCGAGGCGGTCGACGGCGGGCGCGAACTGGTGGAGCATCGCGATCCGCTCGTCGGGCGTGAGGCGCCCGAGCAGGTCGTCGACGCGCTCGTCGAACGGCAGCCGTGGGTCGCGGAAGGGCGGGGGCGGCTGCGGTGCGGGGGCTCGCCCGGCGGTGGGCTCGGCGGTCGGCTCGGCGGTCACGTGGCGTTCCCCTTGTCCGGGTGGTCCAGGCCTTCTTCGAAGCGCTTCGATGCTGATCCCGGCGGCGTACGGGTGTCAAGAGCCCCAGCAGCTACGGGAATTCACAGGGCCTCAATCCTGGAACCGACTCTTGTGCAGGCTCAGGCGTTCACCTAACCTCGCACCCACATCGAAGCGCTTCGACTCCCCCGCTCACGCGCCATGAAGGGTTGACGCAATGACGCCGAACTCCCCCTCCGCCCCGAGCCGGAGAGCCTTCCTGGCCTCGACGGCGGTCGCCGCGGTCGCGGTGGCCGGCGGGGCGCCCCTGCTCACCGCCTGCGGCGGCGGGCAGAACCGGAAGAAGGACGGCGCCACCTCCGGCAAGGATGCGGCGAAGCTCCTCCCGGCCTTCGCCGCCAGGACGGTCGCCGCCCCGGACATCCCGTCGAAGAACGGCTCCGCGGCCGGTTTCACCACCGCCGTCGCCACGGGCGCGCTCAAGGCCTCGGTGGCGGTGAAGGCGGGCAAGGGCGGCACCATACGGATCATGGCGCCGCTGTGGGGCTCGCCGCCGAAGAGCGACAACCCGTACTACCGGGCGATGGACGAGGCCATCGGCGTCCGCACGGTGTGGCAGAACCAGGACGGCAACACGTACGACGAGAAGCTCGGCGCCGTCCTCGCCTCCAGCGACATCCCGGACGTGGTGGTCGTGCCCGCCTGGAACCTCACCGGGAAGATCCCCAGCGCGGTCAACGCCAAGTTCGCCGACCTCGGCCCGTACCTCTCCGGCGACAGGGTGAGGGCGTACCCGAACCTGGCCGCCGTGCCCACGGACGCCTGGCAGCGGTCGATCTTCGGCGGCGCGCTGCGCGGCATCCCGATGCCCGCCTCGTACGTCGTCAACATCGCGCCCTTCTACCGGCAGGACGTCTTCGAGAAGCGGGGCTACCGGCCGCCGAGGAGCGCCGCAGAGTTCCTGGCCTGGGCGAAGGAGGCCACCAGCGCCAGGGCGAAGGTGTGGGCGTGCGACGACCTGAAGTGGACGGCCTTCACCATGTTCGGCGTCCTCCCCGGCAGCGACAAGGCGCTGTGGTGGGACCTCCAGGGCGACGCGCTGGTGAACCGCGTGGAGACCGAGGAGTACCTGGAGGCCCTGGAGTGGACGCGCTCGCTGTACGCGGCGGGCGTGGTGCACCCGGACGCGAAGGCGGCGCAGGGCGACGGGGGCAACCGCTTCACCTCGGGCCAGGTGCTCGTCTACAACCAGGACCTGTCCCACTGGTACTCCAAGAGCGCCGAACAGGCCGCCCAGAACCCCGACTTCCGGATGGGCGCCTTCGACATCGTCGGGCACGACGGCTCGCCGCCCACGCTCTACGCGACCCATCCGGCGAACATCTGGGCCTTCGTCAGCGCCAAGGCGCCGGAGGCCGTGGTCAAGGACGTGCTGGCGGTGGCGGACTTCTGCGCGGCGCCGTACGGCACGAAGGAGCGCATGCTCACGGACTACGGCGTCGAGGGCGTGCACTACACCGTGCGCAAGGGTGTCCCGGTGAAGACCGACACCGGCCACCTCCAGGTCACGGGGGCCTTCGACTACCTCGGCGACCCCGCCCCCTACATCGCGCACCCGGACCGCGCCGACATCACCCGGCTCCAGGTGGAGTGGCAGCAGCGGATGGGGGCCTTCACCAAGAAGACCGCCTTCTACGGGCTGACCGTCACGGAACCGAACCGCTGGGCCAACCTGGCCGACGACTTCGAGCAGCTGGAGGACGACGTCGTACGCGGCCGCAAGAAGATCGGCGACGTACGGCAGGCCGTGGCGGAGTGGAAGCGCGCGGGCGGAGACGAGCTGCGCGACTGGTACCGCAAGCTGCTCGACGAGAGCGGCCCGGCGGCGTGAGGAAGACCGCCGACGGCCGTACGCGTGCCACCGGGAGGACGGGCCTGAGGCTGCGGCTGCGGCGGGACCGGACGCTGATCCTGATGACGCTGCCGGCGCTGCTGCTGGTCCTGGTCTTCCACTACATACCGGTGCTCGGCAATGTGGTGGCGTTCCAGGACTACGACCCGTACCTCAGCGAGAACGGCTTCGTCGCCATCCTCCAGAGCCCGTGGACCGGCCTCGACCAGTTCGAGCGGATCTTCGCCGACTCGGCGTTCTGGCGGGCGGTCGAGAACACGCTGGTGCTGTTCCTCCTCCAGCTGGTGCTGTTCTTCCCGGTGCCGATCGTGCTGGCGCTGCTCATCAACAGCGTCGTCCGGCCGCGCGTGCGCGCCGTCGCCCAGGCGATCCTGTACCTGCCGCACTTCTTCTCCTGGGTGCTGGTCATCACCGTCTTCCAGCAGATCTTCGGCGGCGCCGGCATCATCGCGCAGACGCTGCGGCAGCACGGCATCGAGGGCTTCGACCTGATGACCGACCCGGGCGTCTTCAAGTTCCTGGTGACGGCCGAGGGCGTCTGGAAGGACGCCGGCTGGGGCATCATCGTCTTCCTCGCCGCGCTCTCCTCCGTCGGCAACGACCTGTACGAGGCGGCGGCGATGGACGGCGCGGGCCGCTGGCGCCGCATGTGGCACATCACGCTCCCGGCGCTGCGCCCGGTGATCGCGCTGCTGCTGGTGCTGCGGGTGGGCGACGCGCTGACGGTCGGCTTCGAGCAGCTGCTGCTGCAACGGGACGCGGTGGGCCCGGACGCCGCCGAGGTGCTGGACACCTATGTGTGGTGGAACGGCATCCGCAACCAGGACTTCGGTTACGCGGCGGCCGCCGGGCTCGTCAAGGGTGTGGTCGGGGTGGGGCTGGTCCTCACGGCGAACAAGGTGGCCCATCTCATGGGCGAGCAGGGGGTGTACCGGAAGTGAGCTCCGACTCGGCCGCGCGGGGCCGGTGGTGGGCGGCGCCGCCCCGCCCGGTATGGGAGGAACCGCCGAGCAGGGCGGGCGTGGCCGCCAAGGGCATCGTCCTGGCGGGGGCGTGCCTGGCGGTCCTCTTCCCGCTGTGGATCGTCGTCGTCACGAGCCTGTCCACACCCGAGACCATCAGCAGGGCGGGCGGCCTGGTGGTCGTCCCGCGGGACCTGACCTTCGTCGCGTACGAGGAGCTGCTCGGCGGCGGCCAGGTGCAGCGGGCGGCGCTGGTGAGCCTCGGGGTCACGGCGGTGGGCACCCTGTTCAGCATGACGGTGTCGGTGCTGTGCGCGTACGGCCTGTCGCGCCCCGCGTCGCTGGGGCACCGCTGGATGCTGATGACGCTGCTCGCCACGATGTTCTTCGGCGCGGGCCTCATCCCGACCTATCTGCTGGTGCAGGCGCTGGGGCTGACCGACACCTATCTGGCACTGATCCTGCCGAGCGCGGTGAGCGTGTTCAACATCCTGGTCCTGCGGGCCTTCTTCATGAACATCTCGCCGGAGCTCATCGACAGTGCCCGGATCGACGGCGCCGGGGAGGCCCGGATCCTGTGGCGGATCGTCATGCCGCTGTCCCGCGCCGTGCTGGCGGTGATCGCGCTGTTCTACGCGGTCGGCTACTGGAGCGCCTGGTTCAACGCCTCGATCTACCTGACCGACCAGGACATGATGCCGCTGCAGAACGTCATGATCCAGATCGTGCAGAAGCAGGAGCCGCCGACCGGGCTCGGGCAGCTGATCAGGACCAACCAGCTCTCCCCGCTCTCCGTTCAGATGGCGGTCATGGTGCTGGCGCTGGTGCCGGTCGCGATCGCCTCGCCGTTCGTCCAGAAGCACTTCAAGAAGGGGATGCTCACCGGCGCCGTCAAGGGCTGAAGTGTCCGTCCGAGCCCGTGGGAACCGTATGACCTTATGACCGTAGGGAGACCATGTCCGATGCCCCGCCTCGACGACGCCACCCGTGGCCGGCTGCTCTTCGGCGGCGACTACAACCCCGAGCAGTGGCCCGAGGAGACCTGGGCCGAGGACGTACGGCTGATGAAGGCCGCCGGGGTGAACTCCGTGACGGTCGGCGTCTTCTCCTGGGCCCGGCTCGAACCGCGCCCCGGCGCCCGCGACTTCGGCTGGCTGGACCGGGTGATGGACCTGATGCACGCGCACTCCATCGGGGTGGTGCTCGCCACGCCGACCGCGTCGCCGCCGCCCTGGATGGGGGCGCGCCACCCGGAGACGCTGCCGCGTGACGAGGACGGCCGCACGGTGTGGTGGGGTTCGCGCCAGCACTTCTGCCCCAGCTCGCCCGTCTACCGCCGGTACGCCGCCGCGATCACCGAGGACCTCGCGCAGCGGTACGGACCGCACCCCGCGCTCACGATGTGGCACATCAACAACGAGTACTGCACGCACTGCTGGTGCGACGGGACGGCCCGCCACTTCCGCCGCTGGCTGCGCGCCCGCCACTCCACGCTCGACGCGCTCAACGACGCGTGGGGCACCGCCTTCTGGAGCCAGCGCTACGGCTCCTGGGAGGAGATCGTCCCGCCGCGCCGCGCCCAGTACCTGCGCAACCCCGCCCAGGAGCTGGACTTCAGGCGGTTCACCTCCGACGCGCTGCTGGAGTGCTTCACCGCCGAGCGGGACATCGTCGCCCGGCACACCCCGCACATCCCGGTGACGACCAACTTCATGCCGTTCTGGTCCGGGCTGGACGGCTGGACGTGGGCCGGCCGGGAGGACGTGGTGTCGGTGGACGTCTACCCCGACCCGAGGGATCCGTACGGCGGCCAGTACAACGCCATGGTCGGCGACCTGACCCGCTCGCAGGCGGGCGGTGGCCCGTGGATGGTGATGGAGCAGGCGGCCGGGCCGGTCAACTGGCGGGGCGTCAACCACCCGAAGCCGCCCGGCCTGAACCGGCTGCTGTCGCTCCAGTCCGTCGCCCACGGCGCCGACGCGGTCTGCTACTTCCAGTGGCGCCAGTCCCGCCAGGGCGCCGAGAAGTTCCACTCCGGGATGGTGTCCCACGCCGGTGAGCGGGGCCGCACCTTCCGGGAGGTGCGGCGGATCGGCGCCGAACTGGCGCGGCTCGGCGAGGTCGTGGGCACCCGCGCCGAACCCGGCGTCGCGGTCCTGCACGACTGGAACTCCTGGTGGGCGGATCAGCAGGGCGGCCGCCTCTCCTCGGAGGTCGACTACGCCGAGGTGGTCCGCGCCTGGCACCGCGCCCTGTGGGAGGCGCACCTGCCGGTCTCCTTCGCCCACCCCGAGCACGACCTGACCGGCTACCCCATGGTCGTCGTGCCGCATCTGTACCTGCTCGGCGACGCGGCGGCCGACAACCTGGTGGCGTACGCGCGCGGCGGCGGCACCCTCGTCTCCGGCTTCCTCACCGGGGTCGCGGACGCGGACGACCGCGTACGGGACGGGGGCATGGACGCGCGGCTGCGGGCGCTCTTCGGCATCGGCACGGTGCACGAGTGGTGGCCGCTGGAGCGGGGCGAGACCGTCGCGTGCGACGGCTCCGACGGCACGCCGTGGGCCGGTACGCCGTGGGAGGGCACGCTGTGGTCGGAGGAGCTGGAGCCGGACGCGGCGGCCGAGGTGGTGGCGGCGTACCGGGGCGGTGAGCTCGACGGCCTCCCGGCGGTGCTGCGCCGCGCCACCGCCTGGTACGTCTCCACGCTGCCCGCTCCCCCGGCGCTGCGGGACCTCCTCGCGGCCGTGGCCGCCGGGGCGGGCGTACGGCCGGTGCTTGAGGGACTGCCGGTGGGCGTGGAGGCCGTACGGCGCGGAGAGCTGCTCTTCGTGCTGAACCACGGGCGCGCGCCGGTGACGGCGACCGTGCCGGGGACGTACCGCGAGGTGCTGACGGGCGCGGTGGTGAGCGGTGCGCTGGAGCTGGAGCGGTACGGCGTGGCGGTGCTGCGGGAGGGGGAAGCGTGACGGGCGGTGGGCGCGTGGACGGCACCGGGCCGGTGCACGGTACGTGGGAGCCCGCGCCCGCGCACCGCTGGGAGGACGCCTTCCTGAGCGGCAACGGCCGCCATGGCGCGCTGGTGTTCGGCGACCCCGACGACGAGCGGGTCGTCGTCACGCACCACACCCTCGTGCGGCCGGTGCCCCTCGCCGACACGCAGCCGCCCCGGCTGGCGGCCCGGCTTCCGGGCCTCCAGGACCGGTTGCTGAGCGGCGAGCTGGACGCGGCGGAACGGTTCACCGACGGGCGCGGTTTGCGCTGGGTGGGGTCCTTCCATCCGGGGTTCCAGGTACGGGTCCGGCGCGAGGGCCCGGCCGCCGGGCCCCGCGGCTTCCGGCGGGAGGTGGACTTCGCCACCGGCGTGGCCGCCGCCGTCCGCGCGGGCCGGGCGAGCCGGGTCTTCGTCTCGCGCGCCGACGACGTGATCGTGCAGTACGCGACCGGGGCGCCGCTCACCGCCGCCGTCTTCCTCGACCCCCGGCTCCCCGGCGCTCCGGAGGGCTTGGCCCTCGGGCGGGGGGCCGCGCTGCACCGGCGCGGCGCGCTGCTGACGCTGCGGGCCCGCCACCCGGACCCGGCCCCAGGCGGCGAGGTGGGCTTCACGGGCGTGACCCTGGTGCTCGCGGCGGGCGGCCGCACCGCGATCGGCCGGGACGGCCTGCGGGTGTCGGACGCCGAGGCGCTGCTGCTGCTCACGCGGGTCCGCCGCCACCTCGGCGAGGCCCCGGTCGAGGACGAGGCGGCGTCGCTGCGCGCGCTCGTCCCGGAGGGCGCCTCGCCCGCCGAGGCGTACGCGCGGCTGCTGGAGCGCCACGAGGCCCTCCACCGGGGCGCGTACGAGCGGGTCACGCTCGACCTCGGCGGCGACGCCGCCGAGCGCGCCCTGCCCGGCGGCGAGCTCCTGGCCGGGCCGGGCAACCCCGCGCTTGTGGAGCGACTGTTCGCGGCGGGCCGCTACCACCTGCTGTCGGCGAGCGGGATGCTGCCGCCGCGCCTGACGGGCCTGTGGACCGGTGACTGGAACACCGCGTGGGCGGGGGCGTTCACGACGGACGCCAACCTGGGCCTGCAGACGGCGTCCGCCGCTGCCGCCGCCCTGCCGGAGGTGAGCGAGGCGCTCGCGGCGCTGGTGTACGGGCAGTGGGCGGACTGGCGGGACAACGCCCGCGCGATCTTCGGGGCGCGGGGCGTGGTCGCCCCGGCCCATACGGACGGCGTGTCGGGCCACACGTACCACTTCCAGCGGTCCTACCCGCTGCATCTGTGGACGGCGGGCGCCGACTGGCTGATGCACCCGCTGGTGGAGCACGCCGAGACGACCGGCGCCGCCGATCCGCGGCTCGCCCCGGCGCTGGCCGAGGTCGCCTTGTTCTACGAGGACTTCCTCACCCGCACCGGGCCTGACGGGCGGATCGTGATCGTGCCGTCGTACTCGCCCGAGAACCGGCCCGTGGGCGGCAGTTGGGGCGCGCTCAACGCGACGATGGACATCGCGGCGGCCCGCCACGCCCTGACCGCGGCCGCGGCACACTCCCCCGCCGACGCCGGGCGGCTGCGCGCGCTCGCGGACCGGCTGCCCGCCTACCGGGTCAACGCGCACGGCGCCCTGGCCGAATGGGCCTGGCCGGGGCTGGAGGACCGCTACGACCACCGCCACCTGAGCCACCTGTACCCGGTGTGGCCGCTCGGCGAGATCAACCCGTACGACACACCGGAGCTCGCCCGCGCCGCGCGCCGCGCGCTGGAGCTGCGCGGCGCGGAGAACGACTCCGCCCACGGGCACCTCCACCACGGGCTGGTCGCCGCGCGGCTGCGGGACGGCGAGCGGGCGGCGGCCGCGCTCGGCAGGGTGCTGGACGGCGACTTCTTCCACGCCTCGCTGATGAGCGCGCACTACCCGGGACGGGACGTGTACAACGCCGACGCCGCGCACGCCCTGCCCGCCCTGCTGATCGAGATGCTCGTCCAGTCCACGCCCGGCCGGCTGGTGCTGCTGCCCGCGCTGCCGGCGGCGTACCCGCGGGGCGCGCTGCGCGGCGTGCGCACCCGCTTCGGCGCCGAGGTGGACCTCGTCTGGGGCGACGGCGCGGCCGGCGCCACGGTGCGGCCGTCCCGCACGGTCCGGGTCGAGCTGCGGACACCCGCCGGCCGCCCGCAGGCGCTGGCGCTGACGGCCGGGGAGGAGCGCGTCATGTCCTTCAGCGCGCGCTAGGGCCTCTCGTTCGGATCTTGCTGGGCTCGTGACGCCTGGTGCCGCACCTCTCCCCCGTAGCCCTTCGGGCACGGGAGGTGCCCCCAGCGTTGTCGTCGGTCGCCAATGGCCCCCGTAGCTCTTCGAGCAACGGGGGAGGCTCCCTCCTCCGCCTTGCGATGCGTCCCCTAGGGCCTGCGGGCCTGGGGAGACCCCGTGCGCCAGACGCCACTCGCTGATCCAGCCTGATCCGAACGAAAGACCCTAGCCGGGCCCGTGCTCGCGCGGACGGTCAGCTCCGGGGCGAGCAGGACGACTTCGTCGGTGCCGCGGCCCTCCAGTTTGGCGACGACCTGCTCGACGGCGTACCGGCCCATCTTCTGCGCCGGTACGGCGACGGAGGTGAGCGGGACGGAGGCGTGTGCGGCGACCTGGTCGGGGCAGATCGCCATCACGGAGACGTCCTCGGGCACGGCGCGGCCCTGCTGGCGGAGCAGGGCGAGGAGCGGGTCGGTGGCGGCCTCGTTCTGGACGACGAAGGCGGTGGTGCCGGGCCGTTCGTCGTGGACGCGGGCGAGGGTGGCGGCGACGGCGGCGTAACTGCCCTCGCAGGGGCGGTGCAGGAGGCGCAGGCCGAGCTCGTCGCTGCGGCGGCGCAGCCCGGCGAGGGTGCGTTCGGCGAAGCCGGTGTGGCGTTCGTAGACGGCGGGGGCCTCGCCGATGACGGCGACCTCGCGGTGGCCGAGGGAGGCGAGGTGGTCGGCGCACAGCGCGCCGGCGGCCTCGAAGTCGAGGTCGACGCAGCTCAGTCCGGTGGTGTCGGCGGGCAGGCCGATGAGGACGCCGGGGCGTGCGGCCTCGCGCAGCAGCGGCAGCCGGTCGTCGTCGAGCTCCACGTCCATGAGGATCATCGCGTCGGCGAGGGCGCTGCCCTCTATGCGGCGGACGGCGGCGGGGCCCTCCTCGCCGGTGAGCAGCAGGACGTCGTAGCCGTGGGCGCGGGCGGTGGTGGCGACGGCGATGGCGATCTCCATCATCACCGGCACGTACATGTCGGTCCGGAGCGGGATCATCAGCGCGATGATGTTGGATCGGCTGCTGGCGAGCGCGCGGGCGCCGGCGTTGGGGTGGTAGCCGAGCTGGGCGATGCTGCGCTCGACGCGGGCGCGGGTGGAGGCGGAGATGGACCGCTTGCCGCTGAGGACGTAGCTCACGGTGGAGGCGGAGACTCCGGCGTGCTGAGCGACGTCGGCGAGGGTGACCATGCGGCTCTCCCGGAGGTGAAGCGCTTCGATGCGTGGGGCTCCGAGATTAAGGCGGCTACGGGGAGCTGTCCAGGGGCTGTTCGGCGGCGATGGTCGAAGCGCTTCGACTGCGGTCGGCGAAAAGGCCGGGGAGCGCCGACGGCGCTCCCCGGCCAGGGTAGTGAAGCGGAACCCTCCCCGCCCTACCGGGTCTTGATCCGCAGGAAGGTGACCGAGTGGGCCGGGAAGGTGTACGTGAACTCCCGCGCGATACCGCTCAGGGTGGACTCGCGCGGCTGGATCGGCCGTGCGTCGGCCGTGTTGACGGCGTCCGGAGCGCCCTGGAGCGTGGTGAGCCGGGCCGTCGGGGCGACCTTGTCCGTGCCGAGGTCGACGCGGGTCCGGGCAGGCGCGGCCTGCGCGTTGACGACCTTGACGACGAGGTCGCCGCCGTCCCTCGTCACCACCTGGCGGAACGGTTCGGCCGTCTTGTCGTCGGTGAAGGAGCCCCACTTCTTCCCGTCGAGGTAGAGCGTGACCTGGCGGCCCCGCACCTGAACGTGGAGGTCGTACGTCCGGCCGGTCTCGATGGTGGTGGCGGCCTCGAGCAGCGTCTGCTTGCCGCCATCCACGGACTCCTCCACGGCGGAGCGGGTGTTGCCCCAGCCGCCGAGGTTCCACCAGTAGTGGTTGCCGGTGTCGCGGACGCCGAAGGCGACGAGGAAGCCCTCCTTGCCGGATTTCTTGGTGGCCTTGAGCCGCAGGTCGTAGTCGTGCCAGCCGGTGTCGCCCGCCGTCACGAGGGTATTCTCGGCGGCCGCGTCGGACTGGAGATACGCGCCGTCCACCACGGCCCAGTCGCCGCGCCCGGCGGCGCGGGTCCACCGCGCGTCACCGGCCGAGAAGTCGTCCTTCAGGAGCGGGGTGCCGTCCGCGCCGGTCACCTCGACGTCGTCGTACGCGGCGCTCGTCGCCCACGTCGACAGGCCGACGGCACCGGTGATCGGGCCGGAGACGGAGGGTGTCGCGGAGGCGCGGCTCGGTACGACCCGGTCGCCGGTGTTGTTCATGAAGAGCTTCTGCACCTCGTAGCTGGTCGAGCCCCAGGAGCGGTGGTTGTCGAACCAGATCATGTCCGGGCGCCACTGGTTCTGGTGGACGTCGGCGAGGAGCGGGGCGTAGGAGGCGAGCTTGACGACGTCGGCGTTGCGCTCGAGTCCGGTCATGTAGGCGGCTTCGGCGAGCGCGTTGGAGAAGCGGTTGTCGAGGGACGCGTACTCGCCGAGGAAGACCTTGGGACCCTGGCGGTCGTAGGAGTCGTAGCGGTCGTTGTTCTCCAGGAACCACTGGGGGCTGTTGTAGTAGTGCTCGTCGACCATCGCGACGCCGGCCTCGCGGTTCAGCTGCCAGTGGCGGTCGAAGACGCCGCCGGCGTCGTCGGGGCCGGAGTTGGAGACGACGGTGATGTCGGGATGCTTCGCCTCGATGGCCTTGCGGAACTCGGTGAAGCGGGCGAAGAAGGCGTCGGGGAGGTTCTCCTCGTTGCCGACCCCTATGTGCGTGAGGCCGAAGGGCCTGGGGTGTCCCATCGCGGCGCGCTTGCGGCCCCATTCGCTGGTGACCGGGCCGTTGGCGAACTCGATGAGGTCGAGGGTGTCCTGGATGTGGCGCTTGAGCAGCGCCGGGTCGTCGGTGGCCTGGTTCTGGCCGCAGCCGGTGACGAGGGCGGGGACGACCGGCAGCGGCATGGCGCCGATGTCCTCGGCGAACTGGAAGTACTCGTAGTAGCCGAGGCCGTAACTCTGGTGGTAACCCCAGAAGTTGGCGTTGACGGCGCGCTGCTCGACGGGACCGATGGTGTCCTTCCACTGATACGACCGCTTGCGCTCCCAGTTCGGCGCCTCGTACGCCTGGTGGCTGCCGGTGTTGACCAGGCAGCCGCCCGGGAAGCGCAGGAAGCCGGGCTTGAGGGCGGCGATCTTCTCGGCGAGGTCCTTGCGCAGGCCGTTCGGGCGGCCCTTGTAGGTGTCGCGCGGGAAGAGCGAGACCATGTCGAGGCGTACGGTGCCGGTGCCGGCCGCCGTGACGGCGAGGCGCCCGCCGGTGGTGGTCACCTTGGGGACGAGCGTGCCGGTGTACTTCGCCCAGCGGTCGCCGCGCACGGTGAGGTCGAGGGGCGCGGACAGCACGGTGCCGTCGGCGGCGCGCAGCTCGGCGGCGAGGCGGGTGCCGGAGGGGCGGTCGGTGCGGGCCCAGACGGAGAAGTCGTAGCGGCGGCCCTCGGTGAGGGCCATGCCGGCGCCGTAGCCGCTGTTGACGACGCCGAAGCGGCCGGTGGGGGTGTTGGCCGGGGCGAGGTCGAGGCGCAGGTGCCGGCGGTTGCGCTCGTTCAGCCGCTCGGCGTCGTCCGCCACCTTCAGCTCACCGGCGGCGCCGCCGGTGGCGGTGCGCTGCCAGGCGGTCAGCGGGGTGTAGGCGGGGTTGTCGGCGGGAGCGAATTCGAAGGAGCGGTTCTGTACGAGCTCGGCGTACAGCCCGCCGTCGGCGGCGTTGTTGATGTCCTCGTAGAAGACGCCGTACATGGTGCGGTCGATCGCCGGGCCCGCGCGGCCGGGGCTGACCGTGAGCGCGTAGTCGGCCGGCGCGGCGGCCGCCGGGGGGTGCTGGGCCCGGGTGTCGTCGGCGCGGGTGGTGTCGGCGCGGGTGGTGGGCGCGGTCAGCACCGTACCGGCGAGGAGGGCCGGGAGGAGAGCCGCCAGCGCGAGGGCGTGCCTCGGCCGTGTGCGTGGCATGGGTGTGCTCCTGGAAGGGTCATTCGTTCGAGATATCGGACATTGACCAGCACTTCGAACAGACCATAGGCATGGGGCGTGAACGCGTCAACGGGCTGAACGCGAAGGGCGGGTGCCGATGCCTTGGCGTTCCCGCGTGACGCACTCGACAATGAGGGTGATGACGGACAACCGGGCACACAGCGGCGAGATCGGCACGCCGGAGCGCCTCGCCATGAACCGCACCGGCAGCTTCGACTGGGATCTCGACGCCGGGACGATCGACGTCGACGAGGCGGGCCTGCTCGTGTTCGGCGTGACCCCCGGCACGTTCGACGCCCGGCCCGCCTCCCTGGTGCGCCGGCTCGAGCCGGAGGAGCGGACGCGGCTGGAGGCCGTGATCCGCGAGGCGCTGACCAGCGGCCGCACCTCGTACGCCGCCCACTTCCAGATCCCGCTGGACGACGGCTCACCGCAGTGGACGCACGTCCAGGCGCGCATCCTGCGGGGCCCCGACGGCCGGGGCCACCGGATCGTGGGGATCGTCCGGGACGCGACCTTCGAGGTCACGCACTCCGCCTTCGTGGTGGAGCTGGAGAAGCGCAGGGAGCGCCAGACCAACATGGTCGAGCGCACCACGCAGGCGCTGTCCCGGGCGGTCACCGTGGACGACGTCACGGCCGCGCTGACCGGCCCCGGCGGCCTCGCGCGCCTCGGCGCCGACGGGTTCGCGCTCGGCCTGGTCGAGAACGGTTCGCTGAACATCATCGCGCTCAGCGGCGAGTCGCTGGACGTGCTGGAGGACCTGCGGGTGCAGCGGCTGGAACGCGGGATGCCGCTCGCCGAGACCGTGCTCAGCGGACGCCCGCTGTTCTCCAGCTGCTTCCAGAACCTGGTCCGCGGCTACCCCGCGCTCGCCCCGTACGCCGGGCGGCTGCGCTTCCGGGCCGCCGCGTACCTGCCGCTGGTGGCGCAGGCCCGGACGCTCGGCGGGATGGCGCTGTTCTACCGCGGCCGCACCGCCTTCAGCGCGGACGAGCGCAACCTCACCCTGGGCCTCGCGGCGATCGTGGCGCAGTCGCTCCAGCGCGCGATCCTCTTCGACGAGGAGCGCGAGGTCGCCACCAGCCTCCAGGCCGCGATGCTGCCGCGCCGCATCCCGGCCGTCGACGGCGGCGAGATCGCCGTGCGCTACCACTCGGCGTGGAGCGGCCGCCAGGTCGGCGGCGACTGGTACGACGTGATCCCGCTGCCCCGGAGCAGGGTCGGCGTCGTCGTCGGAGACGTCCAGGGCCACGACACGCACGCGGCCGCGATCATGGGCCAGCTGCGTATCGCCCTGCGCGCGTACGCCGGTGAGGGCCACTCCCCGTCCACGGTGCTGGCGCGGGCCTCCCGGTTCCTCGCCGAGCTGGACACCGAGCGGTTCGCCACCTGCGCCTACGCGCAGGCCGACCTGGGCACGGGCACGGTCCGGGTGGTGCGCGCCGGCCATCTGGGCCCGCTGATCCGGCACACCGACGGGCGGGTCGGGGCGCCGAAGGTGCCGGGCGGGCTGCCGCTCGGCGTGGCGTCGGTCTTCGGGGACGAGGAGTTCCCGGAGACCCGGCTCGACCTGGTGCCCGGCGAGACGCTGGTGATGTGCACCGACGGCCTGGTCGAGCAGCCGGGCGTGGACATCGGCGAGGGCATGGCCGCGCTGGAGCGGGCGGTGAGCAGCGGGCCGCCGGGCGCGGAGGCGCTGGCCGACCACCTCTCGGAGCGGTTCTGGGAGCGGTGGGGCGCGGGCGACGACGTGGCGCTGCTGGTGCTGCGGCGCAGCCCCGACCCCGGCACGCCCCGGGCGCCGCGCATCCACCAGTACATCCACCAGGCCGACCCGCAGGGCCTGTCGGAGGCGCGGGCGGTGGTGCGGCGGGCGCTGCGCGACTGGGGGATGCGGGAGTTCGCGGACGACGCGGAGCTGGTCACCGGCGAGCTGCTGGGCAATGTGCTGTTGCACACGGAGGGCGGCGCGGTGCTGACCCTGGAGGTGCTGCCGGAGCCGGTGCGCCGGGTGCGGCTGTCGGTGCAGGACCGCTCCAGCGCCTGGCCCCGGCGGCGCTCGCCGGGCGAGGCGGCGACGGGCGGGCGCGGGCTGCTGCTCCTGGACGCGCTGGCGCTGCGCTGGGGCGTGGAGCCGCGCGGCGAGGGCAAGGCTGTGTGGTGCGAGATCGGCCCGTCGCCCCGGCGCGGCCCGGGAGGCGCGTGATGGACCCCGTCGAGGCGCTGGACCGGATCGCCTTCCTGCTGGAGCGGGCGCAGGCGCCGACGTACCGCGTGCGGGCGTTCCGTACGGCGTCGGCGGCCCTGTCGGCCCTGGACGAGGGCGAGGTGGCCGGGCGGGCGGCGGCCGGGACGCTGGAGCAGCTCAAGGGCGTCGGGCCGAAGACCGCGCAGGTGGTGCGCGAGGCGCTGAGCCGCGGGGTCCCGGCGTACCTGGAGCGGCTGGAGGAGGAGGCGGGCGCGGCGGCCACGGTCGGGACGGAGCTGCGGGCGGCGCTGCGCGGCGACTGCCACCTGCACTCGGACTGGTCGGACGGCGGCAGCCCGATCGAGGCGATGGGCCGGGCCGCGGCGGCGCTCGGCCACGAGTGGGCGGTGCTCACCGACCACTCGCCCCGGCTGACGGTGGCCCGGGGCCTGTCGGCCGAGCGGTTGCGGGAGCAATTGGACGTGGTGGCGGAGCTGAACGAGCGGTGGGCTCCCTTCCGGCTGCTGACCGGTATCGAGTGCGACATCCTGCTGGACGGCACCCTCGACCAGGAACCGGAGCTCCTCGACCGCCTCGACGTGGTGGTGGCGTCCGTCCACTCCAAGCTGCGGATGGAGGCGCCCGCCATGACGCGGCGCATGGTAAGGGCCGTACGCAACCCGCTGGTGGACGTGCTCGGCCACTGCACCGGCCGGCTCGTCGGCGGGAAGCGGCCGGAGTCGCAGTTCGACGCGGAGGCGGTCTTCGCCGCCTGCGCCGAGTCCGGCACGGCGGTGGAGATCAACAGCCGCCCCGAGCGCCTGGATCCGCCCCGGCGGCTGCTGCGCGAGGCGGTGGCGGCCGGGGTGTTCTTCGCCATCGACACCGACGCCCACGCCCCCGGCCAGCTGGACTGGCAGATCATCGGCTGCGCCCGCGCCGAGGAGTGCGGCGTACCGGCCGACCGTGTGATCAACACGTGGTCGGCCGACGACCTGCTGACGTGGACTCGCACGCGGCGGGCGCCCAAGCGCGCGCGAGCGGACTGAGAGAGTCCCGAAAAGGAGTTCGAAGGGCCCTTCCACCTGCTGTGAGGCTCCTTGATCACTGGATGTGCATGGGGAGAAGAAGCAGCCGGGAACCGGGGGACTTCACGCACAAGGGCCTCACCATCGTCGGCGCCGGCGACCTCGACAACGACCGGAACGCCGACCTCCTGGCGCGTACCGCCACGGTGACCTCGACCGCTACAACGGCACGGGGACCGGCGCCATCGGCGACGGCACCAAGATCGGCACCGGCTGGAAGTCCTTCCCCTGGATCCGCTGAACCGGATGCCCGGGGCCCGCCCGGCCGCGCTCATCTGCCGGAGCGCACCGGATGGCGCCCAGGACTGGACGAACGCCGGTGCGGGGTATGAGCCCCGTCAGGCGTCGCGCCGGATCCGCAGGAAGTCCTGGTCGCAGCTGAGGGCGAACCCTCCCCCGGGCTCGGCACAGTGGGTGTGCAGGTAGTCGGCGACGGCTGTCCGGGCCGAGGGGTTCTCCAGCGGGCCGACCACCAGTTGGCAGACTTCCAGGGCCGTGGGCAGGTCCGGGACGCGGACGGAAGCGCGCTGGCGGACGAGTTCGGCGCGGTACGACCGGTCTGCGGCACCGTCCAGGTACGGGAGCAGTGCGTTCAGGCTGCGCGTGGGGCCGCCGAAGTGCCGGACCATGGCCATGCAGGCGTTGTGGGGGTGCTGGAGCACCAGGACGAGTTCACCGCCCGGGCGCAGCCAGGACAGCATCCTCGCCACGTGCCCGGGCCAGTCGGCCTCGGGCACGTAGTACAGGACGTGTGAGCACAGGACGAGATCGGCGGGACCGGCGGGCTCGGCGGCGGCGATCGGGACGGGCAGTACTTCGGCGTCCGGGCAGGCTGTGCGCAGCTCCCGCCGCAACGCCGGATCGGGCTCGACGGCGACCGTCCTGTCGAACCTCTCGGCGAGGCCGGCGGTGAACAGCCCGGTTCCGGCACCCGCATCGACGAAGACGTCGTGCTGCGGCAGCTCGTCGACGATGGCGTAGAGGAGGCGCTGCTGGTGCTCCTTCTCGTCGGTGTGGGCGAGGTACGTCCGGAAGATGTCGCCGTAGCGCGGGTGGGAGGGGTCCAGCTCCCTCCACGTGTGACCGTCCATGCGGGCTCCTACCAGTCATGGTTGCGGGCATGGCCGCGGCGATCGGCAAGCCGCTCGCCGCGGCAGCGCGGCCGTGCGCGGCCCGTCGTATCCGTCACGGCGATCGAGTGGCCGGGCCCTGGACGTCGTCACCGACACCGCCGGCAGCCGGCCGGTGCGGAACGCACCGGCGTGCCGGGCACGACAAGATCACCTCCACGGGATCCTGCCGCAGCCGGTGACCCGCCCGCGATGCCCCTTTCGGGGATCACGGAGGTGCGCCCGCGCACTGGGGGCGCACACTGACGGCACAGCTGCTCCGCGGGCCGCGTCCCCGCAGCCGTCACGGTGCATCAGATCCCGCACCGCCTCCTCGAACGTGGACGTGCTCATGCCGCCCGCGTACTCCCCGGCGCCGGTGCGGGTTTGCTCCAGGGTTCGAGGGTTCCAGGGTTCGAGGGTTCGCACCCGCTTACGGAAACCACACCAACCCCGCGGCCATGATCGGACACAATGACCGCATGCCCGAATACGCAGAACTCGATCTCGCCGGCGCCGCATTGCGGGTGGAGCTGTCCGACACCGGAGCACCGGCGGCCGGCGGCCGCACGGCCCCGGAACGGGGCGAAGGACCGGACCTGCCCGGTGGTTTCGGCACGGCCACGCCCGTGGCCCGCGGCGGCGGCCGGACGGCGGCGCTCGCGGCCGACGCCCTGCGCACGGCGCTGCGCCCGCTCGGCCCGCTCCTCGAAGAGGTGCACGCGGCGGTGGCGAGCGCGCCGAACCCGCCCCAGGAGCTGACGGTGGAGTTCGGCGTCCAGATCGGGCAGGACCTCAAGCTGGGCATCGTCGGCGCGAACGGGAACGCCACGATGACGGTGTCGGCGACCTGGCAGCACGGCGCCGGGCCGGCCGCCGGAGCCGAGCACCGACAGGACCGGCACGGATGACGTGGTTCCGCAGCCCGGCAGCCGCCGGCACCCGCGTCTCGCTGCTCTACGAGGGCAGCTCCAAGGCCGCGGGCGCCGCCGCGCTCCTCTCCCCGAACCGCGTCCTGACCTGTGCCCACGTCGTCAACGACGCGCTCGGCAAGGACCTTTACGCCGCCGAGCGGCCGGGCGCCGCCGGGCCGCTCACCGTGGCCTTCCGCGGCTCCGGCGCGACGGGCCACCGGACGGCCACCGTGTCCGTGTGGGTGCCCCCGCAGCGGCGCCCCTCGGCCCTGGAGTGGGAGGGCGACCTCGCCGTCCTGGACCTCGACGAGCCGGCGCCCTCCTGGCTGCGGCCCGTGGTGTGGCGGGACATGGAGGAGGGCCAGGAGCTGCGGGCCTGGCACGGCGGCGGCGAGGCGATCACCTTCGCCGACATCGTCGTCCGCCTCAAGGAGGGCCGGTACGGCTACCTCGACGGCCGGCTGTCGGGGGCGGCCATCGGGCCCGGCTACAGCGGCGGTCCGCTGTGGACGCGGGACGCCTCCTCGGTCGCCGGGCTCGTGGTGGCGCACCTCATGCCCGAGGAGACCCAGCCGTTACGGGCCCAGCAGGCCGTACGGCGCAGCTGGGCGGTGCCGTGGCAGGCGGTGCGCGAGGAGCTGGCCCGCGCCGGCGCGGCCGACGTCCTCGACGAGTGCGCCGTCGCCACCCCCACCGGCGCGGGCACCTGGTGCGGCGGGCCGGACGTGGCGCGTGCGGCGGCCGGGCTCGCCCCCGTACTGCGGGCGCTGCTGGACGACCCCGGGCGGCGCGCGGACCACGCCAGGACGCTGGCGGCCGGGCTGGGCCGCCCGGTGCCGCCGCCCGAGGAGGGCGCGGCGCCCACCGTGGAGGAGCTGGCGGAGTTCCTGGTCACCGAGGAGCGGGCCCTGGCAACGCTCACCGAGTCGCTGGCGCCCGCGGTCCGCGGCCCGGCCGACCGGGAGGCGCTCGACAGCCTGCTCGCGCTGGGGCGGCTGGAGGAGAACGTCCGGCTGCTGTCGGTCGGGGAGCACCGCCACCTCCTGGACGACCTGCGCCGGGTCACCGCCGCCGACGCCACGCTCGTGCCGCGCGCCGCCCGGGAGGCCCTGCGCTACATGGTGCTGCCCGGGCCGCTGGCGGCCTCGGGCCGCCTGACGGAGGCCGACCTCGACGCCGTGGTGCTGAGCCTGGAGGGGTTCCCGGACGGACCGGCGCCCGACGGGGGCGCGCCGCCGGTGCCGGCGCTGCTCCGGCTCGCCGCGTTCGTGGCGTCGGCCGCGCCGGACCGGGAGACCCGCGGCTCCCTGCACGGCTGGTGCGACCGGGTCGCGCAGCGGCTCGGCATCAGCCCGGTCGCCCTGGCCGAGCGCCGCGCCGACGCGGCCGGCTGGGCCGCGCACCGCTCCTCGCCGGTCAGCCGGATCGTGCTCAGACTGACCGCCGACGGCGCCTGCGGCACGGGCGCGGGCGCGGGCGCGGAACAGCCGGGCGGAGCCGGGCGCTACCGGTGCCGGGTGGGCCTGGTGCGCCAGGACGGTACGACGTCGACCGTCGCGGCGCCGGAGGGCGCGTGCGCCCCGGAGGAGATCGGCCGCCTGGTGCGCGAGGCGGCCGAGAGCGGCCAGGGGGACGACCCGTACCCGGTCACCCGGGTGGACGTCGTCGTGGGGCGCGACGGGCTCCAATTGCCGGTCGACAGCTGGGACACGGGCAACGCGCTCGGCGACCTGTTCCCCGACCTCGGGGGCCTGCGGCTCGCGCTCGGCGCCAAGTACCAGGTGGCGCTGCGCTGCCCGGAGATGAGCCGCCGCTCCCCGCGCCGCGACGCCGAGATGCGCCGCCGCTGGGCGTCCGGGCATCCGGAGGTACTGGTCGTCGACGAGACCTCGGCGACGCTCCAGCAGCTGTACCAGCGGCTGGAGACGAGCCACAAGGACGTCGCCGGGGTCGTCCTGCACGGGCCGCGCGAGGAGCGGGACCGGCTGCTGGACCTGTGCCTGGCACTGGGGGTGCCGGTGGTGCTCTGGGACCGCGAGGCGGACGGCCACGCGGACGCGGCCCGGCTCGACGCGCTCGCGCCCGCCGGGCCGCTGCACCAGCTGCCGGAGCGGGTGCGGGAGTTCCGGGAAGGGGTCTTCGGCTCCTCGGTCGTCTCGGCGGCGCGGCCCGCCCTGGTGTGGGAGGACGCCGAACTGCCGGTGCCGGACTCCCTCGAACTGCTCGACCCCTCCTGAGACCCCGCATGACACCTCTCATGGCACGCCTCATGGCACCCCTCATGACATGGAACGGAACGGAAGCGAACGGCTGATGACGGTGAACGGTCCCGGCACGGGACGCGAAGAGGGCGACGGCGGCGCCGAGGCGTGGCGGCTGTTCCGGGGCGACGGGCGGCCCCGTACGCCCGCGTTCCCCGAGGCGCCCCCGTGGCGGCGGTTCCGCGGCGCGGCGGACGGCGCGCCGCGCCGCCCGCGGCCGTACCTGATCGGCCCGGCCGAGGCGGACGTCGTCAACGCCGCCCTGCTGCTGCGGCGGCCCCTGCTGGTCACCGGGCAGCCCGGCACGGGCAAGTCCTCGCTGGCGCACGCCATCTCCCACGAACTGTCGCTCGGGCGCGTGCTGCACTGGCCGGTCAACAGCCGTACGACGCTCCAGGACGCGCTCTACCGGTACGACGCGATCGGCCGGCTGCGCGAGACGAACCTGCGGCGCGACCGCGACCTCGACGGGGACGGCGCGCCGGACGAGGGTCCCGGCATCGGCTCGTACGTGCGCCTCGGTCCGCTCGGCACCGCGCTCGTGCCGTCCGGCCGGCCCCGGGTGCTGCTCGTCGACGAGCTCGACAAGGGTGACGTCGACCTGCCCAACGACCTGCTGAACGTCTTCGAGGAGGGCGAGTTCGAGATCCCCGAGCTGGCCCGGCTGCCCGAGGAGCAGGCCCGGGTGCGGGTGATGACGGCCGATCCGCACTCCTGGACCGAGGTCGTACGGGGCCGGGTGTGCTGTGCGGAGTTCCCGGTCGTCGTCATCACCAGCAACGGCGAGCGGGACTTCCCGCCCGCCTTCCTGCGCCGCTGCGTACGGCTCGACCTGCCGGAGCCCGACGAGGAGCGGCTGCGCGCGATCGTCCGGGCACACCTGGACGCGGCGGGCGCCGGGAACGGCGACGGCTCCGGTGCCTCCGGTCTGGAGGGCGTCGACGACCTCATGCGCGCCTTCCTCGCCCGCCGGGCGCGCGGCGAACTCGCCACCGACCAGCTGCTGAACGCGGTCTTCCTGCGCCGGGGCGGTGTGGACCTGGACGCCGACGGGCTGCTGGACGCCGTGCTGCACCGGCTCGGCGGGACGGTGTGACCGGTGCTGGAGCGGGTGCGGGACGTCCTGGCGGACTGCGGGGCGGAGCTGTCGGCCGAGGAGCTGCTGGACGCGCTGTGGTTGGCGGCCCGGCTGCCGTCCGCGGCGACGCCCGCGGGTCCGCTTCCCGGCGTGGCCGGTCCGCCGCCCGCCGCTGAGCCCTCGCGCGGACCGGAGCCGCGGAATCCGGACCGGGCCGGGCCGTCCGGCGAGCCGCCGGAGCCTTCCGGGCCGTCGGGGGGTCGCGAGCCGTCCGGGGCGCCGGGCGGGGCCGGGGCCCTGCACGCCGCGCCCGTTCCGGCGGCGCGGCGGGAGCGCTCCGCGGCCGAGGTCCCGGCGATGCCCGTACGCGCTCCGGGCGAGAAGGCGCTGGGCGGCGCCGAGTTGCGTCTCGGCCGGGCGCTGCGGCCGCTGCGGCACCGGCGTCCGGACGCGCTGCGGTGGGAGCTGGACGTGCCGGCCACGGTCGCGGTGATGGCCGAGACGGGGCTGCCGGACGCGGTGGTGCGGCCGGCCGTGACGCGCTGGCTCGACCTAGTGCTGCTCGTCGACGACGGCGTGTCCATGCTGCTGTGGCAGCGGCTGGCGGCCGAGGTACGGGTGCTGATGGAGCGGAGCGGGGCGTTCCGCGACATCCGCGTCTTCGGCCTGGACAGCCGGAGCCCGGGTGGCCCGCGGCTGCGCCACCGCCCCTTCGGTGACGGGCCCGCCACGCTGTCGCTGTCCACCGTCGGCGACCCGTCCGGGAACACGCTGCTGCTCGTGGTGAGCGACGGTGTGGGCGCGGCGTGGCGCGACGGCCGGATGCACGCCGCGCTGGAGCGGGCGGCGGCGACCGGACCGGCCGCGGTGCTCCAGGTGCTGCCGCCGCGGCTGTGGGACGGCTCCGGCATCCGGGCCGAGCGGTGGAAGGTCACCACGCGCCGCCGGGGCGCGGCGGGCGGCTCGTGGCAGATCGCGGACCCGGTGCTGCCGCCCGAACTGGCCCCGTTCGACGGGATCCCGGTGCCGGTGCTGGAGGCGACGCCCGAGTCGGTCGGCACCTGGGCGGCGCTGGTCGGCTCGCCCGGGGGCAGCGCCGTCCTGCCGCTGCTGGCGCGGCCCGGGACGCACGCCGGCGGTACGCCGCCGGGGGGCGGCGGCACGCCCGTACGCGCGGGTGGGGAGGCGTCCCCGGATGCGGTGCTGCGGTTCCGGGAGGCGGCGTCCCCGGAGGCGTACCGGCTGGCCGCGCACCTGGCGGCGGTGGCGCCGCTGCCGGTGCCGGTGATGCGGCTGGTGCAGGGTGCCATGACCCCGGCAGTGGACACCAGCCACCTGGCGGAGGTGTTCCTGGGCGGGCTCATGCACCGGGACGAGGAGGGGGCGCGCAGCCTGCCGCACCAGCGGGAGTTCGACTTCCGCGAGGACACGCGGCGGATCCTGCTCGGCACCGTTCCGCCCACCGAACTGGTGCGGACCACCCGGGCGGTGACGGCGCGGCTGGCCCAACTCGTCCGTTCCTCGGCCGACTTCCCCGCCTGGCTGCCGCATCCGGAGGGACCGGAGCGGGTGGCGGTGGACGGGCCGCGTCCGTTCGGGTGGGTGGACGAGCGGGTGATGCGCAGGCTCGGGGTGGCGGCGCCGGCTCCGGCGACCGGGACAGCGGCCGCCCCCGAGCCGCCGCCCCGTCCGGACGGCCAGGAGGAACTCCCGGTCCCGCCGGGCGTGCGGCTCCGTCTGACGGGCGCGGACTGGGTGCCCGTACGCGTCGGCGACCCGCGCTTCGCCGGAGCCGGCGCGCTGCCCTACCGGGTGTTCGCGGAGCACCGGCGGGGGTGGACCGGGATCGGAATGTACCTCGCGGTGGACGGCGAGGGCGTCCCCGTGGTGATCCGCAGGCCGGAGGCTCCCGCGCTGCGCGAGACCGACCTGGTCGCCCGGGAGGTCATCGCGCTGAACCGGATGGCCGGCGTCCATGCGCCCCGGCTGGTCGCCCGCCACGTGGACGGTGCCCGGCCGTGGGTGGCCGTCGAGTGTGCCCTGGACGACGAGGAGGTGCCCGGGCCCGCACCCGGCCTGACGGCGTTCGTCCGCCGCTACGGGCCCCTGCACGAGGACGGCCTGCTCGCCATAGCCCGCCAGTTCGCGAACGGGCTGGTCACGGCGCACCGCAAGGGGCTGGTGCACGGCTCGCTGGTACCGGGGTTCGTGCTGATCGCGGGCCGGGAGGTGCGGATCACCGGCTGGCTGACCGCGACCGTGGCGGGCCGGCCGAGCAGGCACCGGAGGGTCTTCGCCCGGCCGGGGCCCTACCAGGCGCCCGAGCTGGCGCACCACTCGGTGCCGCCGACCCCGGCCTCCGACGTGTACTCCATGGGCGCGATCCTGCTCGCGGCCGCCTCCGGTGGCAGGGCGGGCGCCCGGCGCGAGGGCGGACGGGAGGAGGCGCCGGTCGCCGGCGCGCGGCTCACCCACGTCCTGCTCGACTGCGTCGAGCCGGTTCCGGCGCGGCGCCCCACCGCCGAGGAGGTCCTGCGCGCCCTGAACGAGATCGCGCGCCGCGAGGTGCCGCACCGGCACCGGCTGCGCGTCACCCTCGGCCGGAGCGCGTCCGGCCGGCCGGTGCGGGTGGACATGGCCGGCCCCGAGTCCGACGGCAGCGGCCCGCACATGCTGTGCCAGGGCGCTCTGGACGCGGGCCGGCGGGAGTTCCTGGACACCGTGCTGAGCCAGCTGACCCGGCGCAACCCGGCGGACGGCCTGCGTCTGCTGCTCGCCGACTTCACCGGCCGCAGCGGCCTCGAGCGGTACGCCGACCCGGCGGTGAGCGGCGCCGCCCTGGGGCTGTCGGACGTGCCGTCCCGGGCGCTGGACCTGCGCGAGAGGCTCGTCGCCGAACTGGGGGTCCGGGAGGACGCGCTGGCGTCGGCCGAGTGCCCGGACATCGCGGCGTACGAGGCGCGGCGGAGCGCCGAGCCGGGGATGCCCGCCCTGCCGCGCCTGGTGGTCGCGGTGGACGAGGTGACGGAGATCCTGCCCCGGCAGCCGGAGCTGAGCAGCGTGCTGCTGCGGGCGGCGCGGACGGGCGGGAGGCTCGGCATCCACCTGCTGCTCGCCACGCGGAACGAGGTGCACCCGTGGTTCGCCCGGTCGTTCCTGGAGTACATCCCCGCGCGCGTCACGCTGCGCACGCGGCGGGTGGGTATGCCCGCTCCCCATGACGTACCGGACGGGGGGCGGCTGGCGCACGCGGAGTGGCAGGGTGACGTGTGGTTCGAGCCGGCGCCGGAAGACGGCGAAGACGGCGGAGAGGCCCCTTAGGCCGGGAGGCACGGGAGGCACGGGGGAGCACGGAGGCCCAGGGGCCCGAGAGGCTCCGGAGGAGTGACGCCCTATCACGGGGGGTGTAACGAGACGAGGGTGATCCCCTGCGTTCCGCCAAGGCCCTGGCAGCGACCTTGCGGTACCCACGCGATGCCCGGCAGGGCACGCTGCCCGTGCCCTGCGCTGCCCGGTTCCGGCATGAGGCGCGGGTAACGCCCCCCGTAATAGCGGCTTTCGCGGACCGGTGGCGCCCTGTGCGGGCGGCCCGGCCGACCCCGCTCAGGATGCCGTACATCCGGGGATATTTCTTCTGAAGGTTCTTCGGTGAAAAAGCGATCACGTCGCGGAGCCGCGGCCGCCCTCGTCGCGGCCCGTCCCCCGCCGCTCGGCGGAGAGGGCCCACTGGTAGGCGAGGGCGGCGAGCGTCGGCACGCCCCAGCGGTCCCGGAGGTGCCCGAGCTCCTTGCTGAGGGTGCGCAGGCCGATGCCCAGGCGGCGGGCGGTGATGCGCTGGTCGATGCCGGCGGCCGTGTCGTTCAGGATCTCGCGCTGGCGCCGGGTGAGCCCGCCGCCCGCCCCTGCGGTACCGCCGGCCCCACCGCTGCCGCAGGGTCCCTCGCCCTCGGCTCCCCCGAGGTCACCGTGCCAGACGTCGGCACGGCGCCAGGCGTCCGTGAAGCCCTCGGCGAGGAAGGCGACCAGCGCCCGGTCGCCGACGTGCCACGCCGCGTGACCGGGGCTGTAGTTGTCGACGTGGTCCGGGATGAAGGCCTGGCGGCGGTCGACGACGACGCACTGCTGGAAGGGGGCGGCGAGGGTGCGGAACCGGGCTCCCTTCGCGGTCATGGCGGTCACCCACCCGCGGCTCGCGGGGTCGTCCCGCTCGCTGTCGTGGTAGAGCGTGTGCACCCGCACACCGCGGGCGAGCGCACCGGCCTCGCGCGCCATGGTGCTCTCGACGAGCTCGGGGCTGTGCGGGCCGCAGGGCCGCGCGATCAGCAGTTCGGTCTCGGCGCGGCTGACGGCCTGCCCGATGCGGGCGTCGACCTCCTCCGGTTCGGCGAGGAACTCGCTGCTGGCGCCGGAGCGCCACTTGGCGCGCTCGAAGTGCACGCCGAGCTCGTCGGCGAGGCCGGGTATCTCGGCCATCCGGGCCGCCCGGACGGCCAGGGCGCGCAGCTCGTCGTCGAGGAGCCTGCGGCCCGCCTCCTGCGGGTCCAGGGCGATCGGCGCCCGCGCGCCCTCCGGGTCGAGGGCGACCAGGCGCCAGTCCGTCAGTTCCCGCAGGGCGTCGGCGTCCGCGTCCTCGACGCGCTCGCCGCGGGTGACGCGGGCGTACAGCTCCCTGGCGGCGGCCGACAGCACCGTCGTCCCGTCCGCCACCGCGCCGTCGCCCTCGCCCTCGTTTCCGTTCGCGTGCCTGGCCCTGTCTCCCACCCGTCTCCCCCTGCCCCCGTCGAAGGACCCCGTCGAAGGCCCCTGTGACGGCCCGGTGCGGATGCGTGTGTGCGCCGTGCGCAGGTACGCACCCCCCAGGCGCTTGATCGTCGGCGTCCGACGGGTCAGCGTACCCGTGCGCCCCTCCCCCGCTCCCGCCGCGCGGGCGCGGGCCCTCGCCGAGCCGCAGAACCGCCGTATGCCCATGAACGGACGCACCCCATGCACCAGCCCGTACGCCGCGACGCCCGCACCGGGCCCGCACCGTTTCCGGCCGCCGCCCGTACCCGGGACGCGGTCACCGGACCGCCTCACCACGTACAGGCTGACCAGGAATTCCGGGAACCTTGGGGGAAGAACCGCATGGACAAGGTGGCACTGCGCTGCCTGCTGCGCGAGCGCCGCGCGATGATCAAGCCGGAGAGCCACGGGCTGTCCCGCCCGACCCGGCAGGGACGGCGGGCTCCCGGCCTGTCCCAGGCGCAGATCGACCAGCTCCTGCACCGCGCGCCGGACACGTACGGCCGGCTGGAGTCGGGCCGGTACACCAACCCGCCGGTGGGCCTGCTGCACGACGTGGCGCGGCTGTTCAACATGACCGAGCAGGAGTGGGTCGCGCTGTGGCGGTACGCCCTCGGCCAGGATCCGCCGCATCCGCTCAACTCCCGGTCGGGCGAGGAGATCCCGGGCGTGTGGCAGACGGTGCTGGACGGCTTCTCCCACATGGCGTACATCAGCGACCGCTCGTGGAACATGCTCGCCCACAACGCCCACATGGCAAGGGTCTTCCCCCGGCGTGAGGTCCCCGCCAACACCATGCGGTGGATGGCGGTCGAACCGGAGGCCCGGACCGTGCTGGCGGACTGGGAGACGGCGTGGGCCCCGATGGTGCTGCCGCAACTGCGGGTGGCGCTCGCCGCCGACCCGGGCAACCGGACGCTGCGCGGCATCGTGCGGGACGTGCTGGCCGACCCGGTGGCGGCGCCGATCTACGAGTCGGCGAGCAGCCGCATCCGGCTGGACGGCGACGAACGGCCCTTACGCCACTCCGAGCTCGGCCCCGGGTGGGTGACCCTGTGCGCCGCGCAGCCGCTGGCCGCGCCGGGCGCCCGCCTGATCATCCTCCACTTCCAGCCGGGTGAGCGCCGCCGTGAGCCGGTCCCGGCGCTGCGGGCGCCCGCCGACGGTTCGGGGAGCCCCGCAGGGGTGACGGCGCGATAGCCCGCGGGGTGGCGCGGGTACCCGTCCCTTCGCGTACGCGACGTACGCCGTCAGGACGAGGAAGGGTGGGCGACCGTGCAGCAATCCGCCGAGTGGACGCGTTCCGCGAGCCACTTCACGGACCGGATCACCGCCGACGGCCGGGACGGCTGGCCCGTCGAGGCCGGCCGCTACCGGCTGGTCGTCAGCCGCGCCTGTCCCTGGGCGAGCCGCGCCCTGGTGGCACGGCGGCTGCTGGGGCTGGAGGACGCCCTGTCGCTGGCGGTGGTCGATCCGATCCAGGACGAGCGGAGCTGGCGGTTCACCCTGGACCCGGACGGCCGGGACCCGGTGCTCGGGATCCGCTTCCTGAGCGAGGCGTACCAGGCGCGGGAGGAGGGGTACGACGGCGGGGTCAGCGTCCCGGCGGTCGTCGACGTGGCCGGCGGCGCGCTGGTGACCAACGACTACCAGCGCATCACGCTGGACCTGGCGACCGAGTGGCGCGCCCTGCACCGGCCCGGAGCGCCCGACCTGTACCCGGAGGCGCTGCGCGACGAGATCGACGAGCGGATGGACGGCATCTACCGGGACGTCAACAACGGCGTGTACGAAGCGGGTTTCGCCAAGCGCCAGGAGAAGTACGACGCGGCGTACGCGCGGCTGTTCGCGCGGCTCGACCAGGTCTCGGAGCACCTGGCCGGGCAGCGGTACCTGGTGGGCGACACGATCACGGAGGCGGACATCCGGCTGTTCACCACGCTGGTGCGGTTCGACGCGGTGTACCACGGCCACTTCAAGTGCAACCGCAACAAGCTGACCGAGGACCGGGTGCTGTGGGCGTACGCGCGGGACCTGTTCCAGACGCCGGGGTTCGGCGACACGGTCGACTTCGACCACATCAAGCGGCACTACTACCAGGTCCACCAGGACATCAACCCGACGCGGATCGTGCCGCGCGGCCCCGACCTGCGCGGCTGGCGCGCCCCGCACCACCGCGAGGAGCTGGGCGGCCGGCCCTTCGGCGACGGTACGCCGCCGGGCCCGCCGCCCGCGGACGAGGTCGTGCAGCCGCTGTGACCGGTCAGGCCGCCTGCCACACGGTGGTGGCGTTGCAGAACTCCTTGATGCCGTGGCCGGACAGTTCGCGGCCGTACCCGGAGCGCTTGACGCCGCCGAACGGCAGCGCGGGGTGCGAGGCGGTCATGCCGTTGACGTACACGCCGCCCGCCTCCAGGTCGCGGACGAAGCGCCGCAGCTCCTGCTCGTCGCGGGTCCAGACGTTGGAACTGAGCCCGAAGTAGGTGTCGTTGGCGAGGCGTACGGCCTCGTCGAGGTCCGCGACGCGGTAGAGCGTGGCGACGGGGCCGAAGGTCTCCTCCTGGTGGATGCGCATCTTTGGGGTGATGTCCGTGAGCACCGTCGGGGCGTAGTACCAGCCCCGGTCGGCCAGGCCCTCGGGGCGCCGGCCGCCGCACAGGACGGTGGCTCCGGCGCGTACGGCGTCGTCGACGAGCTCCGCCAGGCCGTCGCGGCCCGCTTCGCTGGCGAGCGGGCCGACGTCGGTGGACTCGTCCATCGGGTCGCCCACGCGGAGCGCCGCCATGCCGGCCGTGAAGCGCTCGGCGAAGGCGTCGTAGACGTCCGTGTGGACGATGAACCGCTTGGCGGCGATGCATGACTGGCCGTTGTTCTGGGCGCGGGCGGTGACGGCGGTGGTGGCGGCCTTCTCGACGTCGGCGGAGGGCATCACGATGTACGGGTCGCTGCCGCCGAGCTCCAGGACGGTCTTCTTGATCTCGTCGCCCGCGATGGAGGCGACGGAGCGGCCGGCCGGTTCGCTGCCGGTGAGGGTGGCGGCGGCGACGCGCGGGTCGCGCAGGACGCGTTCGACGGCGCGCGAGCCGATCAGCAGGGTCTGGAAGCAGCCCTCGGGGTAGCCGGCGCGGCGGAAGAGGTCCTCCAGGTAGAGGGCGGTCTGCGGCACGTTGGAGGCGTGCTTGAGGAGGCCGGTGTTGCCGGCCATGAGGGCGGGCGCGGCGAACCGGACGACCTGCCAGAGCGGGAAGTTCCACGGCATGACGGCGAGTACGGGCCCGAGGGGCCGGTAGTGGACGCGGGCGGTGGCGGCGCCGGCGTCCCGGACGTCCGCCTCGGGCGGGTGCTCGTCGGCGAGGAGCCGCTCGGCGTGGTCGGCGTACCAGCGCATGGCCTTGACGCACTTGGCGGCCTCGGCGCGGGCGGCGCCGATGGGCTTGCCCATCTCGGTGGTGAGGGTGCGGGCGATGTCCGCCTGGTCCTCCTCCAGCAGGTCGGCGGCGCGCCGGAGCAGGCGGGCGCGGTCGGCGAAGGAGGTGGTGCGGTAGTCGCGGAAGGCCGCCTCGGCGGCGGCCACGCGCCGGTCGATACCGGCGTCGTCGAGTGCGTCGAAGGTCTTCAGCGTCTCGCCGGTGGCGGGGTTCACCGTCGCGATGGGCATGGCTGTGTTCCTCTTCCTCGCGGTCGCTGACCCGACCCTCCCGCGCGGGGGGCGGCCCCGCAACGCGAGCGGAGGGCGGGTCAGTGGACACGTGCGTTCTCCAGGTCGTGCAGCAGCTGGCGAGTCTCGGCGGTGAGGCCGCCGACCGAGGTGGCGGTCTCGCCGTCCCGCCCGGCCTGCTCGGCGAGCCGGGCCTTGAGCCGGTGGTGGGCCTCCCAGGCGCGGTCCATCGCCTCGTCGCGGTCCCGCCGGTCCGGGGCGGGCCCGGCCGGCCGGCTCAGGGCGGCGCAGTCGGTCTCGCACACGTCCGCCAGGGCCTGCAGCAGGGGCGGTACGTCGGCGAGGACGTCGTCCGGCGGCGGGGCGAACCGCGGCCGTTCGCCCGCCGCCTCGGCGAGCAGCGCGGTGAGGGAGGTCAGGTGGTCGGCGACGCGTTCCCACGCGGCGTCCCACTCGGTGGACGGCAGGTCGGGTGGGGCCTGCCGGCGGATGCGGGGGACCGGGTTGAAGCGGAGGCTCTCGCGGGTCCAGGTGCGGGCGTCGCGCAGCGCGGCGAGGCGACCGGTGAGCCGGCGGGCGCGGCGGTGCCACTCCTGGGCCTGGCTGCGGTCGTGGCCGTGCCGGATCTCGTCGGCCATGGTGCGCAACAGGTCGGCACCCTCGCGGGGCAGTCGGCACAGCGAGTCCCGGGCGTCGCGCAGGTGCACGGGCGGCAGGATCAGCGCGTTCACGCCGATTCCGATGACGGCGCCGAGGAGCGTCTCCAGCAGCCGGTGCAGGATGTCGAAGCCCGTGTACGCCCCGTACACGAGCACGAACAGCGCTGTGGTGGAGGCGTACAGGCCCTGGTCGCCGAAGCGCGGGTAGTTGCCGAGCAGCACGGTGACGGGCAGGGCCAGGGCCATGGCCGCCATGGTGTCGCCGGTGAGGCCGACCGCCGCGGCGGCGACCACGGTTCCGGCCGCGATGAGGACCACCTGCTGCAGACCGGTGCGGACGGACCGGTAGACGGTGCTCTGGACGAGCGCGACGGCCGTCCAGGGTGCCATCAGCGCGAGCGGCGCCTTCCACCACCAGCCGGCGACGGCCCAGGCGAGAATGGCGGCCCCGGCGGCCTTGAGCGACTGGACGGCCAGGTCCCGCTCGGGTCCGGGCCCGGTGAGGGCCCGGCGCACGGAACCGCCGACCGTGGCCGTCTCCCAGCGGACGCGATGCCACGCTTCTCGGGCGGGGCGTATCACGGAAGGGGCGTACCTCCGGTGGCGTTGACAACCTCGGCGGTGATGTAGCTCGCGCTCGGCGAGGCGAGGAAGACGTACGCGGGCGCCATCTCGACGGGCTGGGCCGCGCGTCCGAGGGGTGCCTGCTTGCCGAACTCGGCGGTCTCCGGCATGGTCGCGGGGATCAGCGGCGTCCAGACCGGGCCGGGGGCCACGGCGTTGACGCGGATGCCGCGCGGGGCGAGCATCTGCGCGAGCCCCTGCGTGAAGGTGACGATGGCGCCCTTCGTCATGGCGTAGTCGAGCAGGGGCGGGCTCGGTTGGTACGCCTGCACGGAGGTCGTGTTGATGACGCAGCCACCCTTCGGCATGTGCGGGAGCGCCATCTTGGTGAGCCAGAACATGCCGTAGAGGTTGGTCTTCATCACCCGGTCGAACTGCTCCGTCGTGATGGCCTCGATCCCGTCGGGCTGAGCCATCTGGAAGGCGGCGTTGTTCACCAGGACGTCGATGCGGCCGAACTCGGCGGCGGCGCGCTCGATCAGGCCGCGGCAATGGTCCTCGTCCCTGATGTCGCACTCCACGGCGACGGCCTTGCGCCCGGCCGCCTCGATCAGGCGGGTGGTCTCGCGGGCCTCGTCGAGCTCCTCGGGGAGGTGGGTGAAGAGCACGTCGGCGCCCTCACGCGCGTACGCGAGGCAGACGGCCCTGCCGATGCCGGAGTCGCCGCCGGTGACGACGGCGGCCCGGTCCGTCAGCTGTCCGCTGCCGCGGTACGAGTCCTCGCCGTGGTCCGGCCGCGGCGTCATCGCCTCGGTCCACCCGGGGTGGGGCTGCTCCTGGTCGGGGAAGTCGGGCCGGGGGTGGCGGGTGACGGGGTCGTCGGTCATGGTGGTCCTTACTCCTGAACGTCCGGTCGGCGCGGGGTACGCGCCGAGTACGCGCATGGTGTGCGGTGTGTGCTGTTCCGCGTTCCCAGGAGCGGCGGACCGAATCCCGCCGGACGGGTCATTCGGCGGTGTGCGCGATACGGCGCTCGGCCGCGGTGATGGGCAGGTCGTTGATGCTCGCGTAGCGCTTGCACATCAGGCCGTGCTCGTCGAACTCCCAGTTCTCGTTGCCGTACGCGCGGAACCACCGGCCGTCGGCGTCGTGGTACTCGTACGCGAAGCGGACGGCGATCCGGTCGTCCGTGTACGCCCACAGCTCCTTGCGGAGCCGGTAGCCGAGCTCGCGCTGCCACTTGTCGGTCAGGAAGGCGACGATCTCCTCGCGGCCGTTGATGAACCGGTCGCGGTTGCGCCACTCGGAGTCCGGGGTGTAGGCGAGGGCCACTTTCTCGGGGTCGCGCGTGTTCCAGGCGTCCTCGGCGAGCTGCACCTTCAGGCGGGCGGTCTCCTCGGTGAACGGCGGCAGGGGCGGGCGCACGGCGGTCTCCTCTCGCGTGAGAACGATCGTTCTCACCTCGTTCGGTACCCTACGAGAACGGTGGTTCTCACACAAGGGACCCAGGAAGGCACAGGGAGTGGAGCGATGGACGACGAAGCCGCCCGTACGCGCGTCCTCGACGCCGCCGAAGAGCTGTTCTACGGGCGGGGCATCCAGGCCGTCGGGATGGACGCCGTCCGCTCCGCGTCCGGCGTGACCCTGCGACGGCTGTACCAGCTCTTCCCCTCGAAGGCCACGCTCGTGGAGGCGTACCTGCTGCGGCGCGACGCCCGCTGGCGGAGCGCGCTCGCGGCGTACGTGGACGGTGCGGGCGGCGCGGACGGCTCGCCGGACGTCCGGCTGCCGGCGGTCTTCGACTGGCTGGAGCGGTGGTTCGAAGAACCGGGCTTCCGCGGCTGCGCGTTCGTCAACTCCTTCGGCGAGCTGGGCACCTCGCCCGAGGTCGCCCGGGCGGCGCGCGCCCACAAGGAGGCGTTCCGGCGGCAGATCGACGACCTGGTGGCGGAGGCGGGGGCCGCCCCGGCGGCCGGCGCGCACCTCGCGCTGCTCGCCGAGGGCGCCATCACCACGGCCGCCCTCACGGGCTCGTCCGCGCCCGCTCGCGAGGCACGGGAGGCGGCACGGCTCCTGCTGGCAGTCCACCGATCTGCGCATACCGGCGCAGAACGATAAAATTCCCCTATGGGAAAGCGGCCTTTCGCGCCCACCGCACCCGAGCTGGTCCTCGACATCGACGGGGACAGCACCGTCATGACCCCCGGCCGGGTCTACCGCGTCGGGCGCGACCCCACCAGCGACATCGTGCTCCACGACGCCCGGATCTCGTGGCACCACGCGGAGTTGCGCGCCGACGGCGGCCACTGGACCGTGCACGACGACGGCAGCACCAACGGCACCTTCACCGAGGGCGGGCGCGTACGCGTGTGGGAGGTGGGCCCCGGCAGCGTCATCCGGTTCGGGCACCCCTCCGAGGGTCCGTGCGCCGTGCTGTCACCGCACGGATCGGCGCCCCGCGGGCCCGCGGCGCGGGGGTCGTCGGCGGCCCCGCCCCTGGCCCGGCCGTCCTCCGTCTCGATGCCCGCCGCGACCGGCACCTTCCGGCAGCCCACCTCCGTGCGCCCCCTGCCCACCGCGCGCACGGTGCGCATCGGGCGCGCCCCCGACAACGACCTGGTGGTCGACGACCTGACGGTCTCGCGCCGGCACGCCGAGCTGGAGGCGCACCCGGACGGCACGTACTGGATCCACGACACCGGCAGCCACAACGGCACGTTCCTCAACGGGCGGCGGGTGGCCCGGGCACGGGTGACGCCCGACGACATCGTCGGCATCGGGCACTCGGCGTTCTGTCTGGTCGGCGACCAGCTGGTGGAGTTCACCGACACCGGCGAGGTCTCCCTCGACGTCCAGGACCTGTCCGTCACGGTCGACCACGGCCGCAAGACGCTCCTCGACGAGGTCACCTTCCCCGTCGGCGAGAAGGCCCTGCTCGCCGTCGTCGGGCCGAGCGGCGCCGGCAAGTCCACCCTCCTCAACGCACTGACCGGCCAGCGCCCCGCCGACCACGGCACCGTCCTGTACGACGGGCGCGACCTGTACCGCGACTACGCCGAGCTGCGCCAGCGCATCGGGCTCGTACCGCAGGACGACATCCTGCACCTCCAGCTGACCGTGCGCCGCGCCCTGACGTACGCCGCCGAGCTGCGGTTCCCGGAGGACACGGCGAAGGCCGAGCGGCGGGCGCGCGTGGAGGAGGTCATCCGCGAACTGGGCCTGGAGCAGCGGGCGGGGCAGCCGATCCACAGCCTCTCCGGCGGCCAGCGCAAGCGGGTCAGCGTCGCCCTGGAGCTGCTGACGAAGCCGTCGCTGCTCTTCCTCGACGAGCCGACCTCCGGTCTCGACCCGGGCATGGACCGGTCGGTGATGCACATGCTGCGCGGGCTCGCCGACGACGGCCGTACGGTCATCGTCGTCACGCACAGCGTGCTGAGCCTCGACGTGTGCGACCGGCTGCTGGTCCTCGCCCCCGGCGGGCGGATCGCGTACTACGGACCGCCCGGCGACGCGCTCGGCTTCTTCGGGTTCGCGCAGTGGCCCGAGGCGTTCGAGGCGTTCGAGAACGACCGCGACCACGACTGGGCGGGCCGGTACCGCGCCTCCGCCTTCCACCAGCGGTACATCGCGGGAGCCATGCGGCGGCCGCCGCAGCCGTCGGGCGACGGTGACGGCGCCGCCGCCGATGTCGTACCCGAGCCGCCACCGAAGGCGCAGAGCTGGGGCGCCCAGCTGCGTACGCTCGTACGGCGGTACGCGTCCGCGCTCGGTGCCGACCGGACCTTCCTCGCCATCATGATCGCGCTGCCGTTCGTCATGGGCGCGATGGCCCGGGCCCTGTCGGAGGGCCGCCTCGGGCCCGAGTCGACGATGAACGTCCTGCTCATCCTGTGCGTGGGCGGGGTCCTGACGGGTGCCGCCAACGCGGTGCGGGAGCTGGTCAAGGAGCGGACCATCTACCGCCGGGAGAGAGCCGTCGGCCTGTCCAGATCGGCGTACCTGATGTCCAAGGTGGTGGTGCTCGGCACGATCACGGTCGTCCAGGCCGTCGTGCTGACGCTGGTGGCACTCATCGGCGTGCCGCTGAACGCCCCGCGCGGCGAGGGCGTGCTGATGCCGCCGCTCGTGGAGATCGTGGTCGCCGTGGCACTGCTGGCCTTCACGGCGATGATGCTCGGGCTGTTCGTGTCCGCGCTGGTGCGCAAGGAGGAGGTCACCATGCCGCTGCTGGTGCTCCTCGCGATCGTCCAGGTGGTGTTCTGCGGCGGGCTCCTGACGATCAGCGGCTCGCTGGTCATCGAGCAGCTGGCGTGGCTGGTGCCGTCGCGGTGGGCGTTCGGGGCGATGGGAGCCACCATCGGCATCGGACGGATCGTGCCGGGCGAGAAGACGGCCGATCCGCTGTTCGAGCACTCCCTCAGCACGTGGCTGCTGGACGTGGGGATGCTGGCGGTGCTGAGCCTCGTCCTCGGGGTGCTGGTCGCCCGGCTGCTGCGCCGGCACGAACCCGTGATCATGCGAAAGTAGGCGGTTCATGGTCGCCCACCCGACGAGCCCCGACTTCCGGCCGACGCACGTCGTCCCGCGCGGCGGCCTGCCCGCCTGGGAGGCGCCGGACCGGGCGCGGCCGACGGCGACGCTGGACCCGTTCCTGCCCGTGCAGCTGGTGGACCGGGTCGGCGACTGGGGGCGGATCCTGTGCTCCAACGGCTGGACCGCCTGGGTGGACGGGCGGCTGCTCGTCTCCGTACCGGCCGATCCCCCGGCCGCCGGGCAGCCGGCGAGCCGAGCGGCCGATCCGCGGCCGCTGCTCGGCCGGGCCGAGGATTCGCTGGGCCGCTACCGGCGCGCGGCGGAGGAGCTGGCGTCCGGCCGGACGGACGGCGAGGACTTCCGCCGCCGCACGCGCGGGCTGCGGGTCGGCGTGGTCGTCGACGGGGAGGCGCTGTGGCTGTACGACGCCGAGCACGAGCGCTGGGTGTACTGCGACGGGCGCAGGATGAGCACGTACGCGGCGTCGGCGGGCCCGTCGGCGAGCGCGGCCCCGGCGGGCTCCTCGCCGTCGGCGGCCCCCGCAGCACCCGTAGCACCCGCGGCCCCGACATCCGCCGCGCCCTCCGACGGCCCGGCGGAGGGTGACGCGCAGGCGGACCTGGGCGCGGACCGGGACGCGGGCTCGGACGCGGACGCGGGCTCGGACGCGGACGCCACGCGCGTCGTCGAACCCGCCACTCCCGTGCCGCATGAGCCGACGCGGGTCGTCGAGTGGCCCGGCGACGGCGGCGGCCCCAGCGCCGGGCGTGAGCGGTGATGGGCGGCGGCACCGGGAGCGGCGAGCTGCCGGCCGGGCGGCCCTCCGGGCTGACCGGCACGCGGATCGCGGACTACCAGGTGGAGCGGGAGATCGGCCGGGGCGGCATGGCGGTGGTGTACCGCGCCCGCGACCTGCGGCTGGACCGCACGGTGGCGCTCAAGCTGCTGGCGCCGGAGCTGGCGCGCAACGACACCTTCCGCAAGCGGTTCGTGCACGAGTCGCGGGCGGCCGCGGCGATCGACCACCCGCACATCGTGCCGGTCTTCGAGGCGGGCGAAACCGACGGCGTGCTGTACATCGCGATGCGGTACGTCGCCGGGCACGACCTGCGCGCCCTGCTCGACCTCGAGGGGCCCCTGCCGCCGGAGAAGGCCGCGCGGATCGCCGTACAGGTGGCGTCGGCGCTGGACGCGGCGCACGCGCACGACCTGGTGCACCGGGACGTCAAGCCGGGCAACATCCTGGTCGCGGCGGGCACGGACAGCGACCACCCCGAGCACGCGTACCTCACCGACTTCGGCCTGACGAAGAAGTCGCTGTCGCTGACCGGGTTCACGACGGTCGGCCAGTTCGTGGGGACGCTCGACTACGTGGCGCCGGAGCAGATCTCGGGGCGCCCGGTGGACGGGCGGTGCGACGTCTACAGCCTGGGGTGCGTCGTGTTCGAGACGCTGGCGGGCGCGCCGCCGTTCCGGCGGGACGACGACATGGCGCTGCTGTGGGCCCATCAGTACGACCCGCCGCCCGCGCTGACCGGTGAGCGGCCGGAGCTGCCGTCCGCCGTGGACGAGGTCATGGCGAAGGCGCTCGCGAAGACGCCGGAGGAGCGGTACGACACGTGCCTGCGGTTCGTCGCGGAGCTGCGCGAGGCGCTGCTGGCGGGCGACGGCCGACGCACGCCGGAGCCCGCACCCCCGCCCGCGCCGGAGACGGGACCGCCGCCCGGGCCGCCGCGCTGGGCGCTACCGGTCTTCCGGGGGCTGTAGCGGGGCGCCGGGCGTGACCTGGACCTCGCCCCGGCGGCGTACCCGGGAGGCGAGCAGTCCGCCGAGGAAACCCGCGACCAGGCCCCAGGCCAGGGCGAGGCCGACCATCGTCCACAGGTGCGGCCGCAGCGCGACCTGGCCGCTGAAGGCGTCCACGTCGCCGATGATGATCATCGACAGGCCGTACCGCGCGGAGACGTGGGTGACGGGGATGATCACCAGCATGGTGAGCGCGAAGGCGGCGCCCAGGTGCACGGCGTGCTGCCACAGCCGTGTGCGGGCCGGTGAGCGGACCGCCATGACGAAGGCGGCGGCCAGCAGCAGGACGGCGGCGACCGGGATGAGCCACCAGGCGCGCGCGTCCTGTTCGGCGAGGGATCCCACGTCGACGGTGGCGTCCGGGGAGCCGCGCATCACCGCGTCCAGGACCTTCGGCATCGGCAGCCCGAAGGGCCCCTCCGCCCGGCCGTCCCAGGCGCCGCCGATCCCGACGCCGAGGGCGAGCCAGACGACGTTCGGCAGGCCCAGGAGGATCACCGCGAAGGTGTCGGCGGGGTGCCCCCGGGTGGCCGCCACGACGAGGCCGACGACCAGCCCGACGACGACGTACGCGAGGACCAGCAGCAGCATCGCGAAGGCGGCGGGACGGACGGCCTCCTGGTAGCGCAGCAGCCGGGCGGGCAGGGCGGCCGTGCCCGAGACGAGCAGGGCGGCGAGGAGCACCCCGAGCACCCACAGCAGGCCGAACAGCAGCGTGGGCCCGAGGTCGGCGCGGAAGCCGAGCGTGGGGGTGGCGCCGAGGAAGTCGAGGATGTCGCCCGCCGTGTCCCCCGGGTCGAGGGTGAAGCTGTGGCGCGCCAGGGCCGTGAGCGCGGCGAGCGCCGCCAGCCACAGGACGGCCGTCCGGGCGATGCGGGCGAGGAGTTCACCGGTGCCGGTGACGGCGTGGTGGCGCAGCGGCCGCAGGAAGACGGTGCCGGTGGCGAGCGCTCCGGCAAGGGTCACGGAGAGCGGCATCGCGGTCAGTTCGGCGTCCGTCCCGGCGAAGGCCCCGGCGTCTCCGGCGAGTCCGACGGAGCCGCCCGCCGCCATGACGACGACGGCGGCCACGACGCTGGGGAACGCGCCCTGGGGCAGGTCGGCGGCGCCCGCGACCCACAGGCCGAGCGCGGCCGTGACAGCCATGGCGGCGACCCCCGCGAGCACCGCGAGGAGGGCGTGGCCCCAGTCGCGGGCGACGCGCCCCGCGCCGCCGGGCGGGGTGCCCCCGGGGCTGACCTGACGGACCTGACGGGCCTGACGACTCACGGTGTCACGTTAAGCGGGCGGCAGTCCCCTCGCCCGCGGGAAGGGGCCGTTCGGCGCTGCGCCGCCGCCTCGGCTTGCGAGCCCCGCCCGTGCGGAACACACAATGGCCCGGAACGGAAGAAAGGGAATAACTGTGACTTCCCAGCCGCCTCCCGATCGCCCCACGGGCCCTCCCTCGGGTCCGCCGACCGGCCCGCCCTCCGGACCCCTGTCCGGTTCGGGCTCCCAGCCGTCGGGGGACGGCGGGGGTGGTCGCGGCGGCGCCGGCGGCCCGTGGTGGCGCTCGGCCCCCAAGATCGCGGCGGTCGCCGGCGTGGTCGTGCTCGCCGTGGTGCTCGCCGTGGTCCTGCCCCGCCTCGGCGGGGACGGGGACAAGGAGGGCGGCGGCACGGCCGGAGGGGGGACCATCTCCCTCCAGAACGCCTCGGCGGCCGGCCCGGACCCGTTCACCGACTCGACGGAGGACGAGGACGACCGGCCGACCGCGGCCCCGACCACCCCGCCCGCGCCGACGACCCCGCCCCCACGGGAGAACAAGCCCACGGTGTACGAGGGTTCGTGGGACGGCCTCTACGGCGGCACCAAGAACGTGGCCAGTTGCGACGTGGAGCGCCAGATCGGCTTCCTCGGCAAGGCGCCCGAGAAGAACGCGGCCTTCGCCTCCGCGCTGCACGTGGCGCCGTCCGCGGTCCCGGCGTACCTGCGCGGGCTGACCCCGATGCGGCTGACGAAGGACACCTGGGTCACCAACCACGGCTTCCGCGACGGCAAGGCCGCCCCCTACCAGGCGGTGCTGCAGGCCGGTACGGCCGTCATGGTCGACGCGCACGGCGTGCCGCGGGTGCGCTGCGCCTGCGGCAATCCCCTTCAGGAGCCGGTGCGCCGGGGCACGTACCGGCCCGTCGGCGACCCGTGGCCGGGGTACGACCTGTCGAAGACGGCGGTCGTCAAGCCGTCGCGCTCGGTCGTGAAGGAGTTCGTCATCGTCGACGTCAAGGAGGGCGGCTACATCGAGCGCCCGCCGGGCGAGGAGGGCCACCGCAAGGACGACGAGACCGCGTCGCCGTCCCCCGGCCGCACCCCGCCGTCCCCGGGCCGCACCCCGCCGTCGCCCGAGGCGCCCAGGACGCCCAAGTCGCGGGGGCCTTCGACGCCGGACGGGCCGACCACGCCGGAGCCCGCGCCCGACACCTCGCCACCGAGCCCGCAGGACCCGGATACCGACACGTCCCCGGCCGCGCCGCCGGAGCCCGCGGAACCCCCGCCTCCGGCGGTCTGACCCCTCCCCGCCCATGCCCGAGACAGCCGCCGAGCAACGCGGGGAACGTCCCGAACACGGCGCCCACGGCAGGCCCCCGACCCGGGCCGACCGGTGGGCGTCGGTCCGGAAGTCGCCCTTCCTGCCCGCCTCCGTACTGGTGCTGATCCTGGCCGCCGCGGCGGCGCTCTTCGCCGGCTCTTACACGTACACCATGGCGAACCCGACGCCCCGCCAGATTCCGACGGCGCTCGTCGGACCGGCCGACGCGCCGCACGGACGGCGGTTCGTCGCGGGCATGGAGGAGGCCCTCAACGCCTCGCTGAAGGTGCGCCGGTACGCCGACGAGGCCGGGGCCCGGCGCGCCGTGGAGGAGCAGGAGGTCTTCGCCGTCCTGACGGTGCGGCAGCGCGGTGTGGAGCTGGACGTGGCCGGGGCGGCGGGCGCGACCGTGGCGCAGGTGCTGGCCGAGGCGGGTCCGGCGGTGGGCAGGGCGACGGGCGTGCCGGTCCGGGTGCGGGACGTCAAACCGCTCCAGCCCGGCGATCCGCGCGGGCTGGCCCTCTTCTACATCTCGCTCGCCGCCGTGATCATCGGCTTCGTCGGGGCCATCCAGCTGAGCGTGCACGCCCGCGCGCTCGACCCTGGCGAGCGGATCGCCTTCACCGCGGCGTACGCGCTGCTGGGCGGTTTCGCGATCGCGGCGACCGCCGACTGGCTGCTGGGCGCGCTGGACCTGCCGTTCGCGGAGTCGTGGCTGATCCTCGCCCTGACGATGTTCACCTCGGGCATGGTGTTCACGATGTTCAACACCCTGATGGGGCGGTGGGCGATGCTGCCCACCTGGGGCCTGATGGTCCTGCTGGGCAACCCGTCGTCCGGCGGCGCCGTGTCCTGGCCGCTGCTGCCCTCCGCCCTCGGCCACATCGGGCGCTGGCTCCCGCCCGGCGCCTCGGTGAACGCGCAGCACACGGCGGTGTACTTCGGCGACCACCAGCACCTGTTCCCCTTCGCGGTCCTGGGCGGATGGGCGCTGCTGTCCTGCGCCGTCTTCTGGGTCTGGCGCCACCGCCACCCGGGCGGCCGCGACCGGGCCCCGGCACACGCGGCGGCCTGAGCGGCCCGTAGGTCTTCGCTCGTGCGGGTGAAGCGTGTTTCGACCGGCAAGGCCGCCTCGTTACGTCCTCGAATGCGGACGTAACGAGTGGTGGATGAGGCATGCGATGAGCCGTGAGCACTGGTTGTTGTCTCGATTGGACTCCTGGGAAGGGGACGATGCGCTGGCGCATCGCTATGCGGCGGATGGGGAATTCGTGGAGCTGTCGCGTGCCGCCCTCCTGGCCGCGGTGCGGGATCACGCGGAGGGTCTGGTGCGCCGCGCAGTGCGGCCGGGCGACCGGGTCGCTGTGGTCGCCGCACGGCCGCAGCCTTTCGTCGCGGCGTTTCTGGGGGCGATGTGGGCGGGGGCGATCCCGGTTCCGGTGGCCCCGCCTGCGTGGAGCGGCGAAGCGGGCTGGTCGGAGACGGTAGCGGCGGCGCTGGACCTGGTGGCGGCCCGAATCCTCGTCGGTCCGGAGGAGGTGCTTCGACTGGTGCCGGGCACATCCGTTGCCCGGGTTGGCCACGCGGAGTTGCCGGTCACGGCGACGGGCACGGTGACAGCGGCGGAGTTCGACGCGGCACGAACTGCGTATGTGCAGTTCAGCAGCGGCAGTACGGGAAGACCGCGGGCCGTGGGCGCGACGTGCGGCGCCCTGTTGGCCAACAGCGTGGGAATCATGCGCGACGCCTTGGGGGCGAGGGCCGAGCGGGACCACGGAGTGAGCTGGCTGCCCCTTCACCACGACATGGGTCTGGTGGGGTTCGTCCTCGCCCCGATGGCGGTGGGCGTGTCCGTCACGCTCATGACTCCGATCGCTTTCCTTCGTGATCCGCAGGCGTGGATGGGCACCATGGCACGGGTGGGCGGAACCATCACCGCCGCGCCCAACTTCGCGTACGCCCTCGCAGCCCGCCGGTCCAGCCCTCAGCGAGTCGCCGGACTGAACCTGACGCGGGCACGGGTCCTGCTGTGCGGAGGGGAGCCCATCAATCGGCGGGCACTGGAATCCTTCACGCGGCTGCACTCGATCGCCGGGCTGGACGCGACGGCGGTCCGCCCGTGCTACGGCATGGCGGAGCACACCCTCGCGCTGACTGTTGCTCCCGCCGGCGTGCGCAGTGACCGCGTGGACTCCGAGGATCTGCACGTACGCCAGCGAGCACGCCCTGCGGGAGCGGGCAAGGCGGCGCTGGATGTGGTCTCGTGCGGCCACCCACTGCCCGGCCATTCCGTGCGCATCGCGGACGGGACGGGACGACCGCTGGACGAGCGGCAGGTGGGCGAGATCTGGGCGAGGGGCCCGTCCGTGGCCGGTGGCTATATCGGGGACGAGGACGCCTCGGTTCAGGTGTTCCGAACGGACGGCTGGCTGCGCACCGGAGACCGCGGCTATCTGACCCGTGAGGGTGGTCTGCACGTGGTCGGGCGCTGCAAGGACGTGCTGATCGTCAACGGCCGCAACATCGATCCGCAACGGGTCGAGTGGCTCGCGGAAACGGTCGAGGGGGTACGGCCGAACGGAGCCGTGGCCTTCACGCGTCCCGGCAGTGACACCGAGGAGGTCGTGGTGGTGATCGAGTGCCTGCCCGGCAGCGATGCCACAGTGGCCGACATGGTTCGCCAGGTGGTCGCCGAGCAGTTGTCGGTGCAGGTCGCCGACGTGGTCCTGGGACGGCCGGGGTGCGTGGAGCGGACCACCTCGGGCAAGCCGCGCCGCTACCGGATGCGCGCCGCCTACCTCACGCACCGCGCCGAAGCGACGAACGGCTGAGAGGATCGTCATGTCTTCCCGTGACATGCTGCTGGGCGTACTGCACGAGGCTTGCCGGACTGTGTCCGGACGCCGTGTCGCGCCGTTGGAGGAGCACACCGACCTGCGCGCGCTGGGCCTCGGCTCGCTCCAGGCGATGGAGATGCTCGTCGTCATCGAACAGGAACTGGGCGTGCGGCTCGCGGATACGGCTGTGCAGCAGGCGCGAACGGCCGGTGACTTGTGCGACGTGATCGCGGCCGCCGTGGCCGGCACCGCGCCCGCCGGCACACCGCTGCCGGCCGCCCGGTCCGGCCAACCCCCACAGGCCGCGGCGGACGGGCACCAGCCGGCCGACGCCGTCCCCCGCACCGATGCCCCGCCGGGGCCGGCGGATCGGCAGCACGGCCTGCAGGCGGTGGTGGACCTGGTGCAGGAGGCGCAGGGGCCGAGCCCCTACTTCGCACTGCACGACGGCAGGCCCGGGGCGACCACCCTGACCGATGGGGAGAGGCGGACGATGTTCTCCTCCTTCGACTACCTGGGCCTGGGCAGCGATCCCCAGGTGATTCACGCGGCGAAGGAGGCCATCGACCGCTACGGCACCACGGTGGCCGCCAGCCGTGCCGCCTCCGGCGAGCGTCCGGTCCACCGCGCTCTCGAAAGCGCGTTGGCCGACTTCCTGAAGGCGGAAGCGGCCTTGGCCTTCGTCTCCGGACACGGCACGAACGTCTCGGTGCTGGGTCACCTGGCCGGCCCGCAGGACCTGATCGTCCACGACGCTCTCGCCCACAACAGCCTGGTGCAAGGCGCCGAACTGTCGGGCGCCCGCCGACGCGTCTTCCCGCACAACGACATCGCCTTCCTCGACCGGCTCCTGACCGCCGAGCGGCACCGCCACCGTCGGGTCGTGGTCGTGGCAGAGGGCGTCTACAGCATGGACGGCGACCTGGCCGACCTGCCGGCACTCGTGGAGCTGCGGGAGCGGCACCAGGTGATGCTGTACGTCGACGAGGCGCACAGCATCGGCGTGCTGGGCGCCTCCGGTGCCGGTGTGGTCGACCACTGGCAGCTGCCTCCGGACGTCATCGACGTCCGTATGGGTACCTTGTCCAAGGCGCTGGCCAGCAGCGGCGGATTCATCGCCGGAGCCGGCAGTCTGATCACGCATCTGAAGCAGACGACTCCGGGTTTCGTGTACGGCTGCGGTATGGCGCCCAGCGTCGCCGGGGCCGCGCACGCGGCCCTCGGCCAGTTGCGCGTTCGCCCCCAGCTGGCCGCGACCGCCCGACGCCAGGCGGACCTGTTCCGTACGCTCGCTCGGGAGGCCGGACTGAACACCGGCAGAAGCAGCGCGGGCTCCTGCGTGGTTCCGATCGTCGTCGGTGACGATCGGGCCGCTCTCGACCTTGCCACGCGCCTCGGGGAACGGGGTATCAGCGTGTGCCCCTTCGTCTCTCCCGCCGTGGAACGCGGACAGGCGCGGCTGCGGTTCTTCGTCACCGCGTGCCACACCGACGCCCAGATCCACCACGCGGTGACCGCCACGGCCGCTCTGTTGGCAGGCACCAGCGGCGCGGCGGTCGGCGGGCCGGCGGATCACGTGTGAGGAAAAAGCCCGGCCAAGCCCTCCGCCAGCCCTACCGTCGAGGTGAACCCCCACTCACGGCGCGCCTTGCCGTCGGCACAGGTCCACCAGGGGTGAACCAGCTCGCTCGCCTTGTCCCGGGTCAGGGCGGGCGGGGCGACGCCGCGTAGCCGACAGGCCCCCTCGCCGAGCGCGGCCGCCGCCTTGACCACGGCGGCCGGCGCGCTCACCCGGCGCGGGGGTCTGCGTCCGAGCGCCGCGGCCAGCGCCGCGGCGAAACCCTCCCAGGTGTGCATGCGACCGTCGGAGACGAAGTAGAGCCCCTCGCCGCCCGTGGGGCTTGTCCGAGGGGCTCGCAAAGCCGCGGCCAGCAGGGCGGCGCACAGGTCGTCGACATGGATGAGGCTGAAGCCGCGCTCGCCACGACCGCAGGCGATCAGCAGTCCGGTGCGGATCATGGGCACCACGGACGGCACCAGCATGGTGTCACCGGGGCCGTAGACGGCCGGCGGGCGAATGATGGTGACCGGCATCCGGTCGGACAGCGCCCGCACGGCTTCCTCTCCCGCCAGCTTGCTGCGCCCGTACGTCGAGACCGGCGCGGGCACGTCCGCCTCGGTGCGGGGACGGTGGCGCGCCGGGGCCGGGCCGGCGGCCGCGAGGGAGGAGCAGTGGACGAACACCGGCGGCGTGGGCAGGGCGGCGGCCGCGCGGGCGAGGCGGCCGGTGCCGGTCGCGTTGCAGTCCCAGTACGCCTCGCCCCGCAGCGCCGACGTGACCCCGCCCAGGTGAACCAGTACGTCAGCGCCGTCCACCAGTGCCGCAAGGCCCTCACCTGTGGTCAGGTCGCCACTGACATAGCGCATACCGCGGGCGGGGAGCCGGCTCGTATCGGAGGTGGGCCGGACCAGCGCGACGATCCGACCGCCCGCCGCGCTGATGCGGTGGCACAGGCGGCGGCCGATGAACCCGCCGGCCCCCACCACGGCGACCTGCTTCTCCCGCCACAACCACTCGTCCCCGGCCGGCCAAGGCCGCACCGAACGACAGGATTCGTCGCGGGGCTGCCGCACGGCGGTCACCGGCCGGCGGCGGGAGCCGCCGGCGGCTCGGGCAGCACAGCCGCACGCGGAGCGATACGGGTACGACGCTGGAACGTCCACAGGCTGAAGGCGGCGGCGACCGCGAACCATGAGAGGGGCAGCAGCAGATAGCCGGGCAGCGCCGTGTCGGTGAAACCGGCGGCGACCGCGGTCTGCATGGCACCGTACGACGGAAGGAAGGAAACGATGTCGGTCGCGGCGGAGGCACTTTGCACGGGGTTTTGCAGCACGATGTCGGTGACGGACAGCATCACGATGGCGAACATGCCCTCCACCTCCCTGCGCAGCAACGCGCCGAGGGCGACGCCGATCGCGCCATAGGTCAACGCGGTGCAGAACAGTGCCGCGGCCAGCAGGACGGGCTGGCGAGGTGACCAGAAGACGCACAGCACCACGGTGGCGTACGCCACCAGAGCGGTCGCCGCCAGGGACATGCAGATCACCTTCGCCGCCAGCAGGTGCACGCGCGGAAAGCCTGCCATCACCAGGCGCTGGTCGAAGCAGCCACTGCTGAAGGTCGCCGCGAACATCATGAAGCCGATGATCCCGGTGATCGCGTTCATGGCACCCGTGATCTGCGTGAGCTGGCTGCCGTTGGCCGCCACGACCTCTCCGGTCGCACGCAGCCGGAACTGCACCGGGTCGGATCCGACCGTCAGCCGGGCCAGCGTCACCCACAGCGGGACGAACACCACCATCAAGGCGACGGCCAGCCGGTTGCGCGCGTGCTCCACCATCGTGAACCGCGTGGCACATCCCAACAGTCGCACAGCTCTCACGGCCGCCTCATCTCTCCCTCATCACAGCCCCGCCGCTACCTGCCGGTCGCCATCGCCGGGCCCACGACTGCCGACCACCGTCCTCAAGGCTCGTCAACGAGGCGTCCGAGGCCGAGGACACGCGTGCGGGACGGACGAGGGCCCGCAGGTGGGGCGCAGGTGCGGCCGCCGATGCCCGATGACCGAGGTCGGACCGCGGGCACCACCGTGATCGCGACGCCACCTCGGTCGTTGGGCATCACGCACGCCCACCCCTACGCGCCCGCTCCGTCAAGGCCGTAGCCGAGCAAGGAGTTCCCGCCGTGCCCGTAGCACCACCGGCCATCGGCCATGTCGAGGTCACCGCCGTGCGGACCTCATCCGACCGCGCCGCCTTCATGGAGCTGCCTTACCGCCTTCACCGGCACCTGCCGCTGTGGGTACCACCGCTGCGCGGCGAGCTGCGTGCCCTCCTGGACCCGCGCAGGAACCCGTTCTTCGGCCACGCGGAGGTCCGGTTGTTCCTGGCCCGCCGCCGGGGCGAAGTCGTCGGCAGGATCGCGGCTCACACCAACCCACGCTTCGAGGAGCACCATGGCTGCTCCACGGGGTTCTTCGGCTTCTTCGACACCATCGACGACGTGACGGTCGCCCGGGCCCTCGCTGATGCCGCGGCCACCTGGCTGGGCGGGCACAGCCGGCCGACGATGCTGGGACCTGTGTCCTTCACGACCAACGACGAGTGCGGACTCCTGGTCGACGGCTTCGACCAGCGCCCGGCGGTCATGATGCCCTACACGCCCGCCTACTACCCTCGTCTCCTCGAACGGACCGGGTTCACCACGGCCAAAGACCTGTTGGCCTGGGAGTTTCCGACCACACTCCACGAGGACCCCGGCCTGACCCGGGCAGCCGCCCGCCTCGCCCGCGGCCGAGCCCTCACCGTCCGGCGGGTCGACCTGCGCCGCTTCGCCGAGGAAGCCGAACTGATCCGCACGCTCTACAACGATGCCCTGGGCGACAACTGGGGTGTCTGCCCCTTCGAGCGGAACGAGTTCGGCATCCTGGCGCGCCGGATCAAACCGTTCCTCTGCCCCGACCTGGTCGTCATCGGCCAGGTGGACGGCCGCCCCGCCGGGTTCGGCCTCGCCCTGCCCGACATCGCCCGCGCGCTGGCCGCGGCCCGTGGCAGCCTGTTCACCTGTGGACTGCCACTGGGCCTGGCCCGCTTCCTGTTCGCCCGGCGACGCCTGGACCGGGCCCGGCTGGTGGCCATGGGCGTCAGTGAGGAACACCGCGGCCGCGGGCTGGAGCTGTTGATGTATCTGGCGCTGTCGAAGGCGGCCCACGACCGGGGTATGACAACCACTGAAGCGTCCTGGGTTCTGGAGGACAACCACCACGTCAACGCGGCCACGACCCGCGTCGGTGGCCGCGTCACCAAGCGCTATCGCCTCTACAGCCGTCCCGTCCCGACTCGGTGAACCGCAGGCCCCGCGTCCGCGGCCGTGCGCTCGTCGACCACCAGACACCCCGCTTCCATACGCCAGAGCCGGTCGAACCGTTCGATGTCGTGAGCGATGTGCGACACGACGAGCAACGCGCATCCCTCCGCCCGCAGTTCTTCGGCCAGATCCCAGAACCGGTGGTAGGTCTCCCAGTCGAAGCCCTGGTACGGCTCGTCCAGCAACAGCACGGGAGGATCGTGCATCAACGCCAGCACCACGTTGAGCTTCTGCCGTGTGCCACCACTGAGTCTGTCGACACGATCCCCACGGTACGAGCTGAATCCCAACGTCTCCACCAGTTCGTACGCCCTACTGAGGGTCGGAAGCCCATAGGCGGCACGGAAGAACTCCAGATGCTGGTCCACCGTGAACGAAGCGTTCAGCACGGGCTCCTGCGGGCAGTACCCCACCCGGCCCGCGACCTGCACTTCGCCTGCGTCCGGGGCAAGGCGTCCAGCGAGGATGTTCAGTAGTGTCGACTTTCCCGACCCGTTCTCGCCCACCACCCCGGCCAGGCAACCGGCCCGCAGTTCCAGATCGACACCCCGTAGCACCTTTCTGCGCCCGTATGCCTTGTCCACGCCACTCACCCGAAGCGCCGGGCTCGACTGGCTCGCGCCCTGGGTGGGGCGGCCGCTCCGAGTGTCCGGCGCGTCCCTGCCTCCGTCATCGGTGGCTGCTGTGCCCAATGAGTCCATGCTTCCCCAACGAGCGACACCGCCCCTGCGCTACATCCCCGAGCCCTCCTGATCCGCGCCCGCACCGGCCCTCCCTGCAGCCGCCGGAGGGCTCGGCCTGCGCGGCCCCGTGGTCGCCATGCGGGGCCGCGAGGCGGCTGGGATACTGGTAAGTACCCTTCCAGGGGGGACGGGAGCCGCCATGCGACCCAGGGTGATCTACGTCCACGGCAACGGCAACAAGGTCCGCGCCGAGCTGCTGAAGTCGCAGTGGGACCAGGCGCTCTTCGGCCGGGACATGGGCGAGGTGTCCCGCATGGCCTACTGGGCGCCCCTGCGCTACGACACGCCGCTGCCCGACTCCGAGCCTGACCCGCTGGACGGCGCACCCGAAGCCTTCGAGGAGATGCCCGGGCCGACGGCCGTCGAGGCGCCGGAGGAGTTCGTGGCGCGCACGCTCGGGGAGTCGTGGTTCGAGTCGGGCGGCGCCGCCCCGGAAGGCCCGTGGACGGGCGAGGCCGGGGACCCGCTGGGCCGCTGGCTGCGCGACATGACGTACCTGGCGGACACGATGGCCGAGACGGAACCGCGCCGAGGGTCCGGCCTGGACGAGGCGTTTCCGCTGCCGGCGCCGGTCCGCAAGGCGGTGTTCCGGATCCTCGTCAAGCACACCTTCAAAGACGTGCACGCCTACTTCTTCGGTGGCGCGGGCCCCGCCATCCGCGACGTGCTGCGGACGGAGCTCGACGCGGTCGGCGACGCGCCGCTCCTCGTTGTCGGCCACAGCCTCGGCTCCATCGTCGCGTACGAGGTGCTGGCCGAGACGCGGCGGGAGGTGGAGCTCTTCGTGACCGTCGGCTCGCCGCTCGCCGTCAAGGAGGTGCAGGACCACCTGGCCGCGCCGCCCGCCGTGCCCGCCGGGGTACGGGCCTGGCGCAACGCGTCGGACCTGCGGGACCTGGTGGCCCTGGACCACACGCTGCGCCCCGAGTACGCGCCACCGGAGCTGATCACGGACCTGCTGGTGGTGAACGACAGCCCCAACCACCACCGGATCGCCCCATACCTGTCGGACACGCAGGTCAGGAATGCGTGCCAGGAGGTCCTGGACCGCCTTGCGTGAGCCTGAACCGGGTGTGAATATGACAAAAGAGGGGGGCGAGGAGGGGGCCTCAGCCCTGGTAGGTGGCCCATGCCCCTGGCTGAAACGGAATGGGATCTCGTGACCCAGTGGGTGCGCGAGTACCTCCTGGACACCGTCGACCCGCACACCGGACTCGCCCAGGCCGGCTTCCCGCCGGACTTCGTCGCCACGCTGCCGCTGACCGCCGTCAGCGCCGAGAACGCCCACACGCTCGTCCGCGCCTCCCGCCGGGACATCCCACGCCAGCTGCGGCTCGTCGAGGCCGTCGCCGCGAACGACCGGTTGGCCGTACGGCCCGAGATCGCCAAGGCGCGGGAGTTCCTGGAGCGGCTGCGGGAGGACCAGCGCGTCCACGCCTCCCAGGACAGCTTCCGCACCCTCCTGCTCAAGAACGGCACCGAGGCGTTCATCGACCGCCAGGACCTGCGCGAGACACTGCGCCATTTCGTCCAGGACCCCGAGAAGTCGGTGCTCGTGGTGGACGGCGACCCGGACAGCGGCCGCTCGTACACGTACACGCTCATCCGGCACGTCGGGCAGCACAGCGGCTTCCGGCCGGCGCGCGTCACCCTCTCCCCCACCTCGACCGCGGCCCGGGTGCTGCGGCGGCTGGCCGAGTTCGTCGCCGAGCCGCACGCCGCCGCGCCACCGCCGCTCGACCCCGCCGGACGGGACGAGCCGCTGCCGTCGGTCGAGGACGCCGTCCACTCGGTGGTCCGCCGGGCCACCGCCGCGGAGGACACCTTCTGGCTGGTGCTGGACGAGTGCGACAAGCTCGACGCCACCTCCGACGTGTGGGACCTCATCGGACAGCTCGCCCTCGCCATCTACGAGCACGCCGCCGTGCGGGGCCCCCAGGCGCCCCGGCTGGTGCTCCTCGGCTACGGGCCCACGACGCGTCAGCTGCCGTACGACGTGCGTGGCAGCGTCTGCCGGGACACCGCGAGGGTCGCGGCCCGCGCCGACCTGCGCGCCTTCTTCGACCAGTACTTCCACGAGGCCCCGCCCGCCCCCGTCGCCGCCCTCGCCCCCGGTCCTCCCAGGGACGCGGAGATCGCCGCGCTCGTGGACGTGGCCGTCGAGGAGGTGCTGCGCGCCGCCGGGGCGGGCGACGGCGACAGCTACATGCGCAGGCTCTGTACGGCGGTGGAGGAAGCCATCCATGTCTACCGGACCCTCTGACCGCGGCCCGGCCGGGCCCGAGGCGCTGCGAGAGCTGTTCGCCACCCGGCTGCGCCGGGAGCTGCGTGCCGGCGCGGAGCCGCCACCCGACGTCTCGGGCCGCCACCGCGCGTACCGCGAGGCGGCGTGTCTCCTCGGGTCGTTCGACCCCCAGCGGCTGCGACTGCCGGACGACGAAAGGCCGCACGGCGACGCGATCCTGGAGCTGCTCGACGACTGCGCCGGCGGCGGGGCGGACACCGGGCGGTGGAGCCTCAAGCGCCGGGTACGGGAGGAGACGCTCGCCGGGCTGGCGGGGCCCGGGGCCGCGCGGCGGCTCCTGGAGTGCAACGCCCACCAGTTCGCGGACGAACCCGGGCCCGAACAGGCCGCGCTGGCCTGCCTCTCCGGCCACCCGCCCGACCTCGGGCGGAAATCCGCCTACGAGCTGACCGACATCCTCCAGGCGGTGCTGTGGCTCTCCCTGGTACCGGGCGTCACCGGACTGCCGGAGGTGGACGAGGTCCGGCGCGCCCTCGACCGGGCCCGGCTGCTGGAGCCGCTGAGGCGCCTCGTACGCGAGCCCATCCAGGGCCGCGCCGCCGAGCTGAAAGAGCTGCGCGCCTACACCGGCCTGTCCGGCGGCGGTCCCGGGTCCCTCTCCGTCGGGCCCCTGGTCGTCCACGGCCCGGGTGGCATGGGCAAGTCCACGCTGCTCGCCGCGTTCCTGCTGGAGAGCGCCGACCGGGAGACGCCCGGGTTTCCGTTCGCGTACATCGACTTCGAGCGGCCCTCGCTGTCGGTGCACGAGCCGAGCACCCTCATCGCCGAGGCCGCCCGTCAGCTGGCCGTCCAGTACCCCGGCGACCACGCCGCCTTCGACGCGCTGGCGGACGAGGCGCAGGAGGTGGCGGGCGGCGAGCGGGAGGACCTGGAGCGGCTGTCGCGGCTGCACCGGCTGTCCACCACCAGGGCGGTGCTGGGGCGCAGGTCGTCGTACGAGTACCAGGTGCTGGCCACCGAGCGGGAGACGGTGCTGGTGCGCCGGGTCGCCGAGGTGCTGGTGCGGGCGATGGCCGGTGCCGGGCAGGCGGACGCGCCGTTCGTGGTCGTCCTGGACTCGTTCGAGGAGGCACAGTACCGCGGGTCGCCGGCCATCGGCCGGCTGTGGGCGGTCTTCACCGCGTTCCACTCCGTCCACCCGCGGCTGCGGGTGCTGATCTCCGGGCGGGCGCCCGTCGGCCACCCGGCGCAGACGGTCGCCTCCCGGGACCTGGAGCTCGCCGAACTCGACCCGGAGGCGTCGACCGGGCTGCTGAAGTCGTGCGGGGTGGCCGATCCGGAGGTGGCACGCATGCTGGCGGACCGGGTGGGAGGACATCCGCTGAGCCTGAAGCTCGCCGCCCGTGCCGCCCTGGTCGCCGGGGTCGCGACGGGCGATCTCATCGACACCCTCCCGGCGCCGCGCCGGCGGTTCTTCGAACGCGTGGACCGGATGCTGGTCCAGGGCATCCTGTACGACCGCATCCTCCACCACATCGCGGACGACGAGGTCCGGCACCTCGCCCATCCGGGGCTGGTGCTGCACGTGATCACGCCCGAGATCATCAAGGAGGTCCTCGCCGTGCCCTGCGGCCTGAGCGTGGAGACCCCGGGCGACGCACGGCGGCTCTTCGACGAGCTGGCCCGGCTGGACCTGGTCGAACCGGCCGGCCCGTCCGCGCTACGGCACCGCCCGGACGTGCGCTGCATCATGCTGCGGCTGCTGGGCCAGGACCGTACCGAGCTGACCCGGGAGGTCGAGCGGCGCGCGGTGGAGTTCTACGCCGCCCGGGGCGGGCCCGAGGCGCGTGCCGAGGAGATCTACCACCGGCTGCGGCTGGGCGAGAACCCCCGCTCTGTGGAGGAGCGGTGGCTGCCCGGCGTGGAGCGGTTCCTCACGGGCGCGGAGCGGGACCTGAGCCCGCGCGCGGCGGCCCTGCTGGCGGCGAAGTCCGGCCGGGCGGCGCCGGAGCGGGTGATGGAGGGCGCCGAGCAGGAGGACTGGGAGCGGCTGGCGGCCCGCGAGGTGGAGGACCTGCTCGCCCAGGGCCTCGCCGGGGACGCGGCGGCCCGGCTCACCGAGCGCCGCCCGTGGACGCCGTGCAGCCCGCTGCACGCGCTCCACGCCGAGACGCTCGACCGGCTGGGCCGCCGCGCGGAGGCCCGTGAGGCCGTGGCGGCGGCGGTGAAGGGGGCCAGGGCGGCGGGGCCGCCCGGGGCGGCCGACAGGTCACGGGTGTGCGCCGAGCGGCAGTTGGAGCTGCTGTTGCTGGCCGCGCGGCTCGCCCAGGAGGACGGCGATCCGGCGGCCGCCGACCGGGATCTGCGGCGCGCCGAGGACATCGCGGTGCGCCTCGGACACGAGCTGGAGGCGATCGGCGCCCTGCTGGCCCGTACGCGGCTGAGCGGCGGCGGTGGCAGCGGGGTTCCGGGGGACGAGAAGGCCGACGGCCGGCTGGCGCGGCGGCTTCGCGAGGTACCGGGCGCGGTGCTTGCCGGTCAGCCGGAGCTCGTACGGGCTGCCGCCTCGCAGGTCCACGCGCGGGATCCACAGGCGCTGGGCCATGCGCTGGCGGCCGTGGGCCTGCCGGCCGACGACGGTGTACCGGACGTGCTCGGAGCGGCGATCCGCCGGGCGGTGGCGCACCGGCCCGGGCTCCTGGGCACTGTGATGGACCTGCTGGTCGACGCGGCGGGTCCGGCGCGGCGGCCCGACGCGCCACCGCCGTCCAGCGTCACCGGGATCCTGCGCCTGGCGCGCGGCCACGGCACGCTGGACGCGCTCGCGCGGCGGCTGCTCGACGTGCCGGACGACAGCGGTGAGATCGCCGCCGGAGTGGCGGCGGCGATGGGCCTGGACGCCCCGGGCCGCGACCGGCCCGGGCCTCCCCCGCCGGCCCCGGCCCCGACGACCCACACACCCACGACCCGTACGACAGGACCACCATGACCCCGACCCCGTATCTCCCGCCCGACCGGATCCTCGAAGTGCGGGACGCCGCCCTCCAAGCGGGACTCGCCGACCCGTCGGTGCGGCCCCTGCTCTTCGAGAACATCATGCCGGCTTACCGCGGCACCCTGCCGCTGTTGCCCGCGCCCGGGCGGCAACTGCACTCGGACCTCAACGAGATGAACCGCGTGGAGCGGCTCGTGGACACCCGCGTACCGCTGGAGATCTGGCTGCGCAACGCCATCGCGCAGACCAGCGAGGCGGCACCGCTCGCCGTCTTCCAGCGCGCCCTGGACGACGTGGTGCGGGACGCGTCCGGCGAGCCCGAGGTCCTGACCGGGCTGGACCTCCCCGAGGTCAAGGAGCAGCAGGTCCACCGGGACGACACCGTGCCCTTCGGTTTCCTGCGGGACGGCGACCGGGCCGGAGCGGCGGTCGCGCGCGTCACGGTCCCGCCGTACGAAGGCGGCGCACCGCTCCAGCCGAACGGCTCTCCGCACTCCGGTACGGGCTGGCTCATCACGCCGGACCTGCTGGTCACCAACCACCATGTGGTCAACGCCCGCACCGGCGGCAGCGCGGCGGCCGCGCCGGACGACCTGCGCCTCCAGGCACAGCACGCCCGTGCCCGGTTCGACTACGACACGGACGCGGACGGCGAGACGGAGGATGCGGCCGTCGCCCTGCTCGTCGCTGCCGATCCGGACCTGGACTACGCGGTCCTGCGCCTGGCCGAGGCCCCGAGCCGCCCGGTGCTGAGGGTCGCCCGGTGCCCGCTGACGGTCGTGCCGGACGACCCCGTCGCCGTCAACATCATCCAGCACCCGAGCGGCCTGCCCAAGCGCGTGGCGCTGCGCAACAACGTCGTGTACGAGGCCGACAAGCGCGACCTGCGCTACTTCACGGACACCCGCGGCGGGTCCTCCGGCTCGCCCGTCCTCACCGACGACTGGCGGGTGGTGGCGCTGCACCGCGGGACGAAGTGGGTGGGGAACGCGAGCTTTCAGGGCAGGAGGGAGACCTTCGTGAACGTGGGGACCCAGCTGGCCGCCGTGCTGGGCCACCTGGCGGTGACGAGTCCCGCCGTCCACGCCGAGATCGAGGCGGCGCAACAGGAGTGACACACAAGTGAGGTGAGGCGTATGCGAGAGAGAAACAGGTCCCCCGTGGCCACGGAGACCGAGCGGGTGTTCACCGACCTGGCCGAGGTCGCCGCGCGCGTACGGGAAGGGCTGGCGCGCGAGGTGCCGGAGTCGGAGCAGGAGCTCGCGCCGAAGGAGGGGCCCGCCGGTCACATCGCGGACTTCGCCGGGCAGGAGCGGGCCCGGGTTCTGTCGGCGGGGGCCGACGGTCTGGAGAAGCTCGCCGAAGGGCGCGGCGACGACATCACCGACGACGAGTTCTTCGGAATGGAGGCGATCGTCCTGCTGGAGGGCAGGCCCGCCCTCCTCGTCCAGGACTCGGACTTCCCGTCCCAGGCGGGTGACTGGGCGGTGCTCGACGGCCATCGGCCCGCGATCCGCGACTCGATCGCGCGCGTGGGGCGGGTGGAGGTCACGGGTCACCTCAGCCTGGACTGGATCGGCACCGGCTTCCTCGTCGGCACGGACGTGATCATGACCAACCGCCATGTGGCCGTGGAGTTCGCGCGGGCCGACGGCGACGGCTGGAGCTTCCAGCAGGGCATGGCGGCCCGGCTGGACACGGCGGAGGAGTACGGCGCGCTGCCGGGGACCGGGGGCCCGTCGTACGGGATCGAGGAGGTGCTGGGCATCCATCCGGAGGTGGACATGGCCCTGCTGCGGATCGCCCCCGGCGACGGCGGTGACGGGCTGCCGACGCCGCTGGCCGTGGCGGCGGACGCGCCGGCCGACCTGCCGGGGCACCCGGTGTACTGCGTGGGCTATCCCGCCTGGGACGGCCGGCGCAACGAACCGGAGTCGATGCGCCGGATCTTCATGGACGTCTACAACGTCAAGCGCCTCCAGCCGGGGACGGCCACGGAGCTCGCGGCCGAGCAGTACGTCATGAAGCACGACTGCTCGACGCTCGGCGGCAACAGCGGCTCGCCCGTCTTCGACCTCGCCGACCACCGCGTCCTCGGCCTCCACTTCGGCGGCCGGTACGGCGTCGGCAACTACGCCGTGCCGCTGTGGCAGATGGTGGAGGACCCCCTGCTGGAGGGAGCCGGGGTGAACTTCGTGTGACCCTGCGGCTGTGCGGGGCGGGCCGGGCGGCTCCGTGTGACGGTGCCGCCCGGCCGTACCCATCGGCTCAGCCCTTGCCGAGCAGCTTGTTCATCTCGGTGATCTCGGCGGACTGCGCGGCGACGATGTCGTCGGCCATCTTCTTGGCGGGCGCGTAGGAGCCCTCGGCCTGCTCCTTCTTCGCCATCTCCACCGCGCCCTGGTGGTGCTTGACCATCAGCTCCAGGAACGCCGTGTCGAAGGCCTTGCCGGAGGAGTTCGACAGCCGCTCCATCTCCTCCTCGGTCATCATGCCGGCCATGCCGTCGTGGCCGTCGTGACCGCCGTGGTCCGTCCCGGCGTCGTCGCCGGGCACCTGCTCGCCCCAGGAGGTGAGCCACCCGGTCAGCGTCCGGATCTCCGGGTCCTGGGCCTTCTTGATCTTCTCCGCGAGCTCCTTGACCTCCGGGGCGGCGGCCCGGTCGGCGGCCAGCTCGGACATCTCCACGGCCTGCCGGTGGTGCGGGATCATGCCCTGCGCGAAGGCGACGTCGGCGGCGTTGTGCGCGCCCTGCCCGGGCGAGGCCGGGGCGCTGGACGTGGTGGCCTGGCCGGTGCGGCCGGACGGGGCGTCACCGTCGTCGCCGCCGCAGGCGGCGAGGACGAGCGCGGCGGTGACGACGGCGGCGGCGGAAGCGGCCGCACGGCGGGCATGGGAACGTCGGGTGGTCGTGAACATGGGGTGGTGCACTCCTTGCGCGTGAGGTGGGTACGGCTCGGGGCACGGCGACGGTCCCGTCAGGGGCCGCGCGCCGCGCGGGGGCCGCTATATGCGCAGGCGGCGGTCCGCGGGCTGGTGAAGATCGCCGGGCCCTGGCCGCCGCCCCCGCCGCCCGCCGAGGAGGTCCGGCGGCGCACCGGGCCGCTGCACA
>NZ_JBEXNO010000039.1:0-75091 GCF_040611175.1 Streptomyces sp. NPDC003036 | reverse complement strand
TCTTCAAGTCCGAGGTCCAGCCCGTCGAGATCGCGGGCGCCCTCCAGCGGGAGTGGCACGTCCGCGGGCGTCAGACGGGCTCCCGGACCGGCGGCTCCTCGCCGCCCTCGGCCCGCACCCGCCCCGCCAGGTGGTCCGCTGCCAGCCGCGGCAGGAGCAGCCGCCACAGCCGGGTGCACGTGCGCCGGTCCCACCACCGCGGGTCCGTACGGCCCAGGGCCTCCAGGCCGACGGTGGCCGCGGCGACGACGGTCGTCGCGTCCTCGGGCTGGACGCCGTCGGCGAGCGCGCCCCGGCGGGCCGCGACGGACAGGCCCTCGTCCACCCAGTCCACCCAGTACTGCCGCAGGTCCGAGCGGCTCTTCCAGGTGGCGTCCGCGCTCAGCCCGAAGCCGGCCCGCAGGATCACGTCCCGCTGGAGCCGCCCCACGAGGGCGTGCGAGGTGTCCACCAGGGTCTGCAGGCCGCCGTCCGCGTCGGCGTTCTCGCTCCAGGGGTCGGCGATGCCGCGCAGGATCGCCATCGCCTCGACCTCCACCTCCTCCGCCAACGCGCCCTTGTTGACGAAGTGGAAATGCAGTGCGCCGTTGCTCACACCGGCGCGGCGGCTGATCGACGTAAGGGAGGACGGGGCGAATCCCTCCTGGTCGAACACCTCGGCGGCGGAACGAATCAGCGCTTGGCGCGTACGAGCCGCCCGCTCCTGTTTCGTCATGTCGTGCTCCGTGGTCACAGTGGTCGGACGGGAAATGGGCGCGAGACACCAGTGTAGGAAACCGCGCAGGCGGTTTGTTAGTCTCCCGGTAACCTGGCTGGAACCCCATGGTCCGATGCGTACAAATCGCCGCTCACGGTAAGCGGAAACCGTCGTACCGGTCATCCCCCGCTCATTGTGCGGTCACTCCCCGGTCCCGCCGCCAGGCGATCTCATGGGACCCACAAGCGCTCTGCCGGACGATTGCCCAGGTCTCCCCGGGTGAGCCCTCACCCGGGCGAATGACAGAGCGGTGAGGGGAGCACGATATGGCCAGTGATTGGTTCCGGCGATTCGGCGCGGAGGGGCCCGGCAGCGGGGTACGCCTCGTCTGCTTCCCGCACGCCGGCGGGGCCGCCAGCGCCTACCTCGGCCTCCAGCGGGAACTGGCCCCGGCGTTCGACGTCCTGGCCGTCCAGTACCCCGGCCGGCAGGACCGCCGCGCGGAGCCGCCCGTCGACGACATCGGCCGGCTCGTCCAGGCCCTCGCCGACGAGGTGGAACGCGAACTCGTCCCCGGCGCGGCCGGGCTGGACGCGCCCCGCCCGTACGCGTTCTTCGGCCACAGCATGGGCGCCGTCCTCGCCTACGAACTCGCCAGGGAACTCGACCGGCGCGGGGTCCCCGGGCCCTGCCACCTGTTCCTGTCGGGCCGGTTCGCGCCCACCCCGCAGGGCAACGACACCGACCGGCTCGACACCGACGAGAAGATCCTCGCGATGATCCGCCGCCTCGGCGGCACGGTCGGCGCCGTGTTCGACGACCCCGACGTGCTGGAGATGGTGATGCCGCCGCTCCGCGCCGACTACCGGGCCATCGGCACCTACACCTGGCGCCCCGGCCCGCCGCTCGACACGCCGCTGACCGTCCTCGTCGGCGACCGCGACCCGGTGGTGCCCGTCGACGGCGCCGCCGGCTGGTGCGAACACACCACGGCGCCCGCCGAGTTGCACGTCCTGCCGGGCGGCCACTTCTACCTCGACCAGCGCACCGCCGACGTGGCCGACATCGTGCGGGACGCCCTCGCCCCGGCCCAGGCCGGACCCGGCGCCGACCGCCTCCCCGCCACGGCGGACGCCCCCTGATGCCGGAGCCCGCCCTCCCGCCGCCGGCGTCCTCCAGCGGCCGCGGACGCCTCCTCGCGGTGAGCGACCTGCATGTCCGTACCGGGGGAGAACCGTTGATCGAGGAACTGCTGCCGCCGTCGGTGGCCGTGGTCGCGGCGTACGACGACGAAAGCCCGGCCGGGGCGCCGTCCGCAGCCGCGCCGGGCCTCGACGCCGACGGGCTGTACCCGGAGGAGGCGCTGCTCGTGGCGCACGCCGTACCCAAGCGCCGCCGCGAGTTCGCCACCGTACGGCGCTGCGCCCGCGCCGCGCTCGCCCGGCTCGGCGCCCCGCCCGCGCCGCTCCTCAAGGACCCCAGGGGCGCGCCCGGCTGGCCCCCCGGGTACGTCGGCTCCCTCACCCACTGCGCCGGCTACCGGGCCGCCGCGGTGGCACCCGCCGACCGGCTCGCCGCCCTCGGCATCGACGCCGAACCGCACCTGCCGCTGCCGGACGAGGGTGTCACGGAACTGGTGATCCGGCCCGAGGAGCGCGCCCGGATCGGCGCGCTCTCCGCGCGCCGCCCGGACGTCCACTGGGACCGCCTCCTCTACAGCGCCAAGGAGAGCGTCTACAAGGTCTGGTACCCGCTCACCCGCAGCTGGCTGGACTTCCAGGACGCCTCGCTCACCGTGGACCCCGACCGGGGCACCTTCACGGCGACGCTCCTCGTACCGGTGCCCGCGCCCGGGCCGGGGGGCGCGGCGCCGCCGCCGGCCACGCTGCACGGCGGCTGGCTCGTCCGCGACGGCCTGATCGTCACCGCCATCGCCCTGGAGCACTAGGTCGTGTTCCCCTCTGATGGGTCCGCAGTGAGCACCCCGGCGAACAATCGGAAACGGCCGCCCTGTTCGTACGGGCGTCCGGATCCACCACCACGGGGCAGCGCGCCAGGACAGGAGCATGAGACGTGCGGTTCAACCTCATCGGTCCGTTCGAGATCGTCGCCGACGACGGCAGCGTCCACCTCCCCACCACCCCCAAGGTGTGCCAGACGCTGGCCCTGCTCCTCACCCGGCCCGGCGAACTCGTCCCGGTCGACTCCCTCATCCGCGAACTGTGGGGCGACTGCCCGCCCCGCAGCGCGCCCGCCACCGTGCAGACGTACGTCCACCAGGCCAGGCGCATGCTCAACGAGCACCGTCTCGCCTCGCGCGGGAACCAGCCGCTCATCACCCGCCCCCCGGGCTACGTGCTGGAGGTGGACCCCGAGGACGTGGACATCACCGTCTTCGAGCGGCTCGTCACCGGGGCCAGGGCGGCCCTGGAGGACGACCGGCCCGAGGCCGCCGCCCACGACCTGTGCGCGGCGCTCTCCCTGTGGCGCGGCCCCGTCCTGTCCAACGTCCCCGCCGGCAAGGTCCTCGAAGGGCGCATCGTCTATCTGGCCGAGCTGCGCATCCGCGCCCTCGAACTGCGCATCGAGGCGGAGGACCGGCTCGGCCGCCTCCGCGAGGTCATCCCCGATCTGCGCGCCCTGGTCCACGACTACCCCCTCAACGAGTGGTTCCACGGCCGGCTGATCTGCGCACTGCACCGGGCCGGCCGCCGCGCCGAGGCCCTGGAGGCGTACCAGGCCCTCTACCGCATCCTCGACACGGAACTCGGCCTGGAGCCGTCCCTCGAACTCCGGCGCCTGCACGCCGAACTGCTCCACACCGGCGGTTCCGGCGCCGGGCCCGCGGCGCCGCCGGTGGACGGCCGCCCGGCCGTGGCACCCCTCTGGATGGCGTCCTTCGCCGTCTGACCGCCGCCGCCCGCAGCACCTGTCTCCCGCCTGAACCGTTCCGCCCGGCGCCCCGTACCCCTGCCGAGAAGCACCTCGCCGAGAAGCACCCTGCCGAGAAGCACCCGCCGCCCCCACGGCCGTCCCGACCCGCCCACCACAGGAGTCCCGCACATGCCGACGTCCGACCTCTCCCCGCTCGCCGCCCCGCCCGGTACGGCCCAGATCGGCGTCACCGGCCTGGCCGTCATGGGCCGCAACCTGGCCCGGAACCTCGCGCGCAACGGCTACCGGGTGGCGGTGCACAACCGGACGGCCGCCCGCACGCGCGCGCTGGTCGACGACTTCGGGCACGAGGGCGCGTTCGTCCCGGCCGAGAGCACCGCCGACCTCGTCGCCTCCCTCGAACGGCCCCGCCGCCTCGTCGTCATGGTGCAGGCGGGCGCCCCCACCGACGCGGTCGTCGACGAGCTCGCCGGGCTCCTGGAGCCGGGCGACATCCTCATCGACGGCGGCAACGCCCACTACGACGACACCCGCCGCCGCGAGCAGGCCCTGCGCGCGCAGGGCATCCACTTCGTCGGCATGGGCGTCTCCGGCGGCGAGGAGGGGGCGCTGCACGGCCCCAGCCTGATGCCGGGCTGCTCCGACGAGGCGTACGCCGCGCTCGCCCCGCTCCTGGAGACCATCGCCGCCGACACCCCCGACGGCACCCCCGCGGTCGCCCACATCGGCGCCGACGGCGCCGGGCACTTCGTCAAGATGGTCCACAACGGCATCGAGTACGCCGACATGCAGCTCATCGCCGAGGCGTACGACCTCCTGCGGCATGTCGCCGGCGCCTCGCCCGCCGCCATCGCCCGGACCTTCCGCACCTGGAACGCGGGCCGCCTCGACTCGTACCTGATGCAGATCACCGCCGAGGTCCTGGACCACACCGACACCGCCACGGGCCGCCCCTTCGTCGACATCGTGGACGACCGCGCGGGCCAGAAGGGCACCGGCCGGTGGACCGTGCAGACGGCGCTGGAGCTCGGCGTCCCGGTGTCCGGCATCGCGGAGGCCGTCTTCGCCCGCACGGTCTCCGGCCACACCGCGCTGCGCGAGGCCGCGAGGGGCCTGCCCGGACCCGCCCGCACCGAACTGCACCCGCACGACGCCGAGCGGTTCACCGCCCAGGTCGAACAGGCCCTGTACGCCTCGAAGGTGATCGCCTACGCCCAGGGCTGGCACATGATCCGCACCGCGAGCCAGGCGTACGGCTGGGAGATCGACCCCGGTGCCGTCGCCCGCATCTGGCGGGCCGGCTCCATCGTGCGGGCCGCCTTCCTCGACCGGATCGCCGACGCGTACTGCCGCGAACCCGCACTGGCGGGGCTGCTCGCCGACAAGACGTTCGCCGCCGAGATCTCCGAGGCCCAGTCCGCCTGGCGCACCGTGGTGGCGACCGCCGCCCGTTCCGGCGTCCCCGCCCCCGGCTTCGCCGCCGCGCTCGCCTACTACGACGCGCTGCGCGCCGACCGGCTGCCCGCCGCGCTCATCCAGGGCCAGCGCGACTTCTTCGGCGCGCACACCTACGGGCGTACGGACCGGGAGGGCGCGTTCCACACCCGCTGGGCGGAGGACCGCGCCGAACAGCGGGCCTGACGGACCGTACGCGCATCCGGCCCACCGGGGTACGCGTATGCACGTCACACCCGCCCCCCACCCCCTCACACTCCTCCACGACGACAGGGACGCAGATGCCATCGACCGCCACCGCCCTCCAGGCCACCACCGCCTGGCTCGAGTCCGTCGAAGCGGACATCCTCCGCCGCAACCCCGGCGAGCCGGAGTTCCACCAGGCCGTACGCGAGGTGCTGGAGACCCTCGCGCCCGTCGTGGCCGCCCGCCCCGAGCTGCGGGACGCCCGGCTCGTCGAGCGGCTCGCGGAGCCGGAGCGGCAGCTCGTCTTCCGCGTGACCTGGCAGGACGACCGGGGCGACATCCAGGTCAACCGCGGCTTCCGGGTGGAGTTCAACAGCGCCCTGGGCCCGTACAAGGGCGGCCTGCGCTTCCACCCCTCCGTCAACCTCGGCATCGTCAAGTTCCTCGGCTTCGAGCAGATCTTCAAGAACGCCCTCACCGGCCTCGGCATCGGCGGCGGCAAGGGCGGCAGCGACTTCGACCCGCGCGGCCGGTCGGACGCCGAGGTCATGCGGTTCTGCCAGGCGTTCATGACGGAGCTCCACCGCCACCTCGGGGAGCACACCGACGTGCCCGCGGGGGACATCGGCGTCGGCGGCCGCGAGATCGGCTACCTCTTCGGCCAGTACCGGCGCATCACCAACCGCTGGGAGGGCGGCGTGCTCACCGGCAAGGGCACCGGCTGGGGCGGCTCGCTGATCCGCACCGAGGCCACCGGCTACGGCAACGTGCTCTTCACCGCCGAGATGCTGCGCAAGCGCGGCGAGGACCTGGCCGGCCAGCAGGTCACCGTGTCCGGCTCCGGCAACGTGGCCCTCTACACGGTGGAGAAGGCCCAGGCCCTGGGCGCGGTGGTGCGCACCGTGTCGGACTCCGCGGGGTACGTCGTGGACGACAAGGGCATCGACCTCGAACTGCTCAAGCAGATCAAGGAGGTCGAGCGCGGCCGCGTCAGCGACTACGCGGCCCGCCGCGGCGCCTCGGCCCGGTACGTGGAGGGCGGCAGCGTCTGGGACGTGCCCGCCGACGTGGCGCTGCCGTCCGCCACGCAGAACGAGCTCACCGAACGGGACGCGTCGACGCTGGTCCGCAACGGCGTCAAGGCCGTGTCGGAGGGCGCCAACATGCCCACCACGCCCGAGGCCGTGCGCGTCCTGCGCGACGCGGGCGTCGCCTTCGGCCCCGCGAAGGCGGCCAACGCGGGCGGTGTCGCCACCAGCGCCCTGGAGATGCGCCAGAACGCGTCCCGCGAGGCGTGGCCCGCGGCTCGCGTCGAGGACGAGCTGGCCCAGGTGATGCGGCGCATCCACGACACCGCGTACGAGACGGCGGAGCGCCACGGCCGGCCCGGCGACTACGTGGCGGGCGCCAACATCGCCGCCTTCGAGCGCGTCGCCGACGCGATGCTCGCCCAGGGCGTCATCTGACCCCGCCCGCTCCGCCCCGACCCCTCCACCCCCGGCTCCCGCCCCGGCGACGGGTGGCTCCCCGCGGCCACCCGAGCCGGGGTGCAGTGGCGGTCGCCGGTGAGTTGACGTGGCGTCAAGTCGACACCGGGGTTCAACGCTCGGCCGCGCCGGAGAAGCTCCACTCAGCCGGATACCTCCGGGCCCGCCGGTCCCCCCTCGGAGGCCCCCATGCGCCGTCGCCTCGCCGGTCCCTTCGCCGGTCCGCTCGCCGCGGTCGTCCTCGCCGTTCCCGCCGCCCTCCTGCCCGCCGCCGACGCGGTGGCCGTACCGGCGGACAAACCCCAGGTGCTCCAGGCCTGGACCCAGCCCGCGCTGAGCAGCTACCAGGCCTGGGACGCCGCCCGCAGGAACCAGGCCGCCTGGCGGGCGTACGCGTTCGACTGGACGACGGACTACTGCTCCGGCGCGCCCGAGAACCCGCTCGGTTTCCCGTTCAAGGACGCCTGCGCGCGCCACGACTTCGGCTACCGCAACTACAAGGCGGCCGGCACCTTCCCGGCCAACAAGCCCCGCCTCGACAAGGCCTTCCACGCCGACATGAACCGCGTCTGCGCGACGTACTCCGCCTCCCTGCGCACCCGCTGCCAGGGCGTCGCCTGGATCTACTACCAGGCGGTCGTCGTCGGCGGCAGGTCCGCGGGGCCGTACGCGGCCTCCCACGGCGCCCCCCTCGCCTGACCCGCCCGGCCGTCGCATCCTGGAGTCATGGTCCGAGTCAACGACGAGGTCCAGGCGCTGCTCCAGGAGTACGCCGACCTCATCGCGATCACCGGAGGCGACGCCTTCAAGGCGCGCGCCTACGAGAAGGCCGCCCGCGCCGTCGGCGGGTACCACCGGGACGTCTCCACGCTCGACGCCAAGCAGCTGCGCGAGATCCCCAACGTCGGCAAGTCCATCGCCGACAAGATCACCGAGTACCTCGCCTCCGGTCACGTCTCCGCCATCGAGGAGCGCCGCGACGCCATCCCCGCCGGCGTCCGCGAACTGATCACCATCCCCGGGCTCGGCCCCAGGAAGGCCATCGTGCTCTACGAGGAGCTGGGCGTCTCCTCCGTCGACCAGCTCCTCGACGCCCTCCACCACGAGCGGCTGCGCGACCTGAAGGGCTTCGGCGAGAAGACCGAGGAGAACATCCTCCACGGCATCGCCCTGCTGCAGAAGGCCGGTGACCGCATCCTCCTCGACGCCGCCATGGACGCCGCCGAGCAGATCGTCGCCGAGCTGTCCCGCATCACCGGCTGCGCCGGCTGCTGCTACGCCGGGTCACTGCGCCGCATGCGCGAGACCATCGGCGACATCGACGTCCTGGTGGCCGCCGAGCGGTCCGCGCCGTTCATGGAGGCCCTCGCCGACCTCCCGTACACCGCGGAGATCATCGCGCACGGCGAGAAGAAGACCTCCCTCCGCACCACCAAGGGCCTCCAGATCGACGTCCGCGTCCTGCCCCCGGACTCCTGGGGCGCGGGCCTGCAGTACTTCACCGGCTCCAAGGCGCACAACATCCGCACCCGCGAGATCGCCGTGCGCCACAAGCTCAAACTCTCCGAGTACGGCCTCTTCGACGCCAAGAGCGGCAAGAAGATCACCTCCGCGACGGAGGAGGACATCTACGCCCGCCTCGGCCTGCCGTGGATCCCGCCCACCCTGCGCGAGGACCGCGGCGAGATCGCCGCCGGACTGCGCGGCGACCTCCCGGACCTCGTCCAGGAAGGCGACATCAAGGGCGACCTGCACACCCACACCGACCTCACCGACGGCCTCGCGCCGCTGGAGGACATGGTCGCCGCTGCCGCCGAGCGCGGCTACGCCTACTACGCGGTCACCGACCACGCCCCCGACCTCGCCATGCAGCGCATGACCAAGGAGAAGATCCTCGCCCAGCGCGAGCGCGTACGCGCACTGGACCGCGCCCACCACGGCATGCGCCTCCTGCACGGCACCGAGCTGAACATCGGCCCCGAGGGCACCGTCGACTGGCCCGACGACTTCCTCGCCGGCTTCGACCTGTGCGTGGCCTCCGTCCACTCGCACTTCACCCTCGGCCGCCAGGCCCAGACCCGCCGACTCGTCCGCGCCTGCGAGAACCCGCACATCGCCGTCATCGGCCACCCCACCACCCGGCAGCTCGGCAGACGCCCGCCCATCGACGCCGACTTCGACGCGGTCTTCGAAGCCTGTGCCCGCACCGGCACCGCCCTGGAGATCAACGCCCACCCCAACCGCCTCGACCTCCGCGACGAGGACATACTGCGGGCCAAGCGGTACGGCGTGAAGTTCGCCGTGAACTCCGACGCCCACGCCGTCACGCACCTGCCCTACCTGCGCTACGGCATCGGCACGGCACAGCGCGGCTGGCTCACCAAGGACGACGTCGTCAACACCTGGCCGCTGACCAGGCTGCGCCGCTTCCTGCGCGGCAGCGGCGTCACCGTTTCCTAAGGCCGCCGTCGTCTCCGCCTTCCGCAGCGGTTCGACCGCGGGGGAGCGGCGACCGCGGGCCGCGGCGGCAGCGCGACCGAGGTCCCGGCGGCCGCGGCCAGCGCGACGGCGAAGGCGACGACGCGTCTTCGGTGGGTACGGCGGCGTGAGGTCACGGTGCTGATCCTTCCGGCGAGGCGATGTCGCGTCAGGTGCTACCCGCGGTACACATCCGCACGCGACCGGCCTGCGGAATGACCGGTTTCGGCCACCTCAAGGTCCGGCTCCCGCCCACGCGGCCAGCAGCGCCGCCGCCGCGCCCACCAGCGGGTCGTCACCGTGGCCGAGCCCCCGGGCGGCGGCCAGCACGGCGGTCACGACCTCCGTATCCCGCCGCTGGACACCCGCCGCCAGCAGCGGCGCCCACACCTCCGGTCCGGCCGCCCCGGACACCTCGCGCGCCCAGCGGCCGACGCCCCGCGGCTCCGCCTGCGGCAGCGGCGGCGGTCCCGGCGGCCGCTCCGCCGGAACGGGCCCGGACCGGACGGCGGCGGCCAGGGCCGCGGCCAGCGTCGTGTGGTAGCAGGTCCCGAAGACGTACGCCGCCGCCTTGTCGCCGTCCAGACCGGCCCACACCTCCGGGCGGTGCACCGGGCTCGGCACCGCGCCGTCCGGGCGGGCCGCCTCCGCGAGCGCGGCCCACGCGTCGTACACGAGCACGTCGTACACCAGCGCGTCACCGGTGGCCTCTGCGGGCCCGGCCCCTGGGGGGTGCTCCAGCGCCGTGTCGCACAGCAGCAGTTCCGCCAGCAGGTCCAGGCCCCCGCGCACCAGCTGCGCGCCCAGCAGCACTCGCACCGTCCCGCGCAGCCGCGCCACCTCCCCGGCCCCGCCGAGCAGGTCCCGGCGGCGGGCGAAGTCCGTGGCGTAGAACAGCCCGTGCGTCAGGGCATACGTCTCGCTCGCCGTCAGCTGGAGCACGTCCGGGTCCAGCGCCGCGACGCTTCCCCGGTACAGCGTCCCCAGGTCCGGCAGCCGGGCCGGGGCCGTGAAGCCGCCCCGGTCGGCGAAGTACCGCAGCTCCAACCGCCCCAGCACCGGCTTGTACGCGCGGCAGTGGCCCCCCGCGTCCGCCGCCAGCAGCTCCTCGCACACCGCGCGCAGTCTCGGCTGCGGCCGGCCCAGCACCTCCAGCAGCGCCACCAGGTTCAGGTGGTACGGAAACAGCTCGTCGCCGCGGCGCAGCCCCCGCGCGAACTCCGCCTCCCCGGCGGCGTCCTCCGCCAGGTCCAGCGCCCGCCGCGCGAGCGGCGCGTCCTTCGCCACCACCCCCGCCCGGTCCAGCACCCGCACCAGGCCCAGCAACTCCAGCAGCGGCCCCGGCCGGAACGGCCGCCGCGGCAGGAACTCCTCCCAGCGGCCCGGCGCGAACCACCCCAGGTTCGCCTCCACCCAGCGCAACGCCCCCGCGAGCACCCGCCGATCCGCCGGGCCCCTCTCCGGTCTCACCGCCCGCTCCGCACCCGCAGCAGCGCCAGCACCACCACCAGGACCCCGCCCAGCACGCCCAGATCCGCCCACCACGGCAGCAGCCCGCCCCCGCCCAGCAGCGTCTGCCGGGCCAGGTCGACGGCGTACGTCATCGGGTTGGCGTACATCACCCACGCCAGCCACCGCGGCGCGCCCTCGGCGCTGAAGACCGAGCCCGACAGGAACAGCATCGGGAACATGGCCAGTTGCACCGTCGCCTGAAGCGTCTGCATCCGCGTGATCACGGTCGCCAGGCACAGCCCGATGACGCTGAACACGGTCGCGGCCAGCGCGTAACACCCCACCGCCGCCACGAACCGCCCGGGCGTCAGCTCCACGCCCATCAGCGGCGCGAACGCGAGCATCAGCACGCTCTGCACGGTCACCGTCCCGGCACCCGCCACCACCTTCCCCAACGGCAGGCACACCCGCGGCACCGGCGCCACCAGCAGCTCGCGCAACACCCCGAACTCCCGGTCCCACGCGTACGACTGGCCGGACGCCACCCCGATGGACACCACCTGGATCGCGATGATGCCCGGGAAGACGTACGCGCTGAACGGCACGGGCTCGGCGCCCGCCGCGCCGACCGAGCCGATCATGCCGTCGAAGCCGACCGCGTACACCAGCACGAAGAACAGGATCTGCACGGCCTGACTGAACAGCACACCCGGCCGCTTCACTTGCCGCAGCAGATCGCGGTGGGCGATGACACCGATCGCGGCCAGCGACGGCCCCGCGCTCGCCGCCCTCACGACGCGCTCCCCGCCGCCGCCACGTACACGTCGTTCATGGACGGATGGCGCACGGACACGGTCAGCCCCGGCACGTCCAGGGACCGCACCACCGCGGCGATCCGCGCCTCGGGATCGGCGCAGTGCACCGCCACCCCGCCCGGCTCGACCAGCGGCTCGAAGCCCGCCGTCCGCAACTGCCGCACCGCCGCCTCCTCGTCCGCGCAGCTCACCACGATCCGCGACGCCTCCAGACTGCTCTTCAGCTCGGCCGCACCGCCGCGCCGCACGACCCGGCCGGCCCGCAGGATGACGATCTCGTCGGCGTACTCCGCCTCGTCCATGTAGTGCGTCGCGAACAGCACGGTCACGCCCAGCTCGGCGCGCAGCCGCAGCAGGTCCGCCCAGACGGTCGCGCGCGCGGCCGGGTCCAGGCCGTTGGTCGGCTCGTCCAGGACGATCAGACCGGGGCGGTGCAGCAGGGCACGGGCGATCTCCACCCGCCGGGCCAGCCCGCCGGACAGCTCCTCCACCGGCTGACGACGCCGGTCCACCAGCTCGAACAGCTCCAGCAGCAGCGCGATCCGCTCCCGCGCGTCCGCCCGCCGCATCCCGAACAGCCGCGCATGGAACCACAGATTCCGCTCCACCGACAGCTCCTTGTCCAGCGTCCGCTCCTGGAACACCAGCCCCAGGCGCCGCCGCGCCGCCATGGGCGCCTCGCGCACGTCGTGCCCGAAGATCCGCACCGTCCCGGCGTCGGGCCGCGCCGCCGTCGACAACACCCCCAGCAGACTGGACTTGCCCGCGCCGTTGGGCCCGAGCAGCGCCGTGATCCGGCCCGGGGGAGAAGCCATCGACACACCGTGCACGGCGGTCACCCGGCCGTGGCGCACCACCACGTCGGCCAGCTCGAACGCCGGCGCTCCGCCGTCCGTCCCGCTCACCTCCGCCGCCCTCACCGCACTCACGCGAGCCCCAGCGTGCGGTCCCACGGCAGCGGTACGCCGTCCTCGACGGGCAGCAGCGACAGCGCCACACCCGCCGCGCCCTCCAGCATCCCCGCCGTGTCCACGGCCCGGTGCGGCACCGGCGAACGCGCCGCGGCCGGAAAGCGCATCAGATGCCGGAAGCCGAACGGCGCCTCCTCGTCGGCACACGCGAGCACCTTGTCCACGAGCCGCTCCCGCCCCGCGGCCAGCTCCGCGTCGCCCGTCACCGCCGCGGCCCGCGCCACGACCCGCAGCAGGCCCGCGTAGCCGTGGCACACCGTCGCGCCCTCGATCGCCCACAGCGCCTCGTCGCGCCGCAGCGCCGCACGCAGCCCCTCGACGGCCGCCGCGCACCACTCCGGCCGCCCCACCGCCCGCCCGGCCCGCACCAGCGCCGCGGCCACGCCCGGAGTGCCGTAACACCACGCCGTCCGCGTGAACAGCGCGCTCGGGCGCCGCTCCGCCACCTCGTACTCCAGCCCCGCGCGCGCCGGCCAGTACGGCCCCGCCTCATCGCGCAGCGTCCATCCCAGCAGCCAGTCGGCGATCCGCTCGACGGCCTCGCGCAGCCCCTCCACCTCGCGCCCCGCCTCGTACGCCGAACAGAGCACCGCCAGCGGGCCCGCGATGCCGTGCGCCATCCCCACATTGAGGTCACCGCGCGGATAGTCGCGCCGGTCCCGCTCACTGATCTGCAACTCCGGCGGCACCCACCACCCCGGCACCTCGTGCCCATCCACCCGCACCGGCTCGGTCAGGCGCACCAGGTGCCGCAGCGACGCGGTCAGCGCCGACTCGACGGCGGGCGAGGCCTCCGCCGTATCGGCCGCCGCGTCCAGCAGCAACCGGGCCGTCCCGGAGAGGCCGTTGATCAGGTCGTACGCCGCCCAGTCCACGCCCGGGCCGGTACGCGTACGGAACACCGCCAGCCGGTCCAGCTGGTCCTCGGCCAGCCAGGCCGCCAGCTTCCGACGCAGCCCGGCGTAATGCCCCTCCGGACCGGCGCAGGTCTGCGCGGCGGCCAGCAGCGCGGCCGGACCGGAGAACAGCCCCCGGCTCGGCGCCGCGCCCATCGCCCGCCCGGCCGCCGCCAGATGCCGGTGCGCCACCGGCCGCCACGCCTCGTCGGCGCGCGCGAGCTCGCCGTACAGCAGCGCGGTCCCGGGCAGGCCGTTGGCGAGCGTCAACGGCCCCCACATCACCGCGTCGTACACCGGGTCCCGGTTGTCGTCGCGCGAGGCGACCGCCGCCACCCGGTCGGGGTCGGCGAGCCGCTCCGCCACCAGCTCCACGGCCTGGGCCGTACGGACCGCTGTCGTCATGACCGGTGCCTCCGGCGGTTGAGGTGATCCTGCACCGCGCCCCGGGCGATCCCCAGCACGGTCAGCTCACGGGCGCTCTCCCCGCCGAAGAGCCGGTTGCAGACCATGTGCAGCAGGCTGCCCACGACCCGCCCCTCCGGCGTGCCGCCCGCCTCCCGTACGACACGGGCCAGCTCCCGTACGGCCGCGTCACGCGGGCGCAGCGCGTCCAGCGCGTCCGCACCCGCCGGGTCCCGGTCCCCGGTGAGCGCGGGCCAGCCGCCGTACGGATCGACCGTACGGCGCCAGTGGGCGGCGCGGCCCCGGTACGCGGCCGGCAGGTCGCGGCGCCCGCCGGTCATCGACAGCCAGGCCGCCGCCGCGTCGTCGCCGCAGTCCTCCGCGAGGAGCGGATGCCCCGGGGCCGGGGGGCCGAAGGCGTGCGCCAGCGCGGCGCACGAGACGACGGCCAGGTCGTCGACGCCGTACCCGTTGGCCGGATCCTTCGCCAGCCGCAGCAGCGCGAGCGCGGCCTCGCTGTCGCACTGGAAGACCCGCTCCGCGAGCCGCTGCGCCGCCGGGCCGCCGTACCGCTCCACCTCCGGGTCGTACGCGGCCAGGGCGTGCCCGCGCACCAGCCCCCGCTCCCGCCACCGCGCCAGCAGCGCCCCCACGGCCGGGGCCGCCTCGCCCCACAGCCGCGCCGGGTCGGGGCCGTGCAACCGCAGCCGCAGGTGGTGGCCGCCCTCGTCGGTGTAGCGGATGAAGAACCAGCCGTCGGCGCCGTGCCCGGCCGCCACCGCGACCAGCTCGGGGACGTGGTCCCGCAGCAGGTCGTCCTGCGTCCGCGCCGAGCCGTACAGCTTCAGGTACAGCCACTCGCCGCCCAGGCCGTGCACGGTCCGCGCGGGCTGGTGGCTCCCCGCGTACGGGCGGCGGCGCGGCCCCTCCGCGTCGCGGCGCGTCAACGGCACCACCAGCTCCGCCAGATGCCCGGCCGGCGGGCTGTCCAGCCACCCCTCGTACTCACCCGGCACCTCCTGCGCGATCAGGTCCGGGTGACGGGCGACCTGGTCCCGCAGCAGCTCCCGGTGGAACGCGTCGTCCAGGTCCAGCAGCAGCCGCTGGTCCGCCGTGACGGCCAGGACCCGGCGCGGCACGCCCCAGGCGGCGCGCCAATCGGCCACCGCGCGCGACCAGTCCCCGCCCGCCGGGTCCCGCAGCGCGTCGAGCCGCCACACGGCCGGCGCCAGGACGAACCTCCCGTACCGCACACGCGGCACGAACGGCGCGTCGGCGAGCGCGCCCCAGTTCCACGGCTCCCACAGCCGCTGCCCCTCCAGGCCGATCTCCCACAGCAGCCGTACGGCGTTGGGCGCCTGGGCCGGGGCGCTCACCATGTTGCCGAGGACCGGGACGATCTCGCGGCCCGTGGGCAGGTGCACGGCCGTCAGCCGCTCCAGCGTCGCCCCGATGCCGATGTCGGCGAGCCGCAGTTCCTCGACCCCGCCGCCCGGCACGTCGGGTACGCCGACGCCGATGCGGCGGCCGGTGGCCGGGACGGTGTGCGCCAGGTTCGCCGCCCGGCCCGAGCGGGGCCGGAACGCCAGGTCCACCGGGACCGCCCCCGCGACGTGCACCGGATCGTCACGGTGCAGCGCCGCGAACTCCGCGCGCCAGACCGGGTCCAGGTCCGCGAAGCGCGCGAAGGTCGACCCGGCGCGGTGCGAACCGGGCGACGGCGCCAGGAAGACCCGGAACTCCCCGTCGTCCAGCGCCTCCACCGACGGGGCCACCACCTGGACGGTCACCTCGCACGAACCGGGCAGGTCGGCGGGATCGTCGGGGCCCGCGTGCCCGTGGCGCAGCTCCGGCAAGTCCTCGTCGGTCAGGACGACCTCGCGCCGCCCGGCGCGCAGCGCGCCCGCCACCAGCCGCGCCATCGCACGGTCCCGGCGCGCGGTGCGCGGATCGTCCGCCTCCACGGGCGCCGCCTCGCTGTTGGGCCAGCCGTAACCGGCCGGAGCCCCGAGCCCGGTCGACTCGTCGACGAGCTCCAGGACCGGCACCAGGCGGTCGGCGCCGTACACGTCGAGGAAGCGGCGGTGGTAGTCGCGCAGCGCGAAGAGCCCGAGCTTGGGCCGGGACAGCCGCCACATCACCTCGGTGGCCTGCTCGACCACCTCCCGTACGGAGTACGGGAGGTGGAGGGTGGCGTCGAGCCGGGTGTCGACGTGCAGGGGCGTGTCGTCCGGCTCCACCGCACGCGCCGTCGCCAGCAGCCGGGTCAGCTCGGCGTGGCCCGCGCCGACGGGGCGGTCGTCGTACGCGTGCCGCTCGCGCTCGACCGCCAGCAGGCCGTCGTGGACGCGGCGCGTCTCGGCGGACGGGTCCCTCACGGTCGCGAGCAGTCCGAGCACATGGTGCAGTGGGTCGCCCCCGTCCAGGGGCGGGCGCAGCGCGGTGATGAGGATCTCCTGGCGCACCAGCTCCGCCAGCAGCCCCCGGATCCGCTCGACCGGCGCCCCGGGGAACTCCTGGGCGGTGCGGAGCACGAGCTCCTCGTACGGCACCGGCGCCACCGCCCCGGCCACCGCCCGTGCGACGACCGGTGTGTGCCGCACCGACACCGTGGAGCGGCCCTCGCCGGTCTCCGGGAGCCGTACGCCCTGGTTGGAGGGTGCCGTGAGGACCAGCCGGTCCCCGCGTACGGCGAGGGCCTGGTGCGCCTGGACGGTCAGCGCGGCGAGGACGGCCGGGTCGCGCTCCAGGCGGTGGACGACCCGCGTGAGCCACTGCAGGTCGACGTGCGTGCGGGTGAGGTGGGCCGTGCCGCGCGCCGCCTTCGCGGTCGAGTCGAAGTGCCCGGCCGCCACACCCGCGAACAGCCCGAAGGGCGTGGGGCGGGTGCGCATCCTGATGTCGTAGCGCGCCACCGCGAGCGCGGCCCGGCGCAGCCGAGCCGCCTTGACGCCCGCGGGCCCGTGCGCGGCGACGCGGCGGACGAGGGCGCTGAGGCTGGGGGAGGCGAGTTCGAGCGCCTCGGCGAGCAGCGGATCGGCGGCGGCGCGGTCGAGCACCGCGGCGCACGCGCCGAGGTCCGGGGGGCCGTCCGCCCCACGAGTTTCGCCGGTGCCGCTGGTTCCGCGGGTCCCCGCGGTCCCGGCCGTCTCCGGGGCCAGCGGTGCCCGGTACAGGAAGACGTCCTTCGCCTCGAACAGTGCCGGTCGTGTCGGCGGTGCCGGCGGTGTCGGTCGTGTCGGCGGTTTCTCCGGTGCCGCTTCCCCCACGGATCTCCCCTCTCCTCCTCCGAACGGACCTGAACGCCCGAGGGGCCGGGGCGGGCAGTGCCGGCCCCGGCCCCACGGACGCGTCGCGGTTGTGGTTCAGCAGCAGTGGCTGCAGCCGGAGCCGCCGCCCTCGCTGGTGCAGCCCGGGGTGCAGTAGGAGATGCTCGTGATGGCCGGGCCGGCGACGGACTGCTCCACGCCGATCTCCAGGTCGAGGTCGAACAGGTTTCCGTCGTTCTGCGACTGAGCAGGGGTGTTGATTCCCATGCTGAACTCCTTCGTAGAAACCGAATGGATGTTCGTGGATCGCGATCCGGTGCCTCACGGAATCACGCCGTGTGATGCCCGATCAATGGCTTCCGCCCGGCTTGGCAGTCATGGCAGTTCGCTGGCAGGACGGCCACGACGGGGACGGCCGCACCGCGATCGCCCACACATCGCTTTCCGGTCGTAAATCAATTCGGTGGCGCGGAACCGTGAACCGATGCGTCCGTTCTGGATACGTACGTGATGTGTGTTCGGACGAAGCTCTGCTGACCGCCGTGGCCCGCGGCGACCAAACCGCCCTCCGCGCCCTCTACGAGCGGCATGCCGCCGCCATGCTCCGCCTCATCCGCAGACTCACCTCCGACCAGGGAGTCTCCGAGGAGATCCTCCAAGAGGCATGGCTCGCCGTATGGCGCTCGGCGAGCGGCTTCCGGGGCGACTCCAGCGTGCGCGGGTGGCTCCTCGGCGTCGCCAGACGCCAAGCCCACAACCAGCTCCGCAGATCCCGGCCACAACTCACCGACCTCGCCGAAGCCCAGGACGTCCCCGACCCCGCACCCAGCGTGGAGGACCAGATCCTGAAAGAAGCCGAACGCACCGAACTCGCCGCAGCCGTACGCGCCCTCCCCGAACACCTCCGCGAAGTGCTCGCACTCGTCCTCATCGAAGAACTGCCCTACCCGGAAGTGGCCACCGTGCTCGCCATCCCCGTGGGTACCGTCAAAAGCCGGATGTCCCACGCGCGAAGGCGGCTGGGCAGCATGCTCGCCGCCACGCGGCTGGAAGGAACGGGACGACGATGACCGACCACAACCCCCACCCCCACCACACCACCGAACACCTCACCGACGACGTCCTGGCGCGCCTCGCCGCCACCCCCACACCCCACCCCGACCACACCACCCCCCACCACACGCACATGGCGCACTGCCCCGACTGCCGAACCCGCCTCGCCATCTGGCAGGACATCGGAGCGGCGGTACGCATCACCGAAACCCCGGCCGAAGCAGCCACCCACGCCGAAGCCGCCCTCACCCCGCCCCCCTTCGACACCCTGCTCGGCCCCGCCCTCGCCGACCTCACCCGCCCCGCCGGCACCACGGACCTCAACGGCCTCACCGAGGCCCCGGCCCAGCCCCAGGCCAAGCACCAGCCCCCGGGCAGGCCCCAGGTCCGCACCCCCGGCGTCGCCCGCCCCTGGCGCACCGCATGGCAACTCGCCGTCACACAAGCCACGCTGATGCCCAGCCTCTGGGCACCCCTCAGCGCCGCCGGATTCGTCGGAGCCGCCCTCCTCGCGTCCGCGCACGTACCGGACCGTTTCGCCGTACGGCTCTTCGGCGCCGTGGCCGTCCTGCTGGTGATGTTCGGCGCGCTGATGGTCGCCTCACCCGGCCGGGACCCCCGGCGCGAGCTGCTCTTCACCCTCCCCGTGCCGCCCGCCGCCGTGTTCCTCGCCCGCCTCACCGTGGTGCTCGCCGTCGACGTGGCCCTCGCCATGGCCTGCTCGGCCCTCATCGACGGGCCCGGGTGGTGGCCCGTGGTCTCCAGCTGGCTCGGCGAAGCCCTGCTCGCCGCCTCCCTCGCCCTCGCCCTCGCCGTCCGCCACTCACCCGCCGTCGGCGCGGCATCCGGCGCCACACTCTGGATGCTCGGAGTGTTCGGCGGCCCCCAGGGCATCCTCGCCACCCCCTTCGACGGCCTGCTCGACGTCCTCCTGTCCACCACCCCGTGGACCCTCCTCATGGCCGCCGCCCTGCTGACCTGGGCCGCCACCGCCATGCGTTCCTTCGGCGCCACGGCCACACAGTCGTCGTAGCTCCGGCGGCGGCCCGCACACGTCGGCGAACTCTTCCGCGCCGGCCGTGAACCACCGCAGGCCGCACCGCTACGTACAGGGTGTACCGCCGCTTTCGGCCGGCATCCCGGTAGCCGACGCCGGGCGGCGGTACACCACGCACGGCCGGCACCCCTGAGCGGGAGCCGAAAACGGGAGGAGCCGATATGACCGCTGCGACGTGGTGGACCCACGAGGTGCGCCGCTGCGGGAGGCAGGCGTACGCCCTCCCCCTGCTGGCCGCCCTCCTCGCGTACGCGGCGATGGCCACCGGCCCCGGCGGCGGCGCACTCCTCGGGCGCGCCCTGCTGACCACCGCGCTGCCCGCCGCCACCGCACTCGCCTGCGCGGCGATCGTCGCCCGCGAGCCCCTGCTCGAACTGCACCTCTCCCTGCCCACGCCGTACGCACGCACCGTCGCCCGCCGCCTCGCCTGGCCCGCCACCGTCACCGTGTTCGCCGCCGTCGCGCTGGTGACCCTCCTCGCGACCACCGGCCGAGACCTCGCCCCCGTACCCACCCTGCTCGAACTGGTCGGGCTCACCGCCCTGCTGAGCGGCGCCGCCGTCTGGGCGACCGTCCGGACCGGCTCCGCCGCCCCCGCCACCGGCCTCGTCGTCGCGGCCGTCCTCGCCAAACTCCTGCTCGTCGACCGCGTCGTACCGGACGGAGCAGCGCAGGCCGTGCCCGCGCTGCTCGCCGGGGCCTGGCTCACCGCCCTCGCGCTGCGCGCCCTCGGCCCCGGCGGACACACAGGCGCCCGTCTCCGCCCCACCACAGGACCGCACCTCGGCACCCGGGAGGGAGCATGACCGCACTGCTGTGGACGCTGCGGTACGAGGCCCTCATGGCCGCCCGCCGCAAAGTCGTCTGGGGCGCCGTCCTGCCGCTCGCCCTGCTGAGCCTGCTGCTCGCCGCCACCTCACCCGTCGTCACCGGACACGGCGACCCCGCCGCCCGCACCGGCGCCGCCGCCGTCCTCGTCAACACCCTCTGCACCCTCGGCGTCGGCCTCGCCCTCGCCGACCGCCTGCGCCGCGACATCGAAGCCCGCGGCATGCCCGAACTGCTCGCCGCCACACCGGCGCGCCCCCTCCCACGCACCACCGGAGCCCTCGCCGGCGCCCTCCTCACCGCCCTCGGCCCCATCGCCGCCCTCTTCCTCCTCTACGCCGCCGTCGTCGCGGCCACCAGCGGAACCCTCACCCCACTCGGCTCCGCCGCCGTCGCCCTGACCACCGCCGTGCTCCCCGCCGCGCTCCTCGTCACCGCGCTCGCCGGACTCCTCGGCGTACTCCTGCCAGTGGCCGCCGCCCGCGCCGTCACGGTCGTACTGTGGCTATGGGCCTGTCACTTCCCCCCGACCTTCTCACCGCTCCCCACAGCGACCGGAACCGTCCTGTCACCGCTCGGCGGCTACGCCCTGGTGGCGTGGGCACACGCGCCGCACGTGTGGGCGACCCGGCAGGGCACCGGCGCGCTGCGCCCCGCCGTCAGCGACACCACCGCCCTGCTGAACATCGCCCTCGTCCTGGCCATGGCCGCCGTCTGCTACGCACTCGGACACCTCGTCGCCCGCGCCAAACACCACGGAGCATCATGAACATCACCACCGAGCAGCTCACCAAAATCCACCCAGGCGGCCGCCGTGCCCTCGACGCCGTCGACCTCCACATCGACAGCGGCACCGTCGGACTCCTCGGCGCCAACGGCGCGGGCAAAACCACCCTCCTGCGCATCCTCACCGGCGTCCTGCGCCCCACCTCGGGGCGCGTCACCGTCGCCGGACACGACCTGTCCACCAGCGCCGGCCTCACCGCCGTCAAACGCACCCTCGGCTACCTCCCGCAAGAACTCGCCCTCTACCCCGACCTCACCACCCGCGAATTCCTCGACTACATCGGCGTCCTCAAAGGCATCCACGACAAACGCGAACGCCGCCGACAAGTCGACGAGCACATCGCCGAAGTCGGCCTCCAAGACCGCGCCCGCGAACGACTCGCCGGATTCTCCGGCGGCATGAAACGCCGCGTCGGCATCGCCCAAGCCCTCATGGGCAACCCCACCGTCCTCATCGTCGACGAACCCACCACCGGCCTCGACCCGCACGAACGCATGCGCTTCCGCACCCTCCTCGCCGGACTCGGCCACGGCCGCACCGTCCTCCTCTCCACCCACATCCTCGACGACGTCGCCCAGACCTGCCCCGAAGTAGCCGTCCTCTCCACCGGCCGGCTCGTCTTCCACGACACCACCACCGCCCTCGTCAGCCAAGCCGCCGGCTGCACCTACCTCACCCGCGCCACCGGCCCCGGCGGCCCACCCCCCGGCGCCGAAGTGGTCAGCGCCGTCACCACCGCCGAAGGCACCGAATACCGCATCGTCACCACCACCCCGCCCGCCGGAGCACGCCCCGTCGAGCCCTCACTCGAAGACGGCTACGCCGCCCTCCTCGCCGCCGACGGCGCCACCCACCACCCCACCAGCACACTCCGACAGTGAGGCAGCAACACCCGTGAACACGACGCACACCCACACCCACCACCACAGCCGCCACCGCACCCACACCGGCCTGGCCGTCTTCATCAGCGGCCTCACCCTCACGCTCACCGTCAGCCTCACGGCCTGCGGAGGCGGCGGCCGCACCGACCCCGCCACCAAAGAACCCGTCCCCCTGCCCAGCCCCACTGCCGCCAGCCAGCAGATGAGCGAAAAGAACCTCGGCTACATGTGGCCCCTCACCGTCGACCACGGCACCGCCGAATGCCGTAAGGGGGAGCAGGCCGTCTTCACCACCCCCGACGGCACCACCTACGCCCTCAACGACCGCGCCGAAGACGCCGGTTACCGCAACATCGACGCCGTACGCGCCACCGGCGAAGGGGGCGACAAAGTCAGCCTCGGCACCCTCCTCAGCACCACCATGAAACTCTGCCGATTCTCCAGGTGACCGAACCCGGCACGCGACACGGCCGGGCACGCGCACCCACCAGCAACACCACGCACCCGGTCATCGGCCCGACCACCGATGACCACGGGACGACCACGGGGGACACGCCCTTGCACCCGCACGCCACACACACCACCGACATCCACGTCCTCGCCCACTCCGGCCTCCAAACCCACCTCGACTCCCCGAACGCCCCACTCGGCACCGTCCGCACCATCCTCGACCGCGTCGACTTCGTCGACGACGACGACCTCACCGCACCCGGCGGCGCCATCGAGCTCCCCGTACTGATACCTGTCACCAGCGAGTTCCAGGCCGAAGGCCTCCGCGCCGTCCGCGTACGGCACCCCCTCTCCCTGCTCATCGCCGTCACCACCGACGTCTCGGGATACCGCACCTACTACGCCATCCGCTCCGGTGCGAACTTCGTCCTCAACCTCGCCATACCGGCCGAGAGCCAAATCGACATGCTGTACGCGCAGTTGAGGGCCCACAGCATGACGACTACCCGGCCGGAGCCCACTGCGGAACCGGCCGAACCCGCCGCGCCCTGGCTGCAGGCCATCCGCAGCCACGACGAGCACCACTCTGAGGAGCCGGCCCGCCCCAGGACGTACCAGCACGCGTCGCACCCGCCGGCTCTGTGCGAGGGAGACCTGGAGCTGGCGCGCATGCTGTGCACGTCGATGACCGTGTCGGAGATCGCCCGCCGCCACTACTGCTCCGAGCGGTCCATGTACCGCCGCATCCGCAGGCTGTACGACGATCTCGGTGTCGCGGGCCGCGCCGAACTGATGGCGATGGCTGCCGTGTTGGTCCCGGGCCGACAGGCGATGACGGCCCGCGCGGGCTGATCCCCTCGCTGATGGGCCCCGTGACGCTCGCGTCGGCGGGGCCCATCAGTCGTGTCGGTCGCCAGGCCGGTCGCCGGTCGTCAGTGGATCCCCGCATCGGCGCTTTCCAGCAGCCGGAAGAAGCCGGCTTCCACGTCTCCGTCGACGGCGAGGCCCGCCAGCGGTCCCTCGAACTGGGTGCGTCCTGCCGCCAGGACTTGGACCCGGTCGCAGACCTGGGCGACTTCGGCGAGCTGGTGGCTGGCGATGAGCACGGCCACGCCTTCGCCGGCCAGCGACCGGATGATGCCGCGCATTTCACGGATGCCGACCGGGTCGAGGCCGTTGGTCGGCTCGTCGAGGACGATGAGCCGCGGCCGGGCCAGCAGGGCGACGGCGATGCCCAGCCGCCACCGCATGCCGAGGGAGTAGGCGCCGACCCTGCGGTTGCGCGCGTCGGTCATCTTGACGAGGCTGAGCGCCGGTTCGATCCACTCCTCCGGTACGCAGCGCAGCTTGGCGTGGACCTTGAGGGTTTCGTCCCCGGTCAGTGTCGGCCACAGCCCCGGTACTTCGATCAGGGCGCCGACATCGGCCAGCGACTCACGCCCGACGGGCTTGCCGAAGATCTCGATGGATCCCGATGTGGGCCGCTGGAGGCCCAGCAGTGCCTTCATCAGGGTCGTCTTGCCGGCGCCGTTGGGCCCGAGTAGACCGTAGACCTCGCCCGTCCTGACGGTGAGGTCGACGCCGTCGAGGGCGCGGTGGGAGCCGTAGTGCTTGTGCAGCTCGCGAATGCGCAGCGCGGGCGTCGGCGTGACGGGGGTGCCCGGTGCGGCGGGCGTGGTCGGCGTGGTCATGATCAGATCTCCTTACGGCGCATGTGCAGGCTGCCGACGACCAGCAGGATCGCGGTCAGGGCGAAGGCGAGGACCACGGCGACCGGAATGGCCGACATCGCCGTCACCGGACTGTCCTTGGGCAGCGGTACGCCGTTGGGCCCGATCCCGGCGAGCGGCAGCACGACCCGCATGGGCCAGGCGAAGGGGACCGCGTACCAGAAGTCCTTGTCCGAGACGAGGGCCCCGCTGAGCAGTCCGGCCACGCCCACGCCGATGCTGGGGCCCATGCCCCACACCATCGCGACGAGCACCGCCAGCGCCGTCATGGACAGGCCCACCAGCCATGGCAGGTAGACCGCCGCGACCACCGTCCCCAGGGCGCCCGGGAACCGTCCGCTGACCGCCGCGCCGAGGGAGAGCATCACCAGCAGCACGGTCGAGGAGACGAACCCGAGGACGCCGAGTGCGGCGACCTTGCCCACGAAGTACCGTCCGCGGGGCACGCCGTACGACAGCAGCAGCCGCCAGGCGTCCTGGTCGGCCCGGACCGACAGCGCCGCGGCGAGGCCCGCCGTCATCGGCACGAGCACGCCCCAGAACTCCAGGGTCACGTTCCGGAAGACCTCGAACGTCTGGCCCGCCTTCGCCTCCGAGGAGCCGAGCGCGCCGAGGAACAGCGGCACCGTGATGATCACGGGCGCGAGAAGGTGGTACCAGGGAATGAAGCCCCGCTTGTGGCGGGCCAGCTCGGTGCCCACCACGGTCACCAGCGAGGGGTTGTCGCGCCGACCCGCGAGGGGCGGGGCAGCCGTGTCGTACGCCATGGGTTCTCCTACCCGGCCGCGTGGGCCTGGCCGCTTTCGGTTACGCCCTGTACGTAGCGTGGCCGCGCGGTCCGGTTCACCGTCGGGAACGCGGAATGCTGCCACCGTGGACGGGATCCGCCGGCAGCAGGCGGACAACTGACACGGGACTGCCAACCCCGCTGCCAGGGGGCGCACGGGGCGGTGCCGGAGTGCGAGGGTCGTAGAGCCGCGGACCGGCCGAATCCCCCGTCGGCCGGTCCCCGGCGTGGCTGATCCTCGTCCCACCACTCCTCAGGGAGGACCCATGAAGACGTTCCGCCCGCTCCACCGCACCCTGGTGGCCGCCACCCTCGCCCTCACCCTCGGCGGCCTCCTCGCGCCGGCCGCCTCCGCGACCCCCGCCGCCCCCGCGGCACCGGCACCGGTCGGCGGAATCCAGGTCCTGAAGACCTGGCACGCCACGGTCCAGTGCCAGATCGTCCGCATCAGCGACAACAACGTCGTCGGGTACGAGCGCGCCGACGGCACGGGCAACAGCAAGGAAGCGGCCATCCACGACGCCCAGCGCAACGTGCCCGTCCCGCAGGGCCACTACAAGCGCCACTGCGACACCAAGCGCGTCTGGTAGCGTCGAACGTCCCTTTCTCGCTTGCACGAAACTTGCACGGAAACAGGTGTGCGATGTCCGAGGACCCGAGTGTCTGGGAAGTACGGCTGGGTATCTACGCCACCGAGAAGCAGGCCGAAGAGGTCAAGGAGCGCATCACCAGGCTGCTGTGCCCGGACCCCGACCACGCGCCCCCCTGCCCGGTCCCGTGGTCGGTGATGCTGCTGCACGGGTCGGACCTCGACGACGCCGAGGCGTACGCGGAGCTCGTCGAACAGGCCCGCATCGAACGGGCCGCGGCCGAGAACCGCGGCCCCGAGTAAGGCCCTCGGCCCGCGTAGGGCGCTCGGCGAGAGGCCCTAGGTCGTCGAGGCCCGCCGGCGCAGCGGCTGTTCCGCCCAGACGACCTTGCCCGTCCCGGTGTACCTGGTGCCCCAGCGCTCCGCGATCTGGGACACCAGGAACAGCCCCCGCCCGCCCTCGTCCGTCTCCGCCGCCCACCGCAGGTGCGGGGCGGTGCTGCTGCCGTCGGAGACCTCGCAGACCAGCACCCGGTCACGGATCAGGCGTACGCGGATCGGCGCGGCGGCGTGGCGCACGGCGTTGGCGACCAGCTCGCCGAGGACCAGCTCGGTGGAGAACATCTCGTCCGCCAGCCCCCAGGCCTCCAGCGTCCGCCGGGCCTCCGCCCGTACGCGTCCCACGGCGGCCGGCTCCGCGGGCACGTCCCAGGTGGCGGTACGGTCCGGGGCCAGCGTCCGCGTCCGGGCGACCACGAGCGCGACGTCGTCGCGCGGCCGCTCGGGCAGCAGGGCGTCCAGCAGCACGCGGCAGGTCTCCTCGGGCGTCCGGCCCGGGTGCGCGAGGGTACGGCGCAGCAGCCGGTGGCCCTCGTCGAGGTCGCGGTCCCGGTCGCGGTCCTCCAGGAGCCCGTCGGTGTAGAGCACCAGACTGCTGCCCTCGGGCAGGCGCACCTCGGCCCTCTCGAAGGGCAGGCCGCCGATTCCGAGGGGCTGCCCGGTGGGCAGGCCGGGGAACTCTGCGCGGCCGTCGGGGTACACGATCGCGGGTTCGACGTGACCGGCGCGGGCCATGGTGCACACGCCCGAAACCGGGTCGTACACGGCGTACAGGCAGGTCGCCCCGGTGACCGCCATCGCGTCGCCATCCCCGCTGTCGTCCTGGTCGATCCGGGCGACCAGTTCGTCCATGTGCCAGAGCAGTTCGTCGGGGGCGAGGTCGAGGGCGGCGAAGTTGTGGACCGCGGTGCGCAGCCGCCCCATGGTGGCGGCGGCCCGGATCCCGTGCCCCACCACGTCTCCGACGACGAGACCGACCCGCGTCCCGGGCAGCGGGATGACGTCGAACCAGTCACCGCCGACGCCGCCCTGTCCGCCCTGCCCGGCCTGTGCGGGCAGGTAGCGGTGCGCGAGCTCCAGGGCGGTGTGCTCGGGCAGGGATCGGGGCAGCAGGCTGCGCTGGAGGGTGACCGCCATGGCGTGTTCGCGGGTGTAGCGGCGGGCGTTGTCGATGCTGACGGCCGCGCGGGCCACCAGCTCCTCGGCGAGGGACACGTCGTCCTCGTCGAAGGGCTCGGGTTCGTCGGCGCGCCAGAAGGTGGCCACGCCCATGATGACGCCACGGGCGCGCAGCGGTGCGGCGATCATCGAGTGGATGCCGTACGCGACGAGTCGGCGGGCCCGGTCCGGTTCCTGCGCCTGCCAGCCGTGGAAGGCGGTCAAGTCCGCCTCCAGTACGGCCCTGCCGGTGTCGAAGCCGCGCGCCTGCGGGGTGTCGGGCAGGAACCGGATGAGGGTGCCGTCGGGGTGGAGCGGTGTGTCGTCCCGGATGCCGCGGTACGCGACCCGGCGCATCTCCCGCAGCGAGCCGGTGCCCGCGGGCTCGCCGCCGCGCAGCACGGGCTCGGGGACGTCGACGGTGACGAAGTCGGCGAACCGGGGTACCGCGAACCGGGCGAGCTCCTGGGAGGTCCGTACGACGTCGAGGCTGGTGCCGATCGCCGCGCCCGCGTCGTACAGCAACTCGAGGCGGCTCTGGGTTCGGTCGGCCCTGCCGGTGACCAGCCGGAGCTCCGTGGTGTCCCGCAGGGTGGCGACGGCGCCGGGCGGTCCTCCGCTGCGGTCGCCGGTCAACCGCAGGCTGACGGCGAGGAACCGGTCCCGGGCCGGGCGCACCTCGTCGGTGGCCGGCCGCCCGGAGTCCAGCAGCCGGGCCGTCTCCGGGTGGATGCCCAGATCGCGGACGTGGCGGCCCTCCGCGTCCGGGGGCAGACCGAGCAGCCGGCGTGCCTCGTCGTTGGCGAGCAGCAGCCGGTGGCCGCCGTCGAGGATGAGCACGCCCTCGCGTACGGAGTGCAGGACGGCGTCGTGGTGTTCGTACATCCGGGCCATCTCGGCCGGTCCGAGGCCGCGGGTCTGGTGCCGTAGCCGCCTGCTGACCAGGGCTGCGCCGGCCGTCGCGAGGGCGAGGGCGGCGGCCGCGGAGGCGAAGACGACGGGCAGCTGGTGCTCGACGACGTCGCTGACCCGGTCGATGGTGACCCCGGTCGCCACGAGCCCCACGACCCGGCCGCCGGGGCCGGTGACGGGGACGACGTGCTGGACGGCGGGTCCGACGGAGCCGTCGACGGTCTCCGTCACGGTGCCGCCGGCCGCGGCGGGCGCGATGGTGCCGACGTACCGTCCGCCGATCAGGTCGGGGTCGGGATGGGTGTGGCGCGTGCCCTCGGGGGACATCACGACGACGAAGTCCACGCCGGACGCCTCGCGGAGCCGTTCGGCGCGGGGCTGGAGGACGGCGGACGGCTCGGGTCCGGTGAGGGCGGCGGCGACGCCCGGAGCCCTCGCGAAGGTCTCGGCCACGGCGACCGAGCGCTGACGCGCTTCCCGCTCGCTGTCGGTGCGCGACTGCAGCAGGAGCGCCACCACGACGGCGACGACGAGCAGCAGCACCACCGCCACCTGCAGGGCGAACACCTGGCTGGCGACGGCACGCGCGCTCAAGCGCGAGCGCAAGCGGCCGAAAGGTCCGGCCATGTCTCATTTTCTCATACGGGTTCTCGGGCCTCCCCTGGGCGGGACACGGCGAGTGTCGCAGTTGGGCCGAACGGGTGAGGCGGGCGAGGATAGGGCCCATGAGTAGGTACGAGAGGTACGACGTCACCGACGAACAGTGGGAGGGCCTGGCCCAGGTCGTCCCGCTTCGGGGGCGCAACGAGTGGCCGTCCAGGATCGACCACCGGACGATCCCGCAGGATTACGAGGCCGCCGAGCAGCGCCGCATGGTCGTACTGCGGGTGCAGGTCTTCGCGGACGCGCGTGAGGTCGCCGAGTACCTCATCGCCCAGATCCCGGTCCTGCTCGACCTCACCGGGGCGGACACCGAAGTCGCCAAGCGGATCCTCGACTTCAGCAGCGGCGTCGTCTTCGGGCTCGGCAGTGGCATGCACCGTGTCGACCGGAACGTCTTCCTGCTGGCGCCGGTCGGGACCGAGGTCGAGGGCGCGGCGGCCGAGACGGCCGTCCCCCATTCGTAGGAGCCCGTCCGGGTGAATCGGTTCGGCGCGCGGCCGTGACCGTACGGTCCGGGCATGGACTCCCCCCACGCCCCCCGCCCGGCCCGCCCGCCCTCACGCAGCTGCGGCTGCCCGCCTTCAGAGCGCACCGCGGGACGGTCCTCCCGCTCGGCCCCGTCACCTTCTTCACGGGGCCGAGCGGCAGCGGCAAGTCCAGCGCGGTCCAGGCGTACGAGGCACTCGCGCTGCTCGGCGCGGGAGCGGCGGTCGGCAGCGCGTTCCCGGACCCGGCCGGCTGCGTACCGGAAGGCGCGGCGGCGGACGCACAGGGGAGACGGGGCTTCCGCATCGGCTGTACGGCGGACGGCCCGGCCGGTCCCGTACGGCTCGACCTGGCCGTGCAGGCGGAGCCGGAACCCCGCATCGTGAGCGAGCGGCTGACGGACGCCGACGGGCGGGTGCTGCTGGCCACCGCGCCGCACGACCCGCGGCGGCGCACCGTGCGAGCCGAGTGGCTCACGGCGGGCCCGGCCCCGGGCGCCCGGGAGGCGCGGGTGACCCGCGAATCACTTCCCGACGACCTGCTCGGCACGGCGCTGCTGCCGCTGCGGGTGGCGGGGCGGACGGACGGGCAGCGGCGGGTGCTGGCCGCGGCCGAACAGGTCGTCCTGGCGCTGCGGTCCGTCTTCCCGTGCGAGCCGCGGCCCGACCGGATGCGGGCGCCGGTGGAGCCGGGGGACGGCCGGCTGCGGCGCGGGTGCGAGAACCTCGCGGAGGTGCTGCACCGCACCCGCGCCGACTGCGCGCGGCGCCACGCCCGGCTGGCGGCCGCGGCCCGCGCGGGATGCGCGGGGCCGGTACGGGACGTGGGCGTGGAGCGGCTCGCGGACGGCAGGGTGCGCGCCGTGCTCGACCGGGGCGCCGGCGCGTCGCGTCGCGGCACGCCGCTGGAGCGGCTCGGCGACGGCGAGTTGCGGTACCTGGCGCTCGCGCTGGTCCTGCTCACCGGGCCGCGGGTGCTCGCCGTCGACCAGGCGGTGGAGGTGCCCGGAGCGCTGCAGACCCTCACCGTCCTCGCGGACGGCTTCGACCGGGACCTGGACGCGCGACAGGCGCGGGAACTGGCGGGGCTCGCCGCGCTGATCTGCGCGGAGGGCCACATGCGGCTGGTGGGGACGGCCGGTGAGGCGGTGGCGGGGGCCGTGCGCGGGCGGGAGGGGGTGACGGTGGTAGACCTGGGGCCGTGACGGAACCGGATGTACGAGAACTGCAGCGCCGACTGGCGGAGTTCGCGGCGGCACGCGCGTGGCAGCCGTACCACACGCCGAAGAACCTGGCCGCGGCGCTGAGCGTCGAGGCGGCCGAACTGCTGGAGATCTTCCAGTGGTTGACGCCCGAGGAAGCGGCGCGGGTGATGGAGGAGCCGGAGACGGCGCACCGGGTCGCCGACGAGGTCGCGGACGTGCTCGCCTACCTGCTGCAGTTCTGCGGGGTGCTGGGCGTCGACCCGCTGGCGGCGCTCTCCGCGAAGATCGACCGGAACGAGCTCCGCTTCCCGGTGGGGCGGCCGCCGGGGCGCGCCGCACGAGAAGATCGTCACTCTCCGGAGTGACCGGGTTATTCACACTGAGCTTGCTGTCCACAGATTTCCGAATTCCCCTGGCTTTTGGGTCCGTTCAGCCTCACTCTGGGTAGTGAACCAGTGGGCGGACAGACGTACGAACGGGGGCGGCCCGGATGGATGCGGAACGGCTGATCGTGGCGGGTCGGGGTGGGCTGGCGGAGAGCCGGGTGGCGCTCGACATCGTGGCGGAGGCGTGGCAGGCACAGGCGCTCGCGCAGGCCATCGGCCGGCACCTGGCGCTGTACGGACCGCCGGAGCTGCGCAACGACGCGCGGGGGCTCAGCGAGATCGGCGGGCGTGGTGGCACCGTGCCCGATCATCCGGGGCTGCGTGGCGGGGGCGTGCGGGCCGCCCGCCTCACGGATGTCTCCGATGTGCGGGGCACGTTACGCGCGCTGGGCGCGCTGCTGGGCGAGGTGGGTATGGCACTCGTCGGCGTCGCCTGCGCCACCGATGAGGAGGGGCTGTACTGGCAGTGCATCGAGGCGATCGACGCCGCAGACGAGTCGAGCGACCGGGTGCGCGTGATGCTGCGCAGACTCACCGCGCGGCATTCGGGCAGACCGCCCGAACCGCCGGAGCTGAAGGAGTTGACCGACCTGTCGGCCGATCTGTCGACGGACCTGACGGACGCGGCGGGCTCGGTGGATTCGGTGGACTCGGTGGCGGGGCCGTCGTGACCGGGCGTGCGCCACCGGGACGTCGGACGGCGCGTCAGGCGGGCTGCTCGGGGGCGGCCTCGCCGGCGGTGCGGCCGCGGTCGGCCGAGCCCTGGAGGTCGGCGTCGAGCTGCGAGAGGTCGGCGGTGAGCGCCGCCATCAACTCCTCCATCTGCTGAAGCAGACCCTTGGGGGCGCCGGCGCCCTGGCGATCGGGCATTGCTTCCTGGGACATGAGGGGCCTCCTCGGCAACGACGTGCCGACAGCTGCCGCCGGCACGCGGGCCGGGCGGTCCGGCTCCAGCCGAGCCAACGACGGGTACGGGCGGCGAGTCACCGGGTTCGTGGATCTTCACCCGGGCGAGCCCGCGAAATGACGTCCGTTCGAACGGGCAGGATGGGGGCATGGATCTCCGCATTTTCACCGAGCCCCAGCAAGGGGCGAGCTACGACACCCTGTTGACCGTCGCCAAGGCGACCGAGGACCTCGGCTTCGACGCCTTCTTCCGCTCGGACCACTATCTGCGCATGGGGTCCGTGGACGGCCTGCCCGGGCCGACCGACGCCTGGATCACGCTGGCCGGCCTGGCCCGGGAGACCCAGCGGATCCGCCTCGGCACGCTGATGACCGCCGCGACCTTCCGGCTGCCGGGCGTCCTCGCGATCCAGGTCGCGCAGGTCGACCAGATGTCGGGCGGCCGCGTCGAGCTCGGACTGGGGGCCGGCTGGTTCGAGGAGGAGCACCAGGCGTACGGCATCCCCTTCCCGAAGGAGAAGTTCGGGCGCCTGGAGGAGCAGCTGGCCATCGTCACGGGCCTGTGGGAGACGGAGGCCGGCAAGACGTTCTCGTACGAGGGGAAGTACTACCAGCTGACCGACTCGCCCGCCCTGCCCAAGCCCGCCCAGGCGAAGGTGCCGGTGCTGATCGGCGGCCACGGCGCCACGCGCACCCCGCGGCTGGCCGCGAGGTACGCCGACGAGTTCAACATCCCGTTCGCCTCGCTGGAGGCCACGCGGGAGCAGTTCGGCCGGGTGCGGGCAGCCGCGGAGGAGCTCGGCCGCCGCCCGGACGACCTCGTGTACTCCAACGCGCTGGTCGTCTGCGTCGGCAAGGACGACGCCGAGGTCGCCCGCCGCGCGGCCGCCATCGGCCGGGACGTGGACGAACTGAAGGCGAACGGCCTCGCGGGCTCACCCGCCGAAGTCGTCGACAAGATCGGCCGCTACGCGACGCTGGGCACGTCGCGGATCTACCTCCAGCTCCTGGACCTGACGGACCTGGACCACCTGGAGCTGATCTCGTCGCAGGTGCAGGCGCAGCTGGACTGAACCGCTGCACCGGAGGGGGCGGGGCCGCGGCCGACCCCACCCCCTGCTCGCCCTACAACCGGGGGTCCACCGGTTCCGACTCCAGGGCGAGGACCGCGAAGACCGCTTCGTGGACGCGCCACAGGGGTTCGCCGTCGGCGAGGCGGGACAGGGCTTCCAGGCCGAGGGCGTACTCCCGCAGGGCGAGGGAGCGCTTGTGGCCGAGGAAGCGGGAGCGCAGGCGGTCCAGGTTGTCGGGGCGCGTGTACTCGGGGCCGTAGATGATCCGGAGGTACTCGCGGCCCCGGCACTTGATGCCAGGCTGGACCAGGCGGCCCTTGCCGTCGCGGGCGAGGGCCTGGAGCGGCTTGACGACCATGCCCTCGCCGCCGCGACCGGTCATCTCCAGCCACCAGTCGACGCCGGCCGCGACCGACGCCTCGTCGCCGGTGTCGACGTAGAGGCGACGGGTGGTCCGGAGCAGACCGGTGGTGTCGTGCTCCACCATGCGGTCGATCAGGGCCAGCTGCTCGTCGTGCGGGAGCGCGGCGAGGCTGCGGCCCCGGGCGGCGAGCAGCTGGAACGGCGCCAGTTCGACGCCGTCCAGGCCGTCCGTGGTCCAGCAGTAACGGCGGTACGCCTCCGTGAAGGCGGCCGCGTCCACCGCCCGGTCGCGCTGGCGCGCCAGCAGCCCGTCGACCTCGACCCCGCGCGCGGCGGCCGCCTCCAGCGCGGCGAGCGCGCCGGGGAAGACGGCCGATGACGCGGCGCCCACCGCCGCGTACTGCGAGCGCAGCAGCCCGGAGGCCTTGAGCGACCAGGGCATCAGCTCGGCGTCGAGCAGCAGCCAGTCCGTGTCGAGCTCCTCCCACAGCCCGGCCGCCGTCACCGCCGTGCGCAGGCGGCCGAGGATCTCCTCCGTGACCGAGGGATCGTCGAAGAAGGGCCGGCCGGTGCGCGTGTAGAGGGACCCGGTCGGGCCCGACTCCACGCCGAAGTGCTCCCGGGCCGCCTCCGCGTCCCGGCACACCAAGGCCACGGCGCGCGACCCCATGTGCTTCTCCTCGCACACCACCCGCGCGACACCGTCGGCGGCGTACGCGGCGAACGCCTCGGCCGGGTGCTCCAGGTAGCCCTCGCGGCGCGACGTCGCGGTGGGCGCCATGGTCGGCGGCAGGTAGGGCACGAGCCGCGGATCGACGGCGAAGCGGCTCATCACCTCCAGCGCCGCCGCGGCGTTCTCCTCCCGCACGCCGACGTTGCCCGCGTACCGGGTCTCGACGACGCGGCGCCCGTGCACGTCGGCGAGGTCCAGCGGCCGCCCCTGGTGGCCGCCGGGCGCCTCGGTGGCGAGCGGCTTGACCGGTGCGTACCAGACCTTCTCGGCCGGTACGTCGACGAGTTCCCGCTCCGGCCAGCGCAGCGCGGTCATCCTGCCGCCGAACACCGCGCCCGTGTCGAGGCAGATGGTGTTGTTGATCCACGAGGTGCTGGGCACCGGCGTGTGGCCGTAGACGACCGCCGCCCGCCCCCGGTAGTCCTCCGCCCACGGGTAGCGCACCGGCAGGCCGAACTCGTCCGTCTCCCCGGTGGTGTCGCCGTACAGCGCGTGCGAGCGCACCCGCCCCGACGTGCGGCCGTGGTACTTCTCCGGCAGTCCCGCGTGGCAGACGACGAGCCGGCCCTCGTCCAGGACGTAGTGGCTGACCAGCCCCGCGATGAACTCCCGCACCTGCTCGCGGAACTCCGGGCTCTCGCGCTCCAGCTGCTCGACGGTCTCGGCGAGACCGTGCGTGTGCTGGACGTTTTTGCCGCTCAGCCAGCGGCCCAGCTTGTTCTCGTGGTTGCCGGGCACGCACAGCGCGTCGCCCGCGGCGACCATGCCCATGACGCGCCGCAGCACACCCGGGCTGTCCGGCCCCCGGTCGACGAGGTCGCCGACGAAGACGGCCGTACGCCCCTCGGGGTGGTGGCCGTCGACGTACCCCAGCTTGGCGAGCAGCGTCTCCAGCTCCGAGGAGCAGCCGTGGATGTCGCCGATGATGTCGAACGGCCCGGTCAGGTGCCGCAGGTCGTTGAACCGCTTCTCCAGGACGACCTCGGCCGCCTCCACCTCCTCGACGCTGCGCAGCACGTGCACCTTGCGGAAGCCCTCGCGCTCCAGGCCGCGCAGCGAGCGGCGCAGCTCGCGCCGGTGGCGCTGGATGACGTGGCGCGGCATCCCCGCCCGGTCCGGCCGGCCGGCGTTGCGCGCCGCGCACACCTCCTCCGGCAGGTCCAGCACGATGGCGATGGGCAGGACGTCGTGCTCGCGCGCCAGCCGTACCAGCTGCCGGCGGCTCTCCTGCTGCACGCTGGTCGCGTCGACCACGGTCAGCCGGCCGGCCGCGAGGCGCTTGCCGGCGATGTAGTGCAGGACGTCGAAGGCGTCGCGGCTGGCGCTCTGGTCGTTCTCGTCGTCGGCGACGAGCCCGCGGCAGAAGTCCGACGAGATGATCTCCGTCGGCTTGAAGTGCTTGCGCGCGAAGGTGGACTTGCCGGAGCCCGTGGCGCCGATGAGGACGACGAGGGAGAGGTCGGTGACCGGCAGCAGCCTGCGGGGTGTGGTGTCGGTGGTCATGCGGCCTTCTCCTCGGACACGGGTGTTGCGGGCGCGGCGTTCAGCGCGAACACCGCCATCTGCGTCGGCGGTCCGACCTCGGGGTCGTCGGGCCCGACGGGGAGGAACTCCACGCCGTACCCGTGCCGTTCGGCCACCGCCAGGGCCCAGGTGCGGAACTCCGCGCGGGTCCACTCGAAGCGGTGGTCCCCGTGACGTACGTGACCGGCCGGGAGGGTCTCCCAGCGCACGTTGTACTCGACGTTCGGCGTCGTCACGAGCACGGTCACCGGGCGGGCCGCACCGAAGACGGCGTACTCCAGCGCGGGCAGCCGCTCCAGGTCGAGGTGCTCGATGACCTCGCTGAGCACGGCCGCGTCGTACCCCTTGAGCCGCTTGTCGGTGTACGTGAGCGAGCCCTGGAGGAGCCGGACGCGCTCCGCCTGCCGCTCGCCCATGCGCTCGATCCGCAGCCGCCGCGCCGCCAGCGACAGCGCCCGCATGGACACGTCGACACCGACGATCTGGGTGAAGCGGGGGTCCTTCAGCAGTTCGCGCACCAGCTGGCCCTGCCCGCAGCCCAGGTCGAGCACCCGGCTCGCGCCCGCGCCGCGCAGCGCCTCGACGATCGCCGCACGGCGCTGGACCGCCAGCGCCACCGGGCGCTCCTCGGTGTCGGTGTCCTCGTCGACGGCGTTGTCGATCTCCTCGACGTCGCTGTCGTCCGCCGCGGCCAGCCGCGCCAGCTCGATGCGCTCCATCGCCTCGCGCGTCAGCGACCAGCGGCGCGCCAGGTAGCGGCTGGTGATCAGCTTGTGCTCCGGGTGCCCGGGCAGCCAGCCCTCGCCGACCCGCAGCAGCTTGTCGACCTCGTCCGGCGACACCCAGTAGTGCTTGGCGTCGTCCAGGACCGGCAGCAGCACGTACAGGTGGCGCAGCGCGTCGGAGAGCCGCTGCTCGCCCTCCAGGACGAGGTGGACGTACCGCGAGGCGCCCCACTCCGGGAACCGTTCGTCGAGCGTGATCGGTTCCGCCGTCACCGCCCACCCCAGGGGCTCGAACAGCTTCCGTACGAGCTCGGCGCCGCCGCGCGCGGGCAGCGCCGGCACCTCGACGCGCAGCGGCAGCGTCTGGCCGACGAGCTCGGGCCGGGCCTGGCACTGCCCCTTGAGCGCGCTGGAGAAGACGTTGCCGAGGGCGACGGCGAGCAGCGAGGAGGCGGCGTACGGCCGGTCGTTGACGTACTGCGCGAGCGCCTGGTCGGGCGCGCCTCCGCGCCCCTTGCCGCCCTTGCCCTTGCCGCGGCGTACGAGCGCGACGGGGTCCACCTCCAGCAGCAGCGCCGCCGTGCAGCGCTCGGGCGACGCCTCCGGGTAGAGGACGTGCGCCGTGCCGTAGGAGGTGGAGAACGCCTGCGCCTTGTCCGGATGCTTGTGCAGCAGGAAGCCGAGATCGGTGGCGGGGCGTTCATGGGTACCGGTCGTACTGATCGTCAGGAACACGTGTCCGAGTATCGGCCGTCGTGCCCGTCTCCGACCATGGAATTTCGTCACCGGCCGCCGCGAGGTGGGGGAGGCGGGTGGAGGAGGCGCGTACCGAGGCGCGGGGAGGCGCACGGGGAGCGGGGGAAGGTGCACCGCTTCGTGGCTCCCGGACCCTGTTGACGCAGGTCGGGACGAGCCCTTACGTTCGTGACCGCGTGGAGCGACAGCCTCCCAACTACCCCTGAAGAGCGGCTGGTTGGGAGGGTAGGTGTCTCCCTTACCGGCGGCGGTGGACCGGAGGAGGGGACGGTCCACCGCCACCGCATCACCCACCACCCGCCCGCCCCGAGCCGGCGGCGGTGTACCGGATCGTCTTCCGGCCCCTTGCCGGCGGAGGCTTCGGCCCGGTCGCCCGGTGGCATCTCGGTGCCGTACGCGGGGGCGCGCCGAGCGCGCGGCTCGGCCAGGATGGGTGCATGGGATTCCATGTCGATTCCGAGACCGGGCGGCTCCGCCGCGTCATCCTGCACCGGCCCGACCTGGAGCTGAAGCGGCTCACGCCCAGCAACAAGGAGCGGCTCCTCTTCGACGACGTGCTCTGGGTGCGGCGGGCCCGTCAGGAGCACGACGGCTTCGCCGACGTGCTGCGGGACCGCGGTGTCGTCGTCCACCTCTTCGGCGACCTGCTGCGCGAGGTGCTGGAGTTGCCGGCCGCCAGGAAGCTCGTCCTGGACCGGGTCTTCGACGAGAAGGAGTACGGGCCGCTCGCCACGGACCACCTCAGGGCCGTCTTCGACGAGATGGAGACGGCCAGGCTCGTCGCGGCGCTGGTCGGCGGCATGACGAAGCGCGAGTACCTCGCCGGCCACCCCGAACCGACGTCCGTCCGGTTCCACGTGATGGACCTGGACGACTTCCTGCTGCCGCCCCTGCCGAACCACCTCTTCACCCGGGACACCTCCGCCTGGATCTACGACGGGGTGGCCATCAACGCCATGCGCTACCCCGCCCGGCAGCGCGAGACCGTGCACTTCGAGGCGATCTACAAGCACCACCCCCTCTTCACCGGACCCGAGGCGGGCTCCTTCCACCACTGGTCGGAGGGGCAGGACGACTACCCGTCCACCATCGAGGGCGGCGACGTCCTGGTCCTCGGCAACGGCGCGGTGCTGATCGGGATGAGCGAGCGGACCACCCCGCAGGCGGTGGAGATGCTGGCCCGCGGCATGTTCGCGGCCGGTTCGGCGCGCACGATCGTGGCGCTGGACATGCCGAAGAGCAGGGCGTTCATGCACCTGGACACCGTGATGACGATGGTGGCGCCGGACACCTTCACGCAGTACGCGGGGCTCGGCATGCTCCGCTCGTACACCATCGACCCGGGGGACCGGATCGGCACGCTGAAGGTCTCCGACCATCCGCCCGAGCACATGCACAGCGCCATCGCGGCGGCCCTCGGCATGACCTCCGTCCGGGTGCTGACGGCGACGCAGGACGTGCACGCCGCCGAGCGCGAGCAGTGGGACGACGGCTGCAACGTGCTGGCGGTGGAGCCGGGGGTCGTGGTCGCGTACGAGCGCAACGTCACCACCAACACGCACCTGCGGCGGGAGGGCATCGAGGTGATCGAGATCCCGGGCAGCGAGCTGGGGCGCGGGCGGGGCGGCCCGCGCTGCATGAGCTGCCCGGTCGAGCGCGACGCCATATGAGCCGCGATGCGGGCGGCGCCACGGGCCGTGCCGGCCGGTCGTGCCGCGCTTTACGGAAGCGGACGAATAGAAATTCTGACCTTCGTATAGACTTCCACAGTCCCCGACCCCCGTAACCCAGGAGCGCCCCATGGCCACCGATCTCACCGGCCGCCCCTTCCTCAAGGAGCTGGACTTCACCGCCGACGAGTTCCGCAGCCTGATCGAGCTGGCCGCAGAACTCAAGTCGGCGAAGAAGGCGGGGACCGAGGTCCAGCGGCTGCGGGGTCGGAACATCGCGCTGATCTTCGAGAAGACTTCCACGCGCACGCGCTGCGCGTTCGAGGTCGCGGCGGCCGACCAGGGCGCCTCCACGACCTACCTCGACCCCTCCGGCTCGCAGATCGGCCACAAGGAGTCGGTCAAGGACACCGCCCGCGTCCTCGGTCGCATGTTCGACGCGATCGAGTACCGGGGCGACGCCCAGGCGACGGTCGAGGAGCTGGCCGCGTACGCCGGGGTCCCGGTCTACAACGGCCTGACCGACGACTGGCACCCCACCCAGATGCTCGCCGACGTGCTCACCATGACCGAGCACACCGACAAGCCCCTGGAGGCCGTCGCCTTCGCCTACCTGGGCGACGGCCGCTACAACATGGGCAACTCCTACCTCGTCACCGGCGCCCTGCTCGGCATGGACGTACGGATCGTGGCGCCCAAGGAGTTCTGGCCGGCCGAGGGCATCGTGGCGAAGGCGCGCGAGCTCGCCGAGGCCAGCGGGGCGCGCGTCACGCTCACCGAGGACGTCGCCGAGGGCGTCCGGGGCGCCGACTTCGTCGCCACCGACGTCTGGGTCTCGATGGGCGAGCCGAAGGAGGTGTGGGACGAGCGCATCGCCGCCCTCGCCCCGTACGCCGTGACCATGGACGTCCTGCGCGCCACCGGCAACCCCGGGGTGAAGTTCCTGCACTGCCTGCCCGCCTTCCACGACCTGGGCACGGCGGTCGGCCGCGAGATCCACGCGCGGCACGGGCTCACCGAGCTGGAGGTCACGGACGAGGTCTTCGAGTCGGAGCACTCGGTCGTCTTCGACGAGGCCGAGAACCGCATGCACACCATCAAGGCGGTGCTGGTCGCCACCCTCGGCTGACTGGAACCGTGCCCGGGATGGCCATGCGGGCGATGGGGTGAATATGCGAGGTACCGGTTAGTCTCGGTACAGAAGGTGGGGTCCGGGCTCACATGTCCGGACCCCTTCCGCTTGTGCGCCACCCCTGCACGAGCCCGCACCACCCGCCGGGAGAACCACCCATGCAGCGCCTCAAGACCCCCGCCCAACTGGTCGCCGAATCCGGCGCCGACCTGGAGGGACATGGCCTCAAGCGCACCATGGGCCTCTTCCAGCTCGTGTGCTTCGGCGTCGGCGCCATCGTCGGCACCGGCATCTTCGTCGGGCTCTCCGACAGCGTCGCCGAGGCGGGCCCCGCGGTCGTCGTCTCCTTCGTCCTCGCCGCGATCACCTGCGTCTTCACCGCGTTCTCCTTCGCCGAGCTGGGCAGCGCCATCCCGGTCTCCGGCAGCTCGTACTCCTTCGCGTACGCCGCCCTCGGCGAGCGCGTCGCCTTCCTCACCGGCTGGTGCCTGCTGCTGGAGTACGGCGTGTCCGTCTCCGCCGTCTCGGTCGGCTGGGGCCAGTACCTCAACGAACTGCTCGACAGCCTCATCGGCGTCCAGCTGCCCGCCGCGCTGTCCGCCCCGCCCGGGGACGGCGGCGTCGTGAACGTCCCGGCCGTCGTGGTGATCGCCCTCGCCGCGGTCCTGCTCGTGCGCGGCGTGCGCGAGAGCGCCCGCGCCACCGCCGCCATGGCCGTCATCAAGATCGCGATCCTGATCCTGTTCTGCGCGCTCGCGTTCAGCGCCTTCCGCTCGGACAACCTCTCGCCGTTCGCGGCGCACGGCCTCGCCGGGGTCACCTCGGGCGCGTCGCTCGCCTTCTTCTCGTACATCGGCTTCGACGCGATCACCACCGCCGGCGAGGAGGTCAAGAACCCCCGCCGGAACGTCCCCCTCGCGATCATGATCTGCATCGGCGCCGTCACGCTGCTGTACGGGCTGGTCGCCCTCGCCGCCATCGGCGCGATGTCCGCCGGTGACGTCGCCGACCAGCCGGCCGCGCTCTCGCTCATCGTCGACAAGGTCACCGGCTCCGCCCTCGGCGGCGGGATCATCGCCTTCGGCGCGGTCGTCGCCATCGCCTCGGTCGTCCTCGCCGTGATGTACGGCCAGACCCGCATCCTGATGTCGATGTCCCGGGACGGGCTCATCCCGCGCGTCTTCGAGAAGGTCTCGCCGAAGACCTCCACCCCCGTCGCGAACACCTGGAGCGTCGCCGCCGTCTTCGCCGTCCCGGCCGCTGTCGTGCCGCTCGACGTCGTGATGAACCTGACCACCATCGGCACCCTCGCCGTCATGGCCGTCGTCAACATCGCGGTGGTCGCCCTGCGCCGCCGCCACCCCGCCATCGAGCGGAGCTTCCGAGTGCCGCTCTACCCGCTCAGCCCGGTGCTGGGTGTCGCCTTCTGCCTGTACCTGATGTGGGGCACCGGCTGGACCACCTGGGTGCAGTTCGCCGTCTTCCTGCTGGCCGGTGCGCTGGTGTACGCGCTCTACGGCCGCCGCAACTCGCGGCTGGCCGCCACGCCGGCACCGGAGGCGGAGGAGGTCACGCCGTCCCGAGCCCCGGGAGCGTGAACCACACCGCCTTGCCCTGAGGGGTACGGCGGTGACCGCACGCCGCGCTGAGCGTACGGATCAGCAGCAGGCCGCGGCCGTGCTCCTGCCACGGGTCCGGCGGCACGGTGTGGCCGGGCGACAGATCGCCGGGCGGGGCCGGGTCGCGGTCGTGCACCTCGACCTGGCAGCCGGTCTCCAGCAGCTCCACCACCAGCTCGATCGGCGGGTCGCCCGGGTCGGTGTGCTTGACCGCGTTCGCCACCAGCTCCGCCGTCAGCAGCTCCGCCGTGTCGGTGTCCGCCGACGCCGGAGCGTCGAGGTCCGCGAGGGCCTTCCGCACCAGCGCCCGGGCGAGCGGCACGGCGGCCGCGGAGTGCGGCAGGGCCAGGCGCCAGTAGGCCGGGCCGGAGGCTTTGAGCACGGTGGCGGTCCTCCGTTCCGGTCGGCGGGTTTCCTGGAGCCGCCTTCGGTTTCCGCGGTCCAGTCCTTCCCTTCCACCTTACGGACCGCAACCGGCGGCACCAGAGCCCCACGGCACCCATGAGGAGACCTGCGCCACACCCGTTACGGAGCCATCGGCCCGCCGCTCCGCTCTATTGCGTGTACGTGACGGCAGTCACGGTTGAGTGATAGCGTCGAGGGGCAGGTACTCGCCAGGCAATCCGCTCGCCGAGGGAGGCCGCACCCCATGAGCCCCTTCACCAGCTCCGCGCCCCGCACCCCCGAGTGGCGCCATCTGAGGCTCACCGTCGACGACGGTGTCGCGACCGTGACGCTCGCCCGCCCCGCCAAGCTGAACGCGCTCACCTTCGGCGCCTACGCCGACCTGCGCGACCTGCTCGCCGAGCTGTCCCGGGAGCGTGCCGTGCGGGCGCTGGTCCTCGCGGGGGAGGGGCGGGGCTTCTGCTCCGGCGGCGACGTGGACGACATCATCGGCGCCACCCTCGCCATGGACACCGCCGAGCTCCTCGATTTCAACCGGATGACCGGCCAGGTCGTACGCGCGCTGCGCGAGGCGCCCTTCCCCGTGATCGCCGCCGTCCACGGGGTCGCCGCGGGCGCCGGGGCGGTGCTGGCGCTCGCCGCCGACTTCCGGATCGCCGACCCCTCCGCCCGCTTCGCGTTCCTCTTCACCAAGGTCGGCCTCTCCGGCGGCGACATGGGCGCCGCGTACCTCCTGCCCCGCGTCGTCGGCCTGGGCCACGCCACCCGGCTGCTCATGCTCGGCGAACCGGTCCGCGCCCCCGAGGCCGAGCGCATCGGCCTCATCAGCGAGCTCACCGAGGAAGGCCGCGCCGACGAGCGCGCCGCCGCGCTCGCCCGCCGCCTCGCCGAGGGCCCGGCCCTCGCGTACGCCCAGACCAAGGCGCTGCTCACCGCCGAGCTCGACATGCCGCTCGCCGCCGCCGTCGAGCTGGACGCGGCGACCCAGGCCCTGCTGATGAACGGCGAGGACTACGCCGAGTTCCACGCCGCCTTCACCGCGAAGCGGCCGCCCAAGTGGCGGGGGCGGTGACCTGCCGTGCGCCCTGCCCTGCGCGTGGCCGTCATCGGCGGCGGGCCCGGCGGCCTGTACGCCGCCGCGCTCCTCAAACGCCTCGACCCCGCCCGTGACATCACGGTCTGGGAGCGCAACGCCCCCGACGACACCTTCGGCTTCGGCGTCGTCCTCTCCGACGAGACCCTCGGCGGCATCGAGCACGCCGACCCCGCCGTGTACGCCGCGCTCCAGGCGGAGTTCGTCCGCTGGGACGACATCGACATCGTCCACCGCGGCCGCACCCTCACCTCCGGCGGCCACGGCTTCGCCGCGCTCGGTCGCCGCAGGTTGCTGGAGATCCTCCACGCCCGCTGCGCCGAGCTGGGCGTACGGCTCCGCTTCCGCACCGAGGCGCCGCCCGCCGCCGAGCTGGCGACCGCGTACGACCTGGTCATCGCGGCCGACGGTGTCCACAGCCGCACCCGCGAGACCCACGCCGACGTCTTCCGCCCCGCCCTGACCACCCACCGCTGCCGCTACATCTGGCTCGCCGCCGACTTCGCCTTCGACGCGTTCCGCTTCGAGGTCGCCGAGACCGAGCACGGCGTGATGCAGCTCCACGGCTATCCCTTTTCGGCGGACGCCTCCACCGTCATCGTCGAGATGCGCGAGGAGGTCTGGCGAGCGGCCGGCTTCGACGAACTCGACACCCAGGAGTCCATCGACCGCTGCGCCAAGACCTTCGCCGAGGCGCTGCGCGGCCGCCCCCTGACGTCGAACAAGAGCACCTGGACCGCCTTCCGGACCGTCGTCAACGACCGCTGGTCCCACGGCAACACCGTCCTGCTCGGCGACGCCGCCCACACCGCGCACTTCTCCATCGGCTCGGGCACCAAGCTCGCCGTCGAGGACGCCCTCGCGCTGGCCGCCTGCGTCGAGGAGCAGCCCTCCCTGAGCGAGGCGCTCGCCGCCTACGAGGCGGAACGCCGCCCCGTCGTGGAGTCCACGCAGCGCGCGGCCGCCGCCAGCCTGCGCTGGTTCGAGGAGCTCGCCGGCTACCTGGACCAGCCGCCGCGCCAGTTCGCCTTCAACCTCCTCACCCGCAGCCGCCGCGTCACCCACGACAACCTGCGGCTGCGCGACCCCCGCTTCACCGACGCCGTCGAACGCGACTTCGGCTGCCCGCCCGGCACCCCGCCGATGTTCACGCCCTTCCGGCTGCGCGGGCTGACGCTGCGCAACCGCGTCGTCGTCTCGCCCATGGACATGTACTCGGCCGTCGACGGCGTCCCCGGCGACTTCCACCTCGTCCACCTCGGCGCCCGCGCCCTCGGCGGCGCCGGGCTGGTCATGACCGAGATGGTGTGCGTCAGCCCCGAGGGCCGCATCACCCCGGGCTGCGCGGGCCTGTACACGCCCGCGCAGGTGGCGGCCTGGTCCCGGATCACCGACTTCGTCCACCGCCAGTCACCCGGTACCGCCATCGGCGTCCAGCTCGGGCACTCCGGCCGCAAGGGCTCCACCAAACGCATGTGGGAGGGCATCGACCAGCCCCTCGACGCCGGCAACTGGCCCCTGGTCGCCGCCTCCCCGCTGCCGTACCGCCCCGGCGTCAACCAGGTCCCGCACGAGCTGCACCGCGCCGCGCTCACCGACATAAGGGAGCAGTTCGCCGCCGCCGCGCGCCGCGCCGCCCGCGCCGGGTTCGACCTGCTCGAACTGCACTGCGCCCACGGCTACCTCCTCTCCGGCTTCCTCTCCCCGCTCACCAACCGCCGCACCGACGCCTACGGAGGCTCCCTGGAGCGCAGGCTCCGCTTCCCGCTGGAGGTCTTCGACGCGGTCCGCGCCGCCTGGCCCGGCGAGCGGCCCATGACCGTGCGCCTCTCGGCCACCGACTGGGCGCCCGGCGGCACCACCGCCGAGGAGGCCGTCGAGATCGCCCGCGCCTTCGCCGCCCACGGCGCCGACGCCATCGACGTCTCCACCGGCCAGGTCGTCCCCGACGAGCGCCCCGAGTACGGCCGCTCGTACCAGACCCCGTACGCCGACAAGATCCGCAACGCGCTGAAGGTCCCGGTCATCGCGGTCGGCGCCATCTCCTCCTGGGACGACGTCAACTCCCTGCTGCTCGCCGGGCGCGCCGACCTGTGCGCCCTGGCCCGCCCGCACCTGTACGACCCGCACTGGACGCTGCACGCCGCCGCCGACCAGGGCTACGACGGCCCCGCCGCCCCCTGGCCGGCCCCGTACCGCGCGGGCAGCCGCAAGCCCCCGACGGGCCGCACGGACGCCCCGAAGCCGCGGCTCAGTCTGACGCCGACGGCGCAGCCCCGCCCCTGACGAACGCCTCGCCCCTGTCCCGCAGCAGCCCGTGCAGCCCGCCGAAGACCGCCGCCGCACGGCCGCCCGGCCAGCCCGCCGGGAGCAGTGCGGCCGGGAGGCCCGGGTCCGCGTACGGGAGGCGGCGCCAGGAGTCGAGGGCGAGGAGGTAGTCGCGGTAGGCCTGCTCGGGGGAGGGCTCGCGGGTCGACCAGGTGCGCAGGACCGGCCCGTGGAGGTCGAGGAACTCCTCGTAGAGCTTGGCGATGGCGGCCAGGTCCCACCAGCGGCCCACCGCCTCGGCCGTCGGCGCGAAGCCCAGGTGCTCGCCGCGGAAGAGGTCCACGTACGGGTCGAGGTGCAGCCGCGTGAGGGTGTGGCGGGCCTCCTCGTAGAGGGCGGCGGGGGCGATCCACACGCCCGGGGCCGCCGTGCCGAAGCCGAGGCGGCCCAGCCGGGAGCGCAGCAGGTGGCGCTTGTGCCGCTCGGCCTCGGGCACCGAGAAGACGGCGAGCACCCAGCCCTCCTCCTCGGGCGGCTCACCGGCCGCGTAGATGCGCCGGTCGCCGTCGTCGAGGAGCTGGCGGGCGTCCGCCGACAGGGCGTACCCGGCCGCCCCGTCCGCCGTGCGGCGCGGCTCCAGCAGGCCGCGCCGCTTCAGCCGGGACACCGAGGACCGCACGGACGGCGCGTCCACGCCGAGGACCGCCAGCAGCCGGATCAGCTCGGCCACCGGCAGCGGGGCGTTGTCGGGCGTCCGCCCGTACGCGCCGTACAGGGAGACGATCAGGGAACGCGGAGTGTGCTGCTCGGCCACGTGGTCACTTTACGGGCGCGTCGGGCGCGCGCAGCCGGAAGCGCTGGAGCTTCCCGGTGGCCGTCCGGGGGAGGGCGTCCAGGAAGACGATCTCGCGCGGGCACTTGTACGGGGCGAGGCGCGACCGTACGAAGGCGCGGAGCGCCTCGGCCGTGGCGTCGTCGCGCGCGACCCCCTCCCGGACCACCGCGTACGCCACGGCGATCTGGCCGCGCACCTCGTCCGGCCGGCCGACCACCGCCGCCTCGACCACGTCGGGGTGGGCGAGGAGCGCGTCCTCGACCTCCGGGCCGGCGATGTTGTAGCCGGCCGAGATGATCATGTCGTCCGCGCGGGCGACGTAGCGGAGGTACCCATCCGGTTCGCGTACGTACGTGTCACCGGTGACGTTCCAGCCGTCCCTGACGTACTCCGTCTGGCGCGGATCGGACAGGTAGCGGCAGCCCACCGGGCCGCGCACGGCCAGGAGGCCCTCCTGCCCGTCCCGGACGGGGCGCCCGGAGCCGTCCACCACGCGGGCCTGCCAGCCGGGCACCGGCACGCCGGTCGTGCCGGGTCTGATCGCGTCGTCGGCCGCCGAGACGAAGATGTGCAGCAGTTCGGTCGCCCCGATGCCGTTGATGATCCGCAGCCCGGTCCGCTCGTGCCAGGCCCGCCAGGTGGCCGCGGGCAGGTTCTCGCCGGCCGACACGCACCGGCGCAGCGAGCCGGTGTCGTACCCGTCGAGGTTCTCCAGCATCACCCGGTACGCGGTCGGTGCCGTGAACAGCACCGACACCCGGTGTTCGGCGATCGCGGGCAGCAGCTGCTTCGGCCCGGCCTGCTCCAGCAGCAGCGCGGAGGCGCCCGCCCGCAGCGGGAAGATCACCAGGCCGCCGAGCCCGAAGGTGAAGCCCAGCGGCGGGCTTCCCGCGAAGACGTCGTCCGGCTCGGGGCGCAGGACCCGTGCCGAGAAGGTGTCGGCGACGGCCGGCACATCGCGGTGGAAGTGCATGCACCCCTTGGGCCGTCCGGTGGTCCCGGAGGTGAAGGCGATCAGCGCGACGTCGTCGGCGGCGGTGTCGACGGCGTCGTACGCGTCCGGGTGGCGGGCCGCCAGCCGCAGCAGGTCGTCGGGCGCGTCGCCGCCGTACGCCGTGACGCGCAACCCCTCCACCTCGGCCTTCACCAGGTCGTCGACCGACCGGATGTCGCACAGCGCGTGGCTGACCCGGGCCATCTCGCACATCACGGCGAGTTCCCCGGCGCGCGCCTGCGCCAGGACGGTGACGGCCACGCCGCCCGCCTTCATCACCGCCAGCCAGCAGGCCGCCAGCCAGGGCGTCGTGGGGCCGCGCAGCATCACCCGGTTGCCCGGCACCACGCCCAGGTCGTGGGTGAGGGCGTGGGCGATCCGGTCGACCCGCGCGCGCAGTTCGCCGTACGTCCACACGCCGCCCGCGCCGTCCCGGAACGCCGGCCGGTCCGGGCCGAACCGCTGGATCGTGCGGTCCAGCAGCTCCGCACCGCAGTTGAGCCGGTCCGGGTAGCGCAGCTCGGGCAGGTCGAAGAGGAGCTCGGGCCACTGCTCGCGGGGCGGCAGATGGTCGCGGGCGAAGGTGTCGAGGTGGGCCGATCCGGTCAGCTCCATGATTCGCCCCCTGTGGGTGGTCCCTTGGGGGGCTCCCGGTGGGTGACCCCTTTGGGTGACTCCTGATGGGTGGTGGGAACGCCCATCGAGCGTATCGTGAAGGTGACGACAGTCAACGGTGCGCGATAGACCGGGCTCTGACGGATTCCTCGGAGGGGGCGCGAATGCCCGCATTCTCACTTGATCCGGCACAGAAAGCATGGTGCGAGGAGGTGCGTGTCCTCGCCGCGGAACGCCTGCGCCCCCTCGCCGAGAAGGGCGAGCCGGGCCGCGTCAACCGCCCGCTCGTCGCCGCGCTGGGCGAACTCGGGCTGATCTCCCGCCTCTTCGGCTCCGGCGCCCTGGACCTGTGCCTGATGCGCGAGTCCCTCGCCCGCGCCTGTACGGAGGCGGAGACCGCCCTCGCGCTCCAGGGCCTCGGCGCCCACCCGGTCGCCGCCTTCGGCACGCCGGAGCAGCGGGCGCGCTGGCTGCCGGAGGTCACCGCGGGGCGGGCGGTGGCGGCCTTCGCGCTCAGCGAGCCGGACGCGGGGTCGGACGCGGCGGCGCTCGCGTTGGAGGCCGTACCGGAGGGGGAGGGGTGGCGGCTGACCGGTGAGAAGTGCTGGATCTCCAACGCCCCCGAGGCCGACTTCGCCACCGTCTTCGCCCGTACGACCCCGGGCGCCGGGGCGCGTGGCGTCACCGCCTTCCTCGTGCCCGCCGACCGGCCAGGCCTGACGGGCGGGCACCTCGACATGCTGTCCCCGCATCCCATCGGCAGCCTCCGCTTCGACGGCGTACCCGTCACACGCGCGGACGTGCTCGGCGAGGTCGACCGGGGCTTCCGCGTGGCGATGACCACGCTCAACCTCTTCCGGCCCAGCGTCGGCGCCTTCGCCGTCGGCATGGCCCAGGCCGCGCTGGACGCGACGCTCGCGCACACCGCGCGGCGGACCGCGTTCGGCGGCGTGCTGAAGGACCTTCAGGCCGTCGCGCACCAGGTCGCCGAGATGGCGACCCGCACCGAGGCCGCCCGCCTGCTGGTGTACGCGGCGGCAGCGGCGTACGACGCGGGCGACGGCGAGGCGGGGGGCGGCGACGACGTGCCCCGGCGCGCCGCCATGGCGAAGCTGCTGGCCACCGAGACCGCGCAGTACGTCGTCGACGCCGCCGTCCAGCTCCACGGCGCCCGCGCCCTGCAGCGCGGCCACCTGCTGGAGCACCTCTACCGCGAGGTGCGGGCGCCGCGCATCTACGAGGGTGCGACCGAGGTCCAGCGCACGATCATCGCGAAGGAGCTGTACGCGAAGGAGCCGTACGCCGAGGAGTTGGGTTCATGAGCATCGAACGCGTCAACCCCGCCGACCTCTCGCCGCCCACCGGCTTCTCGCACGCGGTCGTCGCCACCGGCTCGCGCCTGGTCTTCCTCGCCGGGCAGACCGCGCTCGACGGTGACGGCCGGGTGGTGGGGGAGACCCTGCCGGAGCAGTTCGAGACGGCGCTCGGCAATCTGCTCGCCGCCCTCAAGGCCGCCGGCGGCACCCCCGCCGACCTCGCGCGCGTCACCGTCTACGCCACCGACGTCGCCGACTACCGGGCGCGCGCCGCCGAACTGGGCCGGATCTGGCGGCGGCTGGCGGGCCGCGACTATCCGGCGATGGCGGTGATCGGCGCGGTCCGCCTCTGGGACGAGCAGGCGCTGGTGGAGCTGGACGGGTTCGCGGTCCTGGACTGAACCGTTCCGCATCGGCGAGGCGCTGAGGTACTCCTGACGGGTTGTCAGTGCAATATCACATTACTATGTTACGCGTCGTACAGCAGTGGCATGCACTCGACAATCCGACCTCATCCAGGAGTCGCACGTGCCCCAGCCCACGACACCAGGCCCCCGCCGCAGAGGCCTCCGCGGAGGCTTCCGTGGAGCCCTCCTCGCCGCCGCCGTCGCCACCGCGACCCTGCTCGGCGGCGGCGTGACGGTCCTCGACGCCCCCACCGCCCACGCCCGCCCGCTCACGGCCCCCGACCCCCGCGAGAAGCCGCACCACACGCCTCACGACGAGCACGACGAGGTCGTACGCCTGGCCGCCGCGCCGCCGCCCGCCCCGCGACCCGCCCCCGCGCCCGGACAGCGCGCCGACGCCCGTGTCCCCGGGCCGCAGACACCCCCGGCGCCGACCGCGGCCGCCGCCCCCGCCTGCACCCTGGACGGCGTCACCGGCTTGCGCCCCGAGGAGTTCGCCGACTTCCTCGCCGACCCGGCCGTCACCGCCGACGGCTGCCTGCGCACCCTCCTGTGGACGTGGGACGCCCGCCTCGCGCCCGTCATGTCCGACGCCCACGTCCAGGCCGTCTCGCGCCGCGTCTCCGCGCTCGCCCCGGCGCACGACGGCGCGAACGGCACCCACCTGCTGGAGATGCTCACCTACCTGCACGCGGTCGTGTACCACGACTTCTCGCGCGGCGAGATCGACGTCACCGACCCGCCCACCACCGAGGCCATGCGCCGCGCCGTCCACGCCTTCGGCTCGGCCGCCCGCTCCTTCCGCGCCACCCGCACCAACGCCGACAGCCTGCGCGAGGCCCTCTACACCGGCAGCGCCGCCGGGCTGCGCCACTCCCAGCTCGGCCTCGTCCAGAAGGTGCTGGCCACCATGGACCGGTACCACACCACCACCTACCGCGACCCGGCCTGGGGCGGCGCCGCCCTCGCCGCGCTCTCCGTCAACCACCTCGGCGTGTACCCCGGCAACCGCGACACCGCCTTCCACACGCTGGCCGCCCGGAACACCGCGTACCGCGCCGCCTTCCGTGCCTTCGCCCACCACACGCACCTCAAGGGCACGCCCAACGAGTGGGTGGTGCGCGACGCGCTCGCCGAGTACGGCCGCTTCGGCCAGATCGACGCCCTCAAGGCCGAGATCGTCCCGGACGTGGGCGCCCTCCTCGACCCCGTCGTACGGAACTTCGGCGAGGGCAGCGCGCCCTGGGCGCGGCTCGCCGGCTGGCTCGTCTTCTACGAGGCGTGCGCGCCGTACCGCGTCTGCAAGGACGACATCGAGCGGCGGATCTTCCCGCACGCGTACCGCTACGACACCGGCGCCCTCAAGGTCCGCACCGGCCTCGACACCGCCACCGTCGACCAGCTGTACTACGCGAGCAAGCAGGTCAAGGCGCAGTTCCACCGCGTCCTGGGCAGCGAGGCGCCGCTCGCCGGCGACACCAACACCGCCCTGACCGTCGTGCTGTACGCCTCCCGCGCCGACTACGAGAACCACCACCCGCTCCTCACCGGCATGGACACCGACAACGGCGGCATCTACATCGAGCGCGGCGCCACCTTCTACACCTACCAGCGGCGCGTCCCGCAGGACTCCTCGCTCACCCTGGAGGAGCTCTTCCGCCACGAGTACGTGCACTACCTCAACGGCCGCTTCGCCGTGCCCGGTTACTTCGGCGAAGGGCCCTGGTACCAGGACGACCGCACCACCGCGATGGACGAGGGAACCGCGGAGTTCTTCGCCGGAGCGACCCGTGACGACGGCGTCGCCGTCCGCCGGTCGCTCGTGCGGAGCGTCATCGCCGACACCGCCGACGGAAGCCCCCGCATGAGCGTGGACGAGCTGCTGCACGCCACCTACGCGGGCGACGGCTTCCGCTTCTACAGCTACGCGGGCACCTTCTTCTCCTACCTGTGGACCGAACGTCCCGCCCTGCTGCGCGAGATGTACCGGCACCTGCGCGCCGACGACCCCGCCGCCTTCGACGCCTGGCGCGACCGGCTGGGCCGCGACGCCGCACTCCAGCTCGGGTACGACGCCTTCCTCGACGCACGGATCGCGGAGGTCGACGAGCTGTTCGTGCCGAACACCCGCTACGTCCCCAACGACCGGCTCGACCACGCCGCCGCCGAGGACGTCCGCGCGGCCTTCGCGGCGGCGACCGGCGCCACCCCGCGGTGCGCCGACAACGGCGACACCGCCAAGCGCCGCTTCGTCTGCACCGGCCGCGTCACCGCGCGCCTCACCGACGCGGACAGCCCGGACCGGGTCTTCCGCGACATGGCGGAGACCGTCGACCACTTCCTCCTCGACCGGGCGCGCCCGGCGGCCACCAACCTCGCCGACATGAACTGCTCCTTCGGGGAGGTGGAGATCCGGCCCGACCGCACCGGCGGCACCTCGCCCTACACGTGCGAGGGCCCCCTGCGCACCTGACGCGCAACTCCACGGTTCGGGAGGGGAATTACCCGTACGGACCCTGTACGAGCGGCAGTAGTGCGTGAAATATTACTGCCGTGCCCACGCGACATGTGAGTCATGTGCCGGCCGCCCTGGACGCCGTGATCATCGGCGCCGGGGTCGTCGGTGCGGCCTGCGCCTACTACGCGGGCCGCGCAGGACTCGCCGTCGCCGTCGTCGACCGCGGCCCCGTCGCGGGCGGCACCACCGGCGCCGGCGAGGGCAACCTGCTCGTCTCTGACAAGGAGCCGGGCCCCGAGCTCGACCTCGCGCTACTGTCCACCCGACTGTGGCGCGAACTCGCCGAAACCCTCCCACCGGAGGCCGAGTACGAGCCCAAGGGCGGTCTCGTCGTCGCATCCGACGAGACCGCCCTCGCCGCGCTGCGCGCCTTCGCGGCGGGGCAGCGCGCCTCCGGCGTCGACGCCCGCGAGCTTCCCGCCGACCGGCTGCCCGACCTCGAACCGCACCTCGCGCCCGGGCTCGCGGGCGGCTTCCACTACCCGCAGGACGCCCAGGTCCAGCCCGCCCAGGCCGCCGCCCGGCTGCTGCGCGCCTCGGGCGCCGCCCTCCTGCTCGGGCAAGAGGTCACGGCCGTCCTCACCGACCGGCGCGGCGCCGTCCGGGGCGTACGCACCACCCGCGGCGACCTCCACGCCCCCGCCGTCGTCAACGCGGCCGGCACCTGGGGCGGGGCGCTCGCCGAACGGGCCGGCGTCCACCTGCCCGTGCTGCCCCGCCGCGGCTTCGTCCTCGTCACCGAGCCGCTGCCGCCCCGCCTCGTACGCCACAAGGTGTACGCGGCGGACTACGTCGCCGACGTCGCCAGCGGCTCGGCCGCCCTCCAGTCCTCCGCCGTCGTCGAGTCCACCCCGGCCGGGCCCCTCCTGATCGGCGCCACGCGCGAGCGCGTCGGCTTCGACCGGACGCTGTCGACCGAGGCGCTGCGGCGGCTCGCGGCGCAGGCGACCGCCCTCTTCCCGGCGCTCGGCGGCGTACGGGCCCTGCGCGCGTACCACGGCTTCCGCCCCTACCTGCCCGACCACCTCCCGGCCATCGGGCCCGACCCGCGGGTGCCGGGCCTCCACCACGCCTGCGGCCACGAGGGCGCGGGCATCGGCCTCGCCCCGGCGACCGGGCTGCTCGTGGCGGCCGCCCTGTGCGGCGCCCCACCGCCGTTGGACGCCCGGCCGTTCCGCCCGGACCGGTTCACCGCACCGGAAGGAGCCACCGCGTGACCTCCGCGACACCGTCCCCGTCTCCCTTCACCCTCACCTTCGACGGGCGCCCCCTCACCGCCCGGCCCGGGCAGACCATCGCCGCCGTCCTCTGGAGCAACGGCGTCCTCGCCTGGCGCACCACCCGCGGCGGCGGCGCGCCGCGCGGCGCGTTCTGCGGGATCGGCACCTGCTACGACTGCCTGGCGACCGTCAACGGCCGCCCCAACCAGCGCGCGTGCCTGATCCCGGCCCGCCCCGGCGACACCGTCACCACGCAGGAGGGCACGGGCCATGACCGCTGACCGCACGACGGTCGACCTCGCCGTCGTCGGGGCCGGGCCGGCCGGGCTCGCCGCCGCCGGGACGGCCGCCCGGCTCGGGCTGAGCGTCACGCTGCTGGACGCGGGGGAGCGGGCCGGCGGCCAGATCTTCCGGCACCCCGCGCACGGCCCCGTACCGCGCGCGGCCCGCGACCTCGTGCGCGGCCTCTCTGGCGGCGTACGCCACCTGCCGCTGCACCACGTGTGGACCGTCGTACGGGACGGCGACGGCTGGCTGCTGCACTGCGTCGACGGAGGAGGGACCGGACCCGACGGGACCCCGGCCGCCGTCCGCGCCCGCCGCGTCCTCCTCGCCACCGGCGCCTACGAACGCCAGCTGCCCTTTCCCGGCTGGACCCTGCCCGGCGTCGTCGGGGCGGGCGGCGCCCAGGCGATGCTCAAGTCCGGCGGCGTCCTGCCCGGCCGCCGGATCGTCGTCGCGGGCAGCGGCCCCCTGCTGCTCGCCGTCGCCACCACGCTCGCCGCCGCGGGCGCCCGGGTGCCCGCCGTCGTCGAGGCCGCCGACTACACGGCGTACGCCGGCCGGGCCAGCGCGCTGGTCCGCAACCCCGGCAAGCTCGCCGAGGGCGCGCGGCACGGCGCCGCCCTGCTGCGCCACTCCACACGGCTGTTGGCCCGCCACGCCGTCACAGCCGTCCACGGCACCGCGCGCGTCGAGGCCGTCATCGTCACGCGCCTCGACCGCGACTGGCGGCCCGTCCCGGGCACCGGGCGCCGCATCCCCTGCGACGCGCTCGCCGTCGGCCACGGCCTCGTACCGCAGCTGGAGCTCGCCACCGGCCTGGGCTGCGCCACGCGCCGCACCGCCGACGCCACCCCCGCCGTCGCCGTGGACGACGGGCAGCGCACCTCCGTGCCCGGAGTGTGGGCCGCCGGGGAGGCCTGCGGCGTCGGCGGCGCCGAACTGGCCCGCACGGAAGGCGAGATCGCCGCCCTGTCCCTCGCGGGCCGGCGCCCGCCGGGCGCTCTCCTGCGCCGCCGCGCCCGGCTGCGCGCCTTCGCCGAGGCGATGGCCGCCGCCCACCGGCCCGGCCCCGGCTGGACCGACTGGCTGGACGGCGCCACCGAGGTGTGCCGCTGCGAGGAGGTCCCCGCCGACCAGATCCGCGAGGCCGTCACCGCCCTCGGCGCCCGCGACGCCCGCACCGTGAAGCTGCTCACCCGCGCCGGAATGGGCTGGTGCCAGGGCCGCGTGTGCGGCCAGGCCGTCGCCCGCCTCGCCGGCGAGGACCCGGCGCCCGACCGGCGCCCGCTCTCCTGCCCCGTCCCGCTCAGCCATCTGGCACAACCACCAGGAGCCGCATGATGGACCACCGCACCTCCCCCTGGCACGGCATCATGGTCGCCACCGCGCTGCCGCTGCGCGACGACCTCGCCATCGACTACGACGCCTACGCCGAGCACGTCTCCTGGCTGATCGCCCAGGGCTGCGACGGCGTCGTCCCCAACGGCTCCCTCGGCGAGTACCAGACCCTCACCGACGACGAGCGCGCCCGGCTCGTGCGCGTCGCCGTCGAGGCCGCCGGCGACGGGTCCCGCGTGATGCCCGGCGTCTCCGCGTACGGCGGCGCCGAGGCCCGCCGCTGGGCCGAGCAGGCGGCCGAGGCGGGCGCCGGATCCGTCCTGCTGCTGCCGCCGACCGCGTACCGCGCCGACGCGCGCGCGGTACGCGCCCACTACGCCGAGGCCGCGCGCGCCGGGCTGCCCGTCGTCGCGTACAACAACCCCCACGACACGCGCGTCGACCTGACGCCCGCGCTGCTCGCGGAGCTGCACGGCGACGGCAGCGTCGTCGCCGTCAAGGAGTTCAGCGGCGACGTGCGCCGCGCGTACGAGATCGCCGAACTGGCCCCCGGACTGGAGCTGCTGATCGGCGCCGACGACGTGCTGCTGGAGCTGGCGGTGGCCGGGGCCGCGGGCTGGATCGCCGGCTACCCCAACGCCCTGCCCGCCGCCTGCGCCGCCCTCTACCGCGCCGCCACCGCCCGCGACCTGGACACCGCCCTGCCGCTGTACCGGTCCCTGCACCCGCTGCTGCGCTGGGACTCCAAGCCGGAGTTCGTCCAGGCCATCAAGGCGTCCATGGACCTGGCGGGCCGCCACGGCGGTCCGTGCCGCCCGCCCCGCACCCTCCTGGACGAGGAGCGGTACGCCGCGGTCCGCGCGGCCACCGAAAAGGCACTCGCGGAGGGGCTCGCCTAGCCATGCGCACCCGGCACGTCTACCACGCCGTCGACTCGCACACCGAGGGCATGCCGACCCGCGTCATCACCGGCGGCGTCGGCACCCTCCCCGGCGCCACCATGGCCGAGCGGCGCCGCCACTTCGCCGACCGGCTCGACCACGTCCGCACGCTGCTGATGTACGAGCCGCGCGGCCACGCCGCCATGAGCGGCGCCATCCTCCAGCCCCCGACCCGCCCCGACGCCGACTACGGCGTGCTCTACGTCGAGGTCTCCGGGTTGCTGCCGATGTGCGGCCACGGCACCATCGGCGTGGCGACCGTGCTCGTCGAGACCGGCATGGTGCCCGTCACCGAGCCGGTCACCACCGTCCGCCTCGACACCCCGGCCGGGCTCGTCTCCGCCGACGTCCGCGTCGAGGACGGCTCCGCCCGGTCCGTCACCCTCACCAACGTCCCCGCCTTCTGCGCCGCCCTCGACCGCACGGTCCACGTCCCCGGCCACGGCACCGTGACCTACGACCTCGCCTACGGCGGCAACTTCTACGCCATCGTCCCGCTCGACGCGCTCGGCCTGCCCTTCGACCGCGCCCGCAAGGACGACCTCCTCGCCGCCGGACTCGCCCTCATGGACGCCGTCAACGCCACCGACCGCCCCGTCCACCCCGAGGACCCGGCCATCGGCGGCCTCAAGCACGTGTACCTCGCCGCCCCCGGCTCCGACGCCGTACGCTCCCGGCACGCCATGGCCATCCACCCCGGCTGGTTCGACCGCTCCCCGTGCGGCACCGGCACCTCCGCGCGCATGGCGCAGCTGCACGCGCGCGGCCTGCTGCCGCTCGGCCGCGACTTCGTCAACGAGTCGTTCATCGGTACGGAGTTCACGGGGCGGCTCGTCGGCGAGACGACGGTCGGCGGCCTGCCCGCCGTCGTACCGACGGTCACCGGCCGGGCCTGGATCACCGGTACGGCACAGTACTTCCTCGACCCGGAGGATCCGTTCCCGGCGGGTTTCCTGCTGTGAGCGGTGGAAGGACCACGATGAGCAGACCGACGGCGCTGACCACACTCACCGCCCACGACCGCCTGAGCGACCGCGTCGCGCACGCCCTGCGCGCCGCCCTGATCGCCGGCGAGCTGCGCCCCGGCGAGGTCCACTCGGCGCCCGGCCTCGCCGCCCGCTTCGGCGTCTCCGCGACCCCCGTGCGCGAGGCGATGCTGGAGCTGGCCCGCGAGGGCCTGGTCGAGCCCGTACGCAACAAGGGCTTCCGGGTCACCGAGGTCAGCGAGCGGGACCTCGACCAGTACACGCAGCTGCGGGCGCTCATCGAGGTGCCCACCGTCGGCGCCGTCACGGGCGCGGCCACCCGCCGTCAGCTGGAGGAGCTGCGCCCGGTCGCCGAGGAGATCGTCACCCGCGCCCGCGACCACGACCTGATCGGCTATCTGGACGCCGACCGCCGCTTCCACCTCTCCCTGCTGGCCCTCTCCGGCAATGACCGCCTCGTGGAGACCGTCGGTGACCTGCGCAAGCGCTCCCGCCTCTACGGCCTGACGGCCCTGGACGAGCGGGGCCTCCTGGTCGCCTCGGCGCAGGAGCACCACGAGCTCCTCGACCTGATGCTGGCGGGCGACGCGGCGGCGGCCGAGGCGTGCATGGCCCGCCACCTGGGGCATGTGCGCTCGACGTGGGCCCGGTCGCGGACGGAGGGGGAGCGGTAGGCGCATGGCAGCGGAGGCTTGCCCCGATTTGTCCACCCGTTCGGGTGTCGATAGGTTGACAGAGCGGCGGCACAACCCGCGGAGGCTGCCATGACCACCCTCGCCGACCAGACCATCGGCTCCCTGCGCGACCGCCTCGAAGGACGGCTCGTCACCCCCGCCGACCGGGACTACGACCAGGTCCGCTCCCTCTGGAACGGGGCCATCGACCACCGCCCCGCCTTGGTCGCCCGGTGCGCGTCGCTTCCGGCGGTCGCCGCGTGACGCCCGCTCGTCGCGGTCTCGGCGGTACGGAGCCCCTCAGGTCCTTCGCCCCGCGCCCGTGACCGGTGCTAGAAAGTGACCATGAGGGAAAAGGGCCTCTCAGGCCCAGGCCCAGGCCCGGAAGCTCCATGGTGGCGGGCGTCGCTGCGCAGCGCCGCCGGGCAGGTGTTCGCTCTCCAGGTCGTGATCGTGCTGCTGCTGGCGGCCGCCGCGATGACGGCCCTGGTCGTGCAGGCCGGCCGCGGCAGCGAGCGCGAGGCGGAGCGCCTGTCGCTCACGGCGGCCGAGATGTTCGCGAACGCCCCCGGCACGGCGGAGGCGCTCCAAGGCCCGGACCCGACGGCCGTGCTGCAACCGCGCGCCGAAGCGGCCTGGCGGCGGGCGGGCGTGGACTTCGTGCTGGTCATGGACACGGAAGGCATCCGCCTCACCTACCCCGACCCCCGGCAGATCGGGAAGAAGTTCGTCGGCACCATCCAGCCGGCGCTGGAGGGCCGCACCGTCGTCGAGCGCGCGGGCGGCCCGCCGGTGCCCGCCGGCACGGGAACGGCCGTGCAGGCGGTGGTCCCGGTGAAAGCGGCCGACGGGTCGGTCGTCGGACTGGTGTCCGCCGGGATCACCGAGGAGAACGTGGGGGACCTGGTCGAACGGCAGCTGCCCATCATCCTCGGCACCGGCGCCGCCGCGCTCCTCGTGTCCACCGCCGGCACCGCGCTGGTGTCGCGGCGGCTGCGGCGGCAGACGCACGGCCTGGGCCCGGCGGAGATGACGCGCATGTACGAGCACCACGACGCGGTGCTGCACGCGGTGCGCGAGGGCGTGCTGATCGTCGACGCGGAGGGGCGCGTACTCCTGGCCAACGACGAGGCGCGCCGGCTGCTCGCCCTTCCGGCGGACGTGGAGCGTCGGCGCGTGGCGGACCTGGGGCTGGACGGGGAGACCGCGCGGCTGCTGGCGTCGGGGGATCCGGTCACGGACGCGGTGCGGCTGGTCGGGGACCGGCTGCTGGCGGTGAACAAGCGGCCCACCGCACCCTACGGGGGCCAAGCGGGGAGCGTGGTGACGCTGCGGGACACCACGGAGCTGGCCACGGTCACCGGGCGGGCCCAGCTGGCGCGGGAGCGGCTGAAGCTGCTGTACGACGCGGGGGCGCGGATGGGCACCACGCTGGACGTGACGCGTACCGCCGAGGAGCTGGCGGAGGTGTCCGTGCCGCACTTCGCCGACGTCGTCACCGTCGAACTGCTGGAGCCGGTCCTGCGGGGCCAGGAGCCCCCGGAGGTGAGCCCGGAGGCGGGCATCGAGATGCGCCGCACCGCCAGTGCGGGACGGGACGGGGCCCCCTCCCTCCACCCGGTCGGCGAGCCGGTCCGGTTCGCTCCCACCAGCCCCGTCGCGGCCGCCGTGGCCGGCGGCCGGGCGGTCCTGGGCACGGGTACGGGACCGGGCACCGACGACGATCCCGCCCGGGGGTACCACTCCCTCCTGGCGGTGCCGATCCGGGCGCGCGGGGCCCTGCTGGGCGTGGCCGCCTTCCGGCGGGCAGGCGCCTCCGCACCGTTCGAGGAGCAGGACAAGGCGTTCGCCGAGGAGCTGGCCACCCGGGCCGCGGTCGCGATCGACAACGCCCGCCGCTACACCCGCGAACACGCCACGACCGTCACCCTCCAGCGCAGCCTGCTGCCCCGGGGCGTGCCCGAGCAGAGCGCGCTGGACGTGGCGTACCGCTACCTGCCGGCCCAGGCGGGAGTGGGGGGCGACTGGTTCGACGTCATCCCCCTGTCCGGCGCCCGCGTGGCGCTGGTGGTCGGCGACGTCGTCGGCCACGGCGTGCACGCCGCGGCCACCATGGGCCGGCTGCGTACCGCCGTGCACAACTTCTCCACCCTCGACCTGCCGCCGGACGAACTGCTCACCCACCTCGACGAGCTCGTCGCCCACATCGACGCCAACGAGAGCGCCGACGAGACCGCGGGCGACGTGCGCGACGGGGACGGGATCACCGGGGCCACCTGTCTGTACGCCGTCTACGACCCCGTCTCCGGGCGGGTGGCCGCCGCCACCGCCGGGCACCTCGGCCCGGCGGTCGTCCACCCCGACGGAACCGTGGACTTCCCCGACCTGCCGGTCTCGCCTCCCCTCGGCCTGAGCGCGAGCCTGCCGTTCGAGAGCAGGGAGCTGGTCCTCCCCGAGGGCTCCCGCCTGGTGCTCTACACCGACGGGCTCGTCGAGGACCGCGGCAGGGACCTGGACACCGGCCTGGACATCCTGCGCGAGGCCCTGGCCGGGACCGGCCGCACACCGGAGGACACCTGCGCCGCGGTGATCGAGGCCCTCGTGCCCGCCAGACCCAGGGACGACATCGCGCTCCTCGTCGCCCGTACGCGCCGGCTCGACCCCGCGAACGTCGCCCACTGGGACGTGGCCCGCGACCCCTCGGCGGTGGCCCCGGTCCGCGCCGCCTGCGCCCGCCGCCTCGCCGAGTGGGGGCTGGAGGAGATCGGCTTCGCCACCGAACTCGTCCTCAGCGAACTGATCACCAACGCCATCCGCTACGGCGCCGAGCCCATCACCGTCCGGCTGCTCCGCGACCGGACCCTGATCTGCGAGGTCTCCGACGCGAGCAGCACCTCCCCCCATCCCCGCCGCGCCAAGACCACCGACGAGGGCGGCCGCGGCCTGTTCCTCGTCGCCCGGTACACCGAACGCTGGGGCACCCGCTACACCCCCGCCGGCAAGGTCATCTGGGCCGAGCTGTCCCTCCAGGGCGCGCCGGAAGCCGCGGGGCTCGCCGACGACGCCCTCCTCGACCAGTGGAGCGACGACGCCTTCTGATCAGCGGCCCGGCAGGGGCTGCCAGTCCGGGTACGGGTGCGTGGCCCAGGGAGCGGGGACCGAGGCGGGAGCGGACGCGGGTGCGTCGGCGCGGCCGGGGGCCGACGGCCCCTCCCGGCGCCCTCGCAGGACGGTGAGGAGCACGGTGGTCACCACGGCCAGTTCATCCGGGGTCGGCCGCCCGTGGAGCACGCGGATCTCGGGGCCGCCGCTCACTGCGGCTGGTTCCCGTGCTTGCGGGTGGGCAGGGGAGCGTGCTTGGTGCGCAGCATCGCCAGGGAGGCGATGAGCACGGACCGCGTCTCGGCGGGGTCGATGACGTCGTCCACCAGGCCGCGCTCGGCGGCGTGGTACGGGTGCACGAGCTCGCGCCGGTACTCCTCGATCCGGGCCCGGCGCGCCTTCTCCGGATCGTCGGCGGCGGCGATCTCCCGGCGGAAGACGACGTTGGCGGCGCCCTCGGCGCCCATGACGGCGATCTCGTTGGTGGGCCAGGCGTAGCAGAGGTCGGCGCCGATGGAGCGGGAGTCCATGACGATGTACGCGCCGCCGTACGCCTTGCGCAGCACGACGGAGACGCGCGGCACGGTGGCGTTGCAGTACGCGTACAGCAGTTTGGCGCCGTGCCGGATGATGCCGTTGTGCTCCTGGTTCACGCCCGGCAGGAAACCGGGCACGTCCACGAGCGTGACGAGCGGGATGTTGAAGGCGTCGCACAGCTGCACGAAGCGGGCGGCCTTCTCGGACGCCGTGATGTCGAGGACGCCGGCCAGGACCGCGGGCTGGTTGGCGACGACGCCCACGACATGGCCGTCCAGCCGTGCCAGGGCGCAGATCACGTTGCCCGCCCACAGCTCGTGCACCTCGAGGAACTCGCCGTCGTCGACGACCTCCTCGATCACCCGCCGCACGTCGTAGGAGCGGCCGGGGTCGGCGGGCACCAGCTCGGTCAGCGCCTCGGTGGCCCGGTCGGCGGGGTCGTCCGGGGCGACGGCCGGGGGCAGTTCGCGGTTGTGGGAGGGCAGCAGCGACAGCAGGTAGCGGACCTCCTCCAGGCAGGTCTCCTCGTCGTCGTGGACGAAGTGCGCGACGCCGGACGCGGCCGCGTGCACATCGGCGCCGCCCAGCCCCTCGTGCGTGATCTCCTCACCGGTGACGGCCTTCACCACGTCCGGGCCGGTGATGCACATCTGCGCCGTGCCGCGGACCATGAAGACGAAGTCGGTGAGGGCGGGGGAGTACGCGGCCCCGCCCGCACACGGGCCGAGGATGACGCTGATCTGCGGGATGACACCGGAGTTGCGGACGTTGCGGCGGAAGATGCCCCCGTAGCCGGCGAGCGCGCTCACGCCTTCCTGGATGCGGGCGCCGGCGCCGTCGCACAGGCCGACGAGCGGCGCCCGGGCGCTCTCGGCCAGGTCCATGATCTTGTGGATCTTCTCGGCGTGCGCCTCCCCGAGCGAGCCGCCGAAGACGCGGAAGTCGTGGGCGTAGGCGAACACCGTCCGGCCGTGCACCAGGCCCCAGCCGGTGACCACGCCGTCGGTGCAGGGGCGGTTGGCCTCCAGGCCGAACCCGGTCGCCCGGTGCCTGCGCAACCCCTCCACCTCGGTGAAGGTGCCGGGGTCGAAGAGCAGGTCCAGGCGTTCCCGGACGGTCAGCTTGCCGCGGGCCTTCTGCGCCCGGGTGGCCTTGTCGCCGGGGCCGCGGCGTACCCGTTCCCGGATGCGGCGCAGGTCGGCCACGGCCTCGGACATGTCCGCAGGGGTGGCGGGGTGGTGCGCGGGCCCGTTCGCCTGAGCTTGCGCCGGCGCTTCCGCCGGAGCGGTCACGGCCCGTTCGTCGATCAAGGTCATGAGTGATCCTCGGTCTGTCGCGTGCAGGGTCGGGAACCCGGCTGCGGCGCGGTCGCGTTGGCGACGGGCACGTCGTTCGGTCAGCCGGGCGTCAGTGCTGCGGCCACCGCTCCTCGGACAGGTTGCGGTGCAGGACGTCGAGCGCCTCCCGCAGCGCCCGCACCTGCCGGTCCTCCAGCCCCCGCAGCATCAGGTCCTCGGTGCGGGTCCACACGGTCTCGACGGCGAACCGCAGGCCGCCGCCCTGTTCGGTGAGGTGCACCCGGGTGACCCGCCGGTCGCGCGGGTCCTTGCGCCGCGTCACCAGCCCGCTGGCCTCCAGCCGTTGGACCGCCTTCACCACGGTCGGCAGCTCGACCCCGAGGCGTGCGGTCAGCTCGGTCTGGGTGACCCCGTCCTCCTTCCACAGCTCGGCGAGCAGCAGCTCCTGGCCGGGGTGCAGACCCAGTTCGGTCAGCCCCCGGGAGACGAGGACGCGATGCTCCCTCGCGGCGCGGACCAGCGCGGTCCCCAGCGAGTCTCTGATCGCGGAGGTTTCCGCAGGCTCCGTGGGCTGCATGCGTTCTGTCTCCCGGGTGCTGGGGGGGGCCGAAAGAACGAATCCTACGGCGGTCGGTGTACGGAACGGACGGTCAGGTCAGGGGGCACCGGATCATGCCCCCGCCTTCTCACCGCCCTCCGCGGGGCCGGCTGCCGCTCCCCGCGGGAACGCCGCGAAGAAGGGGGCGACGTCGGCCAGGAACACGCCGTTCTTGACGGCCGGGTCCTTGGCGACGATCTTCTCCGCCTCGTCGGTGTCGGAGACGGCGAGCACGGACATCCCCCCGTTCCGGTCGAGGAACGGCCCGCTCAGGAACAGCAGCCCCTCGGCCTCCAGTTCGGCGTTGTGCTCGGCGTGCCCCTGGAGCGGCTGCTCGAAGAGCGGTTTGCCCTCGATCCAGCCCGGCCCCGGCCGGTAGGTGACCACGTGGTGGGTCGGCCGGATCTCGGGCACTGCCGTCTCGGACACTGCCGTCTCGGGCACTGCCCCTGCCTCGGCGGTCTCGCTCATACCTGCTCCTCGTGTCGCGATCGGTGACTGGCGTGGACGGCCTCCACGATCCGCATGACCTGGAGTCCGTCGTCGAGCGTGGGCAGCGGGCCGGCGGCCGTGCCCTCGGGTTCCGGCCCGGACGCGGCCGGGTGCCCGCCCCGCGTCCCCACGGCCGTCACGAAGGAGTCGGCGAACCGGTGCCAGAGCATCAGTCCGTGCTCCCGGGCGGCCCCGGTGCCGCTGGAGGACCCCCCGCCCGGTACGTCCACGGCCTCGGGGTCACGCCCCGGCCGCAGCAGGACCAGGCCGTCCGCCCCGGACCACTCCAGGCTTCCCTCGGTGCCGTGCACGGCGAAGGACTCCTCGACCCGGGAGGAGGCGTGCCACGCCTCGTAGACCGAGACGCGGACCCCGGAGGCGGTGGTGCCGGAGAGTTCGTACCCCGTGTCGGCGGTCACCGGCAGGCCCTTCGCGGAGCCCACCGGTGCGGGGTTGCGCCGGGCCCAGTCGAACACCTCCAGCATGTGGTGGAACCGCGGCCCGTCCTCGGCCTCGCGCAGGTCGTGGTGGAGCTCCCCCCGTACGACGGTGAGTTCCTCACCGAGCAGGACGCGGATGCGGTCCAGCACGTGGGAGCCGTGCTGCATCAGGGCGCCGCCGCCGTCCTCCCGCCGGTACATCCAGTTGTACGGCAGCGGCGGCAGGCCCATGACGCTGGCCACCCGCACGTGCAGCGGGCGGCCGATGGCACCCGCCGCGACCGCCCGGGCCATGGCGGCGAACGCCGGGTCGTACCGCCACACGAAGCCGGTGGCGTGCACCACGCCCGCCTTCTCCGCGGCCTCCAGCATCTCCCGCGCCTGGTCGGCGCGGACGGCGACCGGCTTGTCACACAGCACGTGCCGCCCCGCGGCGGCGGCGCGCAGCACGGCGTCGTGGTGGGCGTCCGGCGGAGTGGCGACGGACACCACGTCGACCTTCTCGATCAGCTCGTCGAGGCTGTCCGCCACCTCCTCCACGCCGAAGCGGGCGGCCAGTTGCTCGGCGCGCTCCCGGGTGCGGCTGGTCAGCACGGCCAGCCGCACCCGGCCCGTCCGCCGGAAGCCCTCCAGGTGCAGGCCCGCGCCCCAGCCGGCTCCGACCACCCCCACCCGCAGGGGCCCGCTCACGCCGGCACCGCCTCGACGGCGCTCTCGCCGCGCGGGCCGGGGCCCTCGGGCAGATGCTCGGCCACCGTGCGGAAGCCGGCGCGCTCCAGCAACTCCTTGCACTCGCCGAGGGTGCGCTCCTTGCCGCCGAGGATCACCAGCATCTGGAGGTCGGCGAGCTTGCCGGGGTGGAAGCCGGCGGTGGCCGGGATCATGTTGTCCACGACGACCAGGCGGCTGTCCGGCCGCATGGCCTCGCGGACCCGGGACAGGATGCGCAGCGCGTCCTCGTCGTTCCAGTCGTGCAGCACCCGGCACAGGATGTAGACGTCGGCGCCCGTGGCCACCTGGTCGAAGAAGCTGGCGCCGACGATCTCGCAGCGCTCCTCGACACCCTCCTTGCGCAGCACCGCGGGAGCGTCGGCGACCGCCTGCGGCAGGTCCTGGAGGATGCCGCGCGCCTCGGGCAGGCGGGCCAGGACGGAGGCGAGCACCACGCCGGTGGCACCGCCGATGTCCGCGACCACCGAGGCGTCCGCGACGTCGCAGCGCTCCAGCACGGCGGGGGCGGTGCCCGATCCCGCCATGGCGTTGAAGGACTCGGCGGCCTCCGGGTGCTCCGCCATGTAGGCGAAGTGGCCGGTGCCGTAGACCTTCTCGAAGGCCGGACGGCCGGTGCGCAGCGAGTGCAGCACCTCGGCCCAGGCGCGGAAGCTCTCCTCGCCGTTGACGATGACGAAGTGCCGCAGCGCCCCGGGGGCGTCGCTGCGCAGCAGGTGTCCGCCGGGTGCGAGCCCGATCTCCTTGCCGGCCGTGATCTCCAGCAGGCCCAGGGACTCCAGGGCCCGGCAGAACCGGAAGAGGGCGTCGGCGTCGGCGCCGACCCGGTCGGCCAGCTCGGCGACCGGCAGCGGCCCGCCGGCCAGCGCGTCCGGGACGCCGACCTTGGCGACCGCGTACACCGCCTGACCGACCCAGGGCATGCCCATGAGCAGGGTGCGCATGACGCGCTGGGTCTCCTCCGGCGGGATGTCGGGGAGGACGGACGGTGGTTGCACTGCGGGGGAAGCGGACATGGTGAGAACTCCTTGGTCGTGAGGCGTGAGGCGTGAGGCGTGGGGCGTGGGGCGGGAAACGTGCAGCGTGAGGCGTGAGGCGTGAGGCGTGGGGCGTGGGGCGGGAAACGTGCAGCGTGAGGCGTGAGGTACGTGTCGTGGTGCGGTGCCGTGCCGTGCCGGGCGGCGGCGTACGTGCGGTCAGCCCGTCCCTTCCAGGCCGGCGACCGCGGGCAGATGGGGAACGTCGTCCTGGCAGAGGGCGAAGTGCAGGGCTTCCGCGTAGCGGTTGACGGGGATCAGGCACGAGGTGACGGCCTCCCCGGCGTCGGTACAGGAGTCCGCCAACAGCCCGTGCAGCGTCGGGGCGTTGGCGTGCCGGGCGGCCTCCAGCGCGGTCAGGACGCTCCCGCGGGCGACCTCGTAGGACTGCTGCAGGCAGCGGACGACCGGCCCCCGGCCGGTGTACGGGCCGGCGAACTCGGAGACGAGCTCCTCGGCGACGGGGATGCTGGCCCCTTCCTCCATCGCCCGCTGGACCAGATCCGGCCTGATGGCCTTCCCGGTGCGCAGCGCGCACAGCAGCCGCCGGATGGCGATCCCGTACCCGAAGACGGTGTCGAGATAGATGACGGCGGTGTGTTCCCGGAAGCGCGCCGACTCCCTGATCCGGCGGTACCAGTAGTCCCACGTGCCGACCGAGTAGTGGTCGGTCAGCTGGAACCGCTGGCAGCTGAGCCGGGCCTCACTGAACAGGGCGTCCGCCATGCGGAACGCCTGGGCGATGTCCGCCGTCAGGTATCCGGCGGTGGTGAGGTCCATGACGACGGTCCGCGGGACGGCGTCTCTGATGGAGCTCACATTGGGCACTTCAAACACTCGCTGATCCCCCCGTGTTCTGAAATGGCCGCTGACCCGAGGCGCCTAGGAACGAGCGGGCCCGCCGGGACGGGCGACCAGGGCGCTCTCGGCGCGGGGGTCGGCCCCCGGCGGCGGCGCCACCACCGACTCCAGCGCGAACCCGGCCTCCGCCAGCAGGTCGGCGTACTCGGTGCGGGTTCTGTCACGTCCGCCCAGCACGACGAGCATCACCAGGTCCGCCGTCTTGCCGGGGTGCGGACCGGCGACCTCCGGCACCAGCCGGTCGAGGACGACGAGCCGGCCGTGGGGCGGGATCGCGTCGCGGACGCGCCGCAGGATGCGCAGGGCGTCCTCGTCGCCCCAGTTGTGGAGCACGCGGGCGAGCAGATAGGTGTCGCCCTCGGGTACGGCGTCGAAGAAGCTTCCGGCCACGCAGCGCACCCGGTCGGCGAGGCCCGCGTTCGCCATCCGGCGCCGGCCCTCCTCCACCGCGTCGGCGAGGTCGAGCAGGACGCCGTGGGTGCCGGGGTGGCCGGTGAGCACCTCGGCGAGCAGGTCGCCGGAGCCGCCGCCGAGGTCGACGACGGTCTTGGCGCCGTCGAGGTCCAGGCTGCCGGCCACCGCCGGAGGCCTGCCGGAGACGCCCATGGCCCGGTGGAACAGCTGCTCCGCCTCGGGGGTGTCGCGGAGGTAGTCGTAGAAGGAGGTCCCGAAGACCCGCTCGAAGGCCGGGCGGCCGGTGCGCGCGGTGTGCAGGATGTCGGCGAAGGCCCGGAAGGTCTCCTCGCCGTGCATGACCACGACGTCGCGCAGGCTGCCCGGGCGGCCCGAGACCAGCTGCTGTCCGGGCTCGTCCAGGCCGTACGTGCGAGGGCCTGCCTCGGTGAGCACTCCCGCCGAGGCGAGCGCCCGGCACAGGCGGTGCAGCGTGTCGGGATCGGCGCCGACGAGCGGGGCGACCTCCTCGACGGGGCGCGGCCCGTCGACGAGATGATCCGGGACGCCCAGCTTGGCTATGGCGTACATCGCCTGGGAAATCCACGGCGCTATCGACAGTTCACGGACGTGCGCCTTCGCCGCGAGCGCGGCCGGGGGCGGGGTAGCGGGTGCGGGCATGGATCTCCACCTCTGGTTCGGTCGTTCGGTCGTTCGACGGACTCGGAAAGGCGGTGCGGCTCGGTGCGGTGCGGTCAGGTGGCCTGAGCGGCCATCACACGCGACGGCGCGCGGGCGGCGAGGCCGCCCATGCGGATCCCCAGGGCGTGCAGAGCGGCAGGGTCCGCGGCCCCGGGCCGGGGGCCGGGAAGCAGCACGCTGCCCCAGTGGCAGGCGGCCCTCAGCAGACCCGACAGGACCTCCTCGCCCGCGGGTCCCTCCGCCGTGGTGAAGCCGGTCACGACCCGGTCCTCCAGCTGCCGCGCGGCCCAGAGAGGGGCGGTGCCGGCCAGCATGGCCGCCGCGGAGGAGGCGAGGTGCGGGGTGGCCCCGGCGGTGGCGAAGACGACGCCGTCGGCGGCGGCCAGTTCTTCCGGGTCGAGAGCGGCGGGCACCTCCCGCGCCGGCGCGGGGGACCGCGGTGTTCCGGCGGGGCCGGCCCACGGCAGTGTCCGTACGAAGGGGGACGCTCCCGCCTCGCCCAGGCCGGCCAGGAGCGGCCGGCAGGTGTGCATCAGGGTGATCAAGGGTTCACAGCAGACGACAAGTACACGGGCAACCATGGATGACCTCGTCGGGGTCGGTTGTGCGGAGGGAGAGCCCCGGGAGGGGCTCCGGTCAGACGCTCCTGCACAGTCTCCGGCGGTGCCGGGGAGACCGAGGGGGGTGGCCGAGCGCGTACGGGCGACGTCGCGGAGGAGAGGAGAGCGGAGGAGAGGAAGGCGGAGGCGGGGTGCCGGCGCGCTCAGCGCCCGCCGGTCACCGGGACGACTTCCCCGGTGATCCCGCGATTGGCCTCCGAGCACAGATAGGTGACGGTGTCGGCGATGTCCTCGGGGACGATCAGGCGCCCGGCCGGTGTCTGCCGGGTCTCCTGGGTCCGCAGGGGCACGGGGAAGTTGGCCAGGTTCCGCTCGGTCATCGTCAGCCCCGGCATCACCACGTTCGCCAGCGTTCCGTCCCGGCCCAGGGACCAGGCCAGCGACCGGCACAGGCCGTGCAGGCCGCCCTTGGCGGCGGCGTAGTACTCCGCGCCGGGGATGCCTTCCTGGACCAGGTTCGAGGAGACGAGGGCGATCCGCCCCCAGCCGCCTTCCCGCAGGGCGGGGGCGGCGGCCCGCACGAGGCGGATGGCGCCCAGCAGGTTGTCCGAGACGATCCGCTCGGCCTCCTCCTCCGGGAGGGTTTCGAAGCCCCCCGGACCGCGGCCCCACCAGCGGACCGCGTTGGCCACCACCACGTCCAGCCGTCCCCAGGTGTCCAGGGCCGTCTCCACGATCCGGTGGGCGGTGGCGGAGTCGTCGAGCGCGTAGAAGCAGCTCACCGCCTCGCCGCCGCTGTCCTGGATCCGGCGCACCACCTCGTCGGCCCGGGAGGGTGCCCGGTGGTACCCGACGACGACATGCGCCCCTTCGGCTCCCAGCGCCTGTGCGATGGCCGCACCGATGCCGTTCGAGCCGCCGGTGACGATGGCCGTACGGCCTTTCAGACCGAGGTCCATGGATGGTTCCCCCCGCGCTCCACGCTCGTAGTCGTGTTTACGGCTTGCCAGTCGCGCCCCCGGGTGTCCCGGATGGAGCACAGGCTAATCGAGCAGGGCCCGCCGACACGCTTCATGGGCAAAGAAATTCGATGGTGTTCGGTTCTCTAGGGTTTCTCTCCCGCCCCCCGCTCCCAGCGGTAGAACTCCTGTGCCATGGCGTCGGCCGGACCGCGCCAACTCCCGGGATCGTAGGGGGAGATCATCGGATCCAGCTCCCTGCTGATCGACCGGAAGGCCGGATGGTCCCGGACCGCCGCCACCGCCGGGCCCAGGGGTCGGTCGGCCTCGATCAGGTGCAGGTAGACGTCGCGGAACCGGAACAGGCTCCGCGAGGTGGCACCGACCAGATCCGGCAACTCCCCCCGGTCGGACGCCGCGAACACGGCGGCCACGTCGTCCTCGGCCCCGGGCATCATCCGCGCGACGATCAGCGCCCGGTGCACCGGGCGCTCCGCGGCGCTCACGGGCGGACGCTTCCGACGCGGGCGGCGGCTTCCACCGTGGACTTGATCAGGCCCATCTGGACGGGCGAGTTGCGGTTGATCCGCTCGGCCATCTGCGCCGTGCTCACCGGGGCGGTCGGCTTCATCGCGAAGTCCTGCACCCAGCGCATCACGACACCGTCCTCGGTGGGCCGGTACGTCCACACGATGTTCATGTACGCGAAGGGGCCGGTCTCGACACGGCGGGCGCGCACGGTCAGCGCCTCCCGGTCCATGGTCCGCTCCGACACCCAGCTCCACACGGCGCCGTTCTCGTCCGGGTGCATGGTCAGGCGGAACCGCACCGTGTCGCCCTCGCGTTCCAGGACCTCCACCGACGCGTACTCGCTGAACAGCCGCGGCCAGGCCTCCAGGTCGTTGGTCATCCGCCAGACGTGCTCCAGCGGGGCCTCGATGACGATCTCGTTCTCGGTGTGGCCCGGTGCCTCGTCCCCGCCCCGGGTCCGCGGCGCGGCGGTTCCGGCCGAGGCGGTGTCGGCCGAGGCCGTTCCGGCCGAAGCGGTACCGCTCACGGCGGCGTTGTACACCGCCACCAGCTCGTAGGGCGACGCGCACTCCTCGGCTTCGCCGCCGAGCCGCACGCCCCCGCGGCGCTCCAGCTCCGCGACCAGTCCGAGCTTGCCCAGGGAGTCGACGTCCAGCTCCTCGAACGTCGTGTGCGGTGCGGCGACCAGCTCCTCGCCGGTCACGTCGACGCCGCAGCAGCCGGCCAGCAGCGGAGCCAGCTGATCCAGCGTCATGGTGGATGCGTCGGATGCGTTGGGTGCGTTCATGGTGTCGTCCTCCTCCGTTCGGTGGTGCATTCCTGTACGCGCGTCACGCCGCGGCGGGCAGCGGTGGCAGCGGGTGACCGGCGCGGGCGAGCACGGCCGCGCTGCACGCCCCGCCGAAGCCCCGCGACAGCACCAGGGCCGTGCGGGGGGCGGCGGCCGGCCCCGCCCCGCGGACCAGCCGGCCGGCGAGCTCCTCCAGCACCGGCTCGTCCGGGTCGGGCCAGGGCGTCGGCGGGACGAACCCCTGCTCCAGCGCCAGCACGGCGGCCGCCAGGTCCAGCGCCCCCGCCCCGGCGTAGGCCCGGCCGAACCCCGCCTTCGGGGCGGTGACCGGGACGTCGGGCAGCAGCCGGGCCAGTACGGCGGCTTCCGCCGCGTCCGCCTCGGCCGTTCCGAGGGCGTCCGCGAAGACCAGGTCCACGTCCCCGGGCGCGAGCCCGGCACGGTCCAGGGCGGTCCGGGCCGCGTGCTCCAGCGCCTCGCCGCCCGGGTCGAAGGCCGCCGTCCCGCCGAAGGCGGTGGCGTGCCCGAGCACCAGGGCGCGTACGCGCGCGCCGCGCGCCTCGGCCGCCTCCGCGGTCTCCACGGCCAGCACCGCGCCGCCCTCGCCGGGTACGTAACCGCGGGCCCGGGGGCTGAACGGACGGTAGGCGGTGGCCGGGTCGCGGTCCGGGCTGAGCAGTCCGGCACCGACCTGGCAGGCCAGCGAGAACGGCGAGCCGACCGGCGCCTCCGCACCGCCGACCAGCATGGCGCCCCCGCTGCGGCGCAGTTCGCGGGCGCTGTGGCCGAGCGCGTCCAGCGCCCCGGGCTCGTCCGTCACCAGGACCGCGCACGCGCCCTTCAGACCGCGGCGGATGGACACCTGCCCGGTGCTGGCGGCGTAGAACCAGGCGATGGACTGGTACGGGCCGACGTGGCGGGGGCCGCGCGCCCACAGCCGCTCGATCTCGACCTGCCCGAACGTCACCCCGCCGGCGTACGAGCAGATGAGCACGCCCACGTCGTACGGGTCGCCCGGCTGCTCCAGGCCCGCGTCGGCCAGCGCCTCGTCGGCGGTGGCCATCGCGAACTGGCTGAACAGGTCCGTCTGGACCAGGTAGCGGCCCTCGATGAGGTCCGACGGTGTGAAGTCCCGGGCCTCGCCGGCGAGCGCCACGGGAAAGCCCTCGGGGTCGAAGCGGGTGATCGGGGCGAGGTGCGAGATGCCCTCGCGGATCGCCTTGGCGAACGCCTCGGTGCCCACGCCGGCGGGACCGACCACTCCGAGTCCGGTGACGGCCAGGGGTCCGGTCCGGGCTTCGGTCATCGCAGCTTCCTTCCCTTGGTGAGGACGACGGCGCTCTGGAAGCCGCCGAAGCCGCTGCCCACGGAGAGGACGGCGTCCAGCCGCCGCTCCCGGGCCGTGCGCGGCACGTAGTCCAGGTCGCACTCCGGGTCGCGGTGCTCGAGGTTCGCGGTGGGCGGCACCACGGACCGGTCCATGGCGAGCACACAGCTCGCCAGCTCGATGGCGCCGATCGCGCCGAGCGAGTGACCCACCATCGACTTCAGCGAGGACATCGGGGTCACCCGCGCGTGGGCGCCGAGGGCCCGCTTGACCGCGTCGGTCTCGTGGCGGTCGTTCTGCCGCGTCCCCGAGCCGTGCGCGTTGACGTAGTCGACCTCGTCGGGGGCGACGCGCGCCTGATCGAGCGCGGTGGTGATGGCGCGGGCCATCTCCACGCCCTCGCGGCGCAGCCCGGTCATGTGGTGGGCGTTGCCGTGCGTGGCGAATCCGGCCACCGCGCAGTGGACGACGGCACCGCGCCGCCGGGCGTGCTCCTCGGACTCCAGGACGAGGACCGCCGCGCCCTCGCCCATCACGAACCCGTCGCGGTCCCGGTCGAAGGGGCGGGAGGCGGTCTCCGGCTCGTCGTTCCGGGTGGACGTCGCCTTGATGGCGTCGAAGCACGCCATGGCGATCGGCGAGATCGGCGACTCCGACGCCCCGCTGATGACGACGTCGGCCTCGCCGTCCTCGATCAGGCGGGCGGCGTACCCCACCGCGTCCAGGCCGGAGGTGCAGCCGCTGGAGACGGTCTGCACCGGGCCGCGCGCGCCGACGACGTCGGCGACCTCCCCGGCCAGCACGCTGGGCGTGAGCGCCAGGTGCAGGTAGGGGGAGACGGCCTCGGTGTCGACCTTCCAGTCGCGCCCGGCACGACTGGTGGTCACGTAGTCGAGCTCCAGCTGCGTGGTGCCGCCGACCGCGGTGCCCATCGAGACGCCGACCCGCCACGCGTCCTCGGCCGCCAGGTCCAGCCCCGCGTCGGCGACCGCCTCGCGGGCGGCCACGGTGGCGAACTGCACGTAGCGGTCCATGCGCGCGGTCTCCTCGGGGCCGAGCCCGGCCGCCGCCGGATCGAAGTCGACCTCCGCGGCGATTCTGGAGCGGAACTCCGAGGCGTCGAACAGGGTGATGCCACGGGTGGCCGTACGCCCCTGGGAGAGCAGCTCCCACGCGGCACCGGTGCCGATGCCGCCGGGGACCACCAGACCGACGCCCGTCACCACGGCACGGCGGGTCATGACCGCCCCTTCTCCGCGGTGTCGGCCGTACGGCGCGGCCGGGCCTCCTCGGTGTCCACATGGCCGAGCTCCGGCCGCGGGGCGAGCGGGCACAGGTGGAACACGATCCGGGCCTCGCCCGAGCCGGTGTTCCGCACGCGGTGGCGCATGTTCTTCGGGACCACGAGCCCCTGCCCCTCCGTCAGCCGGTGCGGTACGTCGTCGAGGTCGAGCTCCAGTTCGCCGCGTACGGCGAACACGAACTCCTCGGAGTAGGGGTGGTAGTGCTCGGCGATGCTCTCGCCCTCCTGGAGGATCGCGACACCGAGGAACCCGGTGGTCGCGCCGACGGTGCCGGGGCTGAGCAGGGTGCGGATGTCCCCGCCGCGCCGCGTGTTCGCGGGAACCTCGTCGATCGAGACCACGCGGACCGCGCGCTCCGTGTCGGCCGACGGGGCTGCGGGGCTGACGGTGTCGGTCATGACGTCCTTCCGGTGAGGGTCGTGGTGCCGGGGCTGAGGCGCCGCGGGAAGAGGCGCAGGGCGTTGTGGGCCAGGACGCCGGCCCGTACGTCGGCGTCGGGAAGCTCGTCGGCGAGGAGGCGGAGCGGTCCGGAGACCGCGGCGGCGCCCAGGGGCGGGGAGTCGGTGCCGTACAGCACGCGCTCGGGCCCGAAGAAGGAGAGGAGGGCGCGCAGGGACTCGGCACCGGGGCTGGCGGTGTCGGCGTGGATGCGGCGCAGTGCGTCACCTGGCCGCAGGGCGGGCTGCCCGCCCGGCCGTCCGGTCGCCCCTGGCGGCCTGCCAGACCCGCCGGGCCGCCCGTTCGACCCGCCGTTCGGCCCGCCGGGGCCGCCGTTCCGGCCGCCGTTCGGGCCGGCCGTCACGCCGGAGGGCGGGCCGCCGACCGCGTCGAGCCTCGCCGCGAGCATGGCCAGGGCACCGCCCGCGGCGGCGGCGATCAGCCGCAGCCCGGGGTGCCGGTCCAGCACGCCGGCCCGGGCGAGTACGGCCAGCCCCACGGCGACGTCGCAGTAGCGGCCGACGCGCTCGAGCAGCGCCAGGTCGTCCAGGCCCTGTCCGCAGGCGGGCAGCGCGGGGGCGTGCACCAGGACGGGGACGGCGGCCTCCTCCGCCAGGGCGAAGAAGTCCTCGGCCTCCGGGGCGTCCAGGTACCGGCCACGGACGCTGCTGTTGACGATGAACCCCACGAACTCGGGCTCCCGCACCCGGGCCGCGGCGCGGGCCAGGTGGTCCGGGCCGCCGAGCGGGTTGACGTAGACGTACCCGCGCAGGTGCTCGGAGTGGGCGCGGACGGTGTCCGCGAGCCAGTCGTGGAGCCGCTCCAGATCGCCCTCCGGCTGGGCGTAGTTGTCGACCCCGGGGGCGGGCACCATGGCCCCGGCCCCCACCGGGCTCCCGACGACGGTCATCCGCACGCCGGCCGCCAGCTTGGCCTCGATCATGCCCTCCACGTCGCACAGCGCGGGCGGCATGGGGTAGCGCTCGGCCAGCCACGGCGGGCTGAGGTGCCCGTGCACGTCAATGGTCACGGCCGCTCCCGGAGGCGGCGGGCACGGCGGCCGGCGCGAGGACGCGTGCGATGGCGGCGCAGTCGGCGTCGCCCAGCCCCTCGGCGACCGCCTGGGCGTGGGTGTCGGCGGCGGCGGACGCCATGGGCAGGGAGATCCCCGCCGCCGCGGCCTCCTCGGTGACCAGGCGCAGGTCCTTGTGCATCAGGCGGAGCCGGAAGTCGGGGTCGTCCCACCGCTCCCCGGTCATGCGCTCGGTCTTGAAGCGCATCACGGGCGAGGCGAAGCCGCTGGCGGCGATGGCGCGCAGGACGGCGGTCCTGTCCAGGCCCTGCGCCGTGGCCAGCGCGGCCGCCTCGGCCATGGCCTGCATCTCGATCCCCATGAGGAGGTTCATCAGCAGCTTCAGCCGCATGCCGGACCCGAGCGGGCCGACCGGGACGATCTGCTTGGCGAGTCCGGCGACCAGCTCCGCGGCGCGCTCGACGTCCTCGGGAGCGCCGCCCAGGAAGATCCGCAGCTCACCCGTGCGGGCGTGGTCGCCGTTGCCGAGCAGTCCGGCGTCCACCACGCCGCCGCGGCCGGCGAGCGCCACGACGTCCGCCGGGGAGACGGTGCTCGCGCAGATCAGCAGGGCGTCGGCGGGCAGCGCCGCGAGAACCCCCTGCTCACCCTGGAGGACGGCACGGAGCGCCTCGGCGTCGGCCAGGCAGAGCAGGACCGCCTCGGCGCCGCGGGCGGCCTCGGCCGGAGTGGCGCACACGGTGGCCCCGGCGTCGCCGAGGGCCGTGGCCCGCCGGGCGGTCCGGTTCCACACGCGGACCTCTGCGCCGGTCTCCAGCAGCCGGCCAGCGACGCCCGTTCCCATCACGCCCAGGCCGCAGACCGCGACGCGCCGCCCGCCGCTCATGACGCCCGCCGGTCGGTGATGCGGCGCATGGCCCAGCGCTCGAGCAGGTCCGGCACGTCCAGCCCTGAGGTCTGCTGGTCCAGGGCCGGTCGCAGCAGCTCCAGCAACGGCTCCCAGCCCTGGCGTACGGCGGGTTCGGCGCAGGCCGTCCGGGGCAGCAGTTCGGGTGCTTCCTCGCCCTCCAGGAGCCAGACCACCACGTCCTCGCGGTGGACGACGGTCGCGGTGACGGCCCGCGGAGCCACGGCGCCGAGGAGCGCGGTCTGCCACCCGGAACGCTAACCTTGCCCGCCAACCGGCCGCATCGGCCCAAGGGACCAGGTAGGTCCTAGGACCCTTGACCGGAAGGTGCCGGGAGTTAC
>NZ_JBEXNO010000038.1:0-77412 GCF_040611175.1 Streptomyces sp. NPDC003036 | reverse complement strand
GCGCGGCGCGGGGGGGGGTGGGCTGCCCACTGGCAATATCGCCCCCCCACCCAGTGCAACCCCCCGCCCGGCGGGGGGGCGCGCCGGCCCCCCCCGACGCTCTCGTCGATCAGTTCCCGTACGGCCTTCGCGACCGTCTCCGGATACTCCATCATCGCGACGTGCCCGGCGTCCGGAAGCGTCAGCAGCCGCGCGTCGCGGAAGGCCGCCGCGGCCCTGCGGGCCATGCGGAACGACACGAGCTGGTCGCGCCCGCCGTACACCAGCAGCGTCGGCGCGAGCACCCGTTCCGCCTGCCGCCACAGGTTGTGCTGGCCGCCCACGGTGTATGCGTCGACGATGCCGCGCGCCGAGCGCGCCATGGCGTCCCAGAAGTAGGGGAGGGCCAGGCGCCGCTCCATCTCCTCCACGGCGTTGCGGAAGCCCTCGTCGGTGACGCGGCCGGGGTCCCCGTAACAGAGGGACATCACCCCCCGGACCCGCTGCTCGGCCGTCCAGTCCCTGGTCAGCCGGGAGAACAGCGTGGAGACGCCCGGCAGCGCGAGCAGCGCCGTCGGCCAGGCCCCGCGCTGCGGGCGGAGCTCCGGCAGCGCGGGCGAGACGAGCGTCAGGGTGCGGACGAGGTCGGGGCGGACGGCCGCGACACGGGTGGTGACGGCGCCGCCGAGGGAGTTGGCGATGAGGTGCACGGGCCCGCGGCCGGCGGCGTCGAGGAGCCGGATGACGGCGCGGGCGTGTGCGGTCACCGAGTAGTTGCCGTCGTCGGGCGGCGGCGAGTCGCCGAAGCCGGGCAGGTCGACCGCCTCGCCGTCCACGTGGTCGGCGAGGAGCGCCATCAGCGCGGACCAGTTCTGCGAGGAGCCGCCGAGCCCGTGCACGTACAGCGCGGGCGGCAGTCCGGCGCGGGCCGCGGGCCGCGCGCGTACGGTCAGAGTCAGCCCCGGCAGCGCCACCGTGCGCAGCCGCTCGCCCTCCGCGACCCGCACGGTGCTCACCCGCGGGGCCGCCGCCGCGGCGGCACGGGATTCCGGCAGCTCGGTCGAAGACATGCGGCAATGTTACGAGACGATCACGCGGCGATTGATGTGTCGGCCATCACAGATCGTATAGCGCTGTCCACGGGTACCTCCTACGCTCGTAGAGACGGGGCATTTCGCCCAGGCCCCTGCCTGTCCATGTGAAAGGGAGCCCATGACCGTCGACCCGACCGACTTCGAGACCTTCGACGAGACCGCCGGCGAGAACACGGAGGAGGCCGCCGCCGGCGCGTTCACCGAGGAGACCCCGGAGGCGGACGCCGCCGAACAGCACAGGGAGCTGCGGCCGCGCGAGGACGATCCGCTCACCCACATCGACCCGGCGGTCGCGAACCCGGCCGACGCCGCCGAGCAGACGCGGGTGGTGGACCTCGACGAGGACGACTACCGCTGACGACCACCGCGCGCCCCAGCAGCGATTTGGCCGCTTTGACGTCGTTAAAAGTTGAATCTACTGGCACCAGGGAGCTACCACGGGCGTCCGGTACGTGAAATTCTGCGCTCGCACCGCGCACAGCCGGGTTACCCAAAAGTACGATGGCGGGCGCGGCGCACAGCGCCACATGGATCGATTTTGGGAGGCGGCGTGACAGCCATCGAGCAGACAGAGGCGGCGCGCCCGAGGGGTACACGCCTGCCGCGCCGTGCCCGACGCAATCAGCTTCTGGGGGCGGCCCAGGAGGTCTTCGTCGCCCAGGGGTACCACGCGGCCGCGATGGACGACATCGCGGAGCGCGCCGGGGTCAGCAAGCCCGTGCTGTACCAGCACTTCCCCGGGAAGCTGGACCTGTACCTGGCCCTGCTGGACCAGCACTGCGAGTCGCTGCTGCAGGCGGTCCGTACGGCACTCGCCTCGACGACCGAGAACAAGCTGCGGGTCGCGGCGACGATGGACGCGTACTTCGCGTACGTGGAGGACGAGGGCGGCGCGTTCCGCCTGGTCTTCGAGTCCGACCTGACGAACGAGCCGGCCGTGCGCGAGCGCGTCGAGCGGGTCAGCCTCCAGTGCGCCGAGGCGATCTCGGACGTCATCGCCGAGGACACCGGACTGTCGAAGGACGAGTCGATGCTGCTGGCCGTCGGGCTCGGCGGCGTGTCGCAGGTGGTCGCGCGGTACTGGCTGTCGAGCGAGTCGTCGATCCCGCGCGAGCGGGCGGTGCAGCTGCTGACCTCGCTGGCCTGGCGGGGCATCGCGGGCTTCCCGCTGCACGGCTCGGAGTCGCACTGACACCGGCCGTGTTCGCTCTTGGCTGTACGGCTGACGGCTACCGGATCGCCTCTCCGGGCTAATGTGTGCTGCGTACGGCGCGGCTGACCGCGCAACGCTGACCGTTCGGAGGGACATAGCCGTGGAGGTCAAGATCGGCGTGCAGCACGCGCCCCGGGAGATCGTTCTGGAGAGCGGGCTGTCGGCCGCGGACGTCGAGGCCGCGGTGGCCGACGCGCTGGCGGGCAAGACGCAGCTGCTCAGCCTGACGGACGACAAGGGCCGCAAGGTCCTCGTGCCGGCGGACCGGATCGCCTACGTGGAGATCGGCGAGCCGGCGACGCGCCGGGTGGGTTTCGGCGCGCTCTGAGGCGTACGGGCGTAGGAGAAGGGCCCGGCAGGATGCATGGCATCCGGCCGGGCCCTTTCTCATGCCCTCACGTTCGGTGGGCTCACCAGGGTTGTTTCGGCCACTGATCGGGTAGTACGGCCTACGACCGTTTTGCCCGCCCCGCCCCACCGCGAGGTGATCAGTTGTGCTCTGGGAAGCTCTCGGCTCCGTCGTGCTCGGACTCGCACTCTCCTGGGTTGCCCTGCAGCGGCTGGCCGACCGGCTTCCGCCGCGCCGTGCGGTGCTGATCACCGGCGCCCTGGGCGGGCTGTTCGGCGCGCTCATCACCCACGCGGCCCTCGGGCCGGGGTTCGAGCTGGGGACCCTGCTGGGCGCCCTCGCCGTGGACGCGGTCGTCCTGTCGCTGCTGCTGCGGCCGGCCCGCCGGCTGCGCCGCTCGGCGGCGACGTAACCACGGGGCCTTCGGCCCGGTGTCAGGCCGCCAGGCCCAGCGCCGCCATCCGCTTCGTGTGCGCCTTGGTGATCCGGGAGAACATCTCGCCGACCGCCGCCAGGTCGAAGCCGTCCGCGACCCCGCCCACCAGCATCGTCGACAGCGCGTCGCGCTCCGCCACCACCCGCTGGGCCTGCGACAGGGCCTCGCCCATCAGGCGGCGCGCCCACAGCGCGAGCCGGCCGCCCACGCGCGGGTCGGCCTCGATCGCGGCGCGCACCTTCTCGACGGCGAAGTTCCCGTGCCCGGTGTCGTCCAGCACCGCCAGCACCAGCGCCCGCGTGTCGGAGTCCAGGCGGGCGGCGACCTCGCGGTAGAAGTCGCTGGCGATCGAGTCGCCCACGTACGCCTTGACCAGGCCCTCCAGCCAGTCGGACGGCGCCGTCTGGCGGTGGAAGTCGTCCAGCGCCTTCGCGAACGGCTCCATCGCGGCCGTCGGGTCCACGTCGATCGCGGTCAGCCGGTCACGCAGCCGCTCGAAGTGGTGGAACTCCGCGGACGCCATCTTCGCCAGCTCCGCCTTGTCGGCGAGCGTCGGCGCCAGCTTCGCGTCCTCGGCGAGCCGCTCGAAGGCCGCCAGCTCCCCGTAGGCGAGCGCGCCGAGCAGGTCCACGACCGCCGCGCGGTACTGGGGCTCGGCGGAGGCGCCGGCCCAGTCGAGGGCGGCGATCCCGGTCGGTTCTTCGGCCGGGTCTCCGGCGGCGGCGGAAGCGGTGGCGTTGTCAGGCGTCTCCATGACCCGCACAATAGCCCGCCGGCCCGCGCCCGCACGGGCGAGCCCGGCGCACGCCCGGTGGCACGCCGCGGCGGCGCGGCGCGAGCGCCGTCGAGTGTGACCTGCCCCTCGTTATGAATTGGCCCAACACAGATGCGCGAATCCGGGGTACAGTGATATTGCGCCTGCTGAGTATTCAGTCGTCTTCGTACACATACTTGGCGGGCCATCTCATGAATGAGGATGCCCGGTCGGTGGCCCGATCGGCTCCGACCCGACAGCCCTCGGGGCGCCTGGTGCGCCACATGAGGGGCCCCTCAGCGGTATGACGCTCGAGCGACGGCAGTGGTCCCGCGCCACCCGACTGCGGCCTTGACGGCCTGCGGCCGGCCGTAACTGGCACGGTAAGACCCCCAGCGTTCGCCTCATACCGCGTCTCACAGAAGAGGCAGCACCCTGACTACGACTTTCCGAGAGCTCGGGATCCTTCCCGAGACCGCCGAGGCGCTCGAAGCCGTCGGCATCACGACGCCGTTCCCCATCCAGGAGATGACCCTCCCGGTCGCGCTCTCCGGCACCGACGTCATCGGCCAGGCCAAGACCGGCACCGGCAAGACGCTCGGCTTCGGCCTGCCGCTGCTGGAGCGGGTCACCGTCCCCGCGGACGTCGAGGCGGGCCGGGCCGAGCCCGAGCAGCTGACCGACGCCCCGCAGGCGCTCGTGGTCGTCCCGACCCGCGAGCTCTGCACCCAGGTCACCAACGACCTGCTCACCGCCGGCAAGGTGCGCAACGTCCGGGTCCTCGCGATCTACGGCGGTCGCGCGTACGAGCCCCAGGTCGAGGCGCTGAAGAAGGGCGTCGACGTCGTCGTCGGCACCCCCGGCCGCCTGCTCGACCTGGCCGGCCAGCGCAAGCTGGACCTGTCGAAGGTCAAGTCCCTCGTCCTCGACGAGGCCGACGAGATGCTCGACCTGGGCTTCCTGCCCGACGTCGAGAAGATCATCAACATGCTTCCGGCGAAGCGCCAGACCATGCTGTTCTCGGCGACCATGCCGGGCGCGGTCATCGGCCTGGCCCGCCGCTACATGTCGCAGCCCACGCACATCCGCGCCACCGCGCCGGACGACGAGGGCGCGACCGTGGCGAACATCGCGCAGTACGTGTACCGCGCGCACTCCATGGACAAGCCCGAGATGGTCTCGCGCATCCTCCAGGCCAACGGCCGCGGACTCGCGATGATCTTCTGCCGTACGAAGCGGACGGCCGCCGACATCGCCGAGCAGCTGGAGCGGCGCGGCTTCGCCTCCGGCGCGGTCCACGGCGACCTCGGCCAGGGCGCGCGCGAGCAGGCGCTGCGCGCGTTCCGCAACGGCAAGGTCGACGTCCTGGTCTGCACCGATGTCGCCGCGCGCGGCATCGACGTCGAGGGCGTCACGCACGTGATCAACTACCAGTCGCCCGAGGACGAGAAGACCTTCCTCCACCGCGTGGGCCGCACGGGCCGCGCGGGCCGGAAGGGCATCGCCGTCACGCTGGTCGACTGGGACGACATCCCGCGCTGGCAGCTGATCAACAAGGCGCTGGGCCTGGACTTCCACGACCCGGTCGAGACGTACTCCACCTCCCCGCACCTGTACGCGGACATGGACATCCCCGAGGGCACCAAGGGCATCCTGCCGCGCGCCGAGCGGACCCGTGCCGGTCTGGACGCGGAGGAGCTGGAGGACCTGGGCGAGCCGGGCGGCCGCGGCCGTTCGTCCCGTACCTCGGGCTCGTCGCGTACGTCGGGCTCGTCGCGTTCCGACCGCTCTGAGCGTACGAGCCGCTCGGAGCGTACGGAGCGCTCGGAGGACGAGGCTCCCGCGCGGACGCGCACCCCGCGCCAGCGCCGCCGCACACGCAACGGCGCCCCGGTGGCCGCCGACGCCACGGTGGCCGCCGCGGCGACCGCGGTGGAGGAGGCCCCTGCCGCGGACGCGCCCCGCACCCTTCGCCGCCGTCGGCGCACCCGCGTGGGCGCGGCGACGGAGACGGCCCCGGTGACGCCGGTGGCCGCGGAGACCGAGGCTGCTCCGGTGGCCGAGGTCGCTCCGGTGGCCGAGCCCGTGGCGGAGGAGCCGGCGAAGCCGCGCCGCCGCACGCGCAAGAAGGCGGAGCCCGTGGCCGAGGCCGCGACGGCGCCCGCCGAGGTGGCCGAGGCTCCGGCAGCCGAGGCGACGACCGAGGCCAAGCCTCGCCGCACGCGCAAGAAGGCCGAGCCCGCCGCGGAGGCCACGGAGGCACCCGCCACCGAGGCACCCGCCGCCGAGGCCAAGCCCCGCCGGACCCGCAAGAAGGCCGAGCCCGCCGCCGACGCCACGGCCGCCGAAGCGACGACCGAGGCCAAGCCTCGCCGCACGCGCAAGAAGGCCGTCGCCGCCCAGGCCGAAGGCTGAGCCGCTGAGCCGATCGCTCTGATGGCCCCCGCCTCCTCCTCCCGGAGGGTGCGGGGGCCATTGCCTTGCGCGGGGGGCGCCCCCGCCCCACCGGTAGCCTCGGGGCATGAGCCGGCCGCCCACCTTCACGCCACCGCCCTGCGCCCGCGCCGACCGTCTGCGGACCGCGCGCGGCGACTTCGCCGTCCTCGACGCACGCCCCGCCGAGGGCGTCGAGGTGAAGGGCACCGCCCTGCTGCTGCCCGGATACACCGGCAGCAAGGAGGACTTCATCGCGATGCTCCAGCCGCTCGCCGACGCGGGCTACCGGACCGTCGCCGTGGACGGCCGCGGGCAGTACGAGACCGAGGGCCCGGACGCCGAAGACGCCTATGAGCAGCCCGAGTTGGCACGCGACGCGCTCGCACAGGCGGAAGCCCTCGTCCGCGACGGGGACGGCGGGCCGGTCCACCTCCTCGGGCACTCGCTCGGCGGTCTGATCGCCCGCGCCGCCGTCCTCCTCGACGCCCGGCCCTTCGCCACGCTCACCCTCATGTCGTCCGGCCCCGCCGAGGTCACGCCCGCCCAGCAGCAGAAGATCAAGCTGCTCAGCGACGCGCTGCGCGTGATGACCATGGCGCAGGTGTGGGAGGCCATGCGCGCGCTGGACCCGCCGGAGGAGGCCGACGACCCGCGCAGCAACCGCGAGGACCTGCGGCAGCGGTGGCTGCGGCACCACCCGGTCCAGCTGCTGGTGACGGGCCGCCGGCTGACCGTGGAACCGGACCGGGTCGCCGAACTCGCCGCCGTACGCCCGCCGCTCCCCCTGCACGTGGTGTCCGGTGAGCGCGACGACACCTGGCCCGTGCCGCTGCTCGACGCCATGGCGGAGCGCCTCGGCGCGCACCGCACGGTGATCGAGGGCGCCGAGCACTCGCCGAACACCGACCGGCCGGCGGAGACGGCGGCGGCCGTCGCCCGGTTCTGGGATGCCCGGGGGCCTCAGAACCGCGACTGAAGCTGCTGCCAGAAGCCGTCCCGCAGCGCCCGCCGCAACACCGCGTGCCCGCGCAGGGAGCGGCTCAGCAGCCGTTCCGCCTCCATCAGCAGGTCCTGGTCCACCGGTCCCGGCAGGTACGGGTGGCCGGGCAGCAGCTCGGCCATGGTGACCGGCCCCCGCTCCGCGAGCCAGGTCTCCGCGATCCGGGCGCCGAGGAAACGCACCTCGTCGCGCGACGGCGGCGGCTCGCCCTCGTTCTCGTACGTCGTGACCGGGCGGCGCGTGACGTACGGGCGGCAGAAGTCCAGGTCGAAGACGCGTCGGCTGTCGACCTCCCAGAGCAGCGGCTCGGCCTGGTTGCGCCCGTCCGCCGCCTCGATGCCCCACAGGTGCACCCGGGCTCCGTAGCCCTGGGCGGCCTCGACCGCCGAGACGAGGTCCTCGTCGCCGCCGACGAGCGCCGCGTCGCTGATGGCGCGGTGGCGGGCGAGGGACTCCAGGTCGGAGCGGATGAGGGAGTCGACGCCCTTCTGCTGGTTGTTGGCGTTGAGGTTGCCGAGCCGGACCTTGACGTCGGGCAGGTCGGCGATGGCCTGCTGCTCGGGCGTGTGGATGCGGCGCCTCGCGCCGTCGTACCAGTACACGCGCAGCAGCCGGCTGTCGGCGAAGATCGTGCGGGCCTTGTCGATGAAGGCCTCGATCAGGCCCTCGGCGTCGAGGTCGAAGGCGCGCCGGTCCTCGGTGCCCGCCACCAGCAATCCGGCCGAAGCGTAGACGTAACCGGCGTCGACGAAGATGGCATGCGTCGAGGGAGTCTTCGCCACCTCGACGAGCATGCGCTGGAGGAGCTCATTGGTGCGCTCCAGGCGGGTGGAGAGCTCGCTCAGCGTCTCGGGGGCGGTGGGGGCGGCTTCGTTCGCCGCGGCTTCGTTCATGCCGGCTTCATTGTCCGACGGCCGGTGACGACCCGCCAGTAGTTAGACACGTAAAAAATTTCCTTAGCGTAGGGAATGTTTAAGGTTCACGTCTCGTTGCACCCGTATGGAACACGACGAAGGGAGAAGCCCGTGCGCTTTGAGATCATGCGACTCGACGACGTCGACGGCACCGCCGTGGACAGCACCGTCGTGGACGCCGCCTCCGTCAACAGGATGGTGCAGCAGGCCGCCGCTATCGGCCAGCGCATCTACATCCGCCCGACCGAGGCCACGGCGTCGTAAGCACTGGGCATCACCCGCCTACGACCGCGCCCCCGCACGGAACGACTCCGTGCGGGGGCGCGGTCGTACGCGAACCGCCGCGTCACGCGGCCTGGATCGTCTGCATCACGCCGTTGATGATCTGCTGCACCGCGATGGCGGAGAGCATCATGCCGGCGAGCCGCGTCACCAGCACCACGCCGCCGTCCTTGATCACGCGGATGATCACCAGCGAGTAGCGCATGGTCAGCCACAGCACGACGTGCATGGCGGCGATCGCGCCCCACACCGAGATCTGCTCCCCGACCCCGTCCGCGTGCTGCACCGCCAGGATGACGGACACGATCGCGCCGGGCCCGGCGAGCAGGGGCATGCCCAGCGGTACGAGGGCGACGTTGACGTCCTTCGTCTGCTTCGGCTCGTCCGTCTTGCCGGTGAGCAGGTCGAGCGCGATGAGCAGCAGGAGAAGCCCGCCCGCGATCATCAGCGCGGGGACGGAGACGTGCAGGTAGTCCAGGATCTGCTGGCCCAGGATGCCGAAGACGGTGATCACACCGAAGGCGACGGCCACCGCCTGCCAGGCCATGCGGCGCTGCGTCTTGGCGGGGCGGCCGGAGGTGAGGGCGAGGAAGATCGGGGTGATCCCGGGGGGATCCATGATGACAAAGAGGGTGAGGAAGAGGGAGCCGAAGACGGCAGCATCGAACACAGTGAGGGCCTTGCGGGAAGAGGTACGAACAAAAAGGGAGGCGTCGTCGCGATCCACGGGACGGGCGGCGGAGGGCAGCCCGTCACGCGGGGTGGTTACGGGCGTCCTCCCCCAGAGCTAGGCCTGGGAGGGACCCCCGGTGCCCGGCACCGGGAACGCGCCGGTGGCGCGCCGCGTGATCTCGCCGTAGATCTCCGGGTCGGTGGTGTACTCGCCGAGCCGGCAGGTCTTGCGGCTGCCGTGGTAGTCGCTGGAGCCGGTGGCCAGCAGGCCGAGGTCCCCGGCGAGGCCGCGCAGCCGCGCGCGCGTCGGCTCGTCGTGGTCCATGTGGTCGACCTCGATGCCGTCGAGGCCGTACGCCGCGAGGTCGGCGACGACCGCCTCGGGCACCGTGCGGCCGCGCTTGACGGCGAGCGGGTGGGCGAAGACGGTGACGCCGCCGGCCGCCTTGACGAGGCGGATGGCGGTGAACGGGTCGAGCTCGTGCTTCTCGACGTACGCCCGGCCGCCGTCGGCGAGCCACTCGGGCGTGAAGGCGTCGGAGACGGAGGCGACGACGCCGAGCTCGACGAGCGCCTCGGCTATGTGCGGGCGGCCCACGGAGCCGTCGCCGGCGATGGCCGCGACGCGCTCCCAGGTGACCGGCACACCGAGCTCCTGGAGCTTGCCCACCATCGCCTGCGCGCGGGGCACGCGGTCGTCGCGCACGAGCTCGCGCTCGCGGGCCAGCTCGGGCTCGTCCGGGTCGAAGAGGTACGCCAGCATGTGGACGCCGACGCCGTCGATGCGGCAGGAGAGCTCGGCGCCGGTGACGAGGGTCAGTCCCCGATCAAGGGTCGGGAGGGCCGCGATCGCCTCCGCGTATCCGCGCGTGGTGTCGTGGTCGGTCAGCGCGACGACGTCGAGTCCGGCCGCGGCGGCGGCACGCACCAGCTCGGCGGGGGTGTCCGTACCGTCCGAGGCCGTGGAGTGGGTGTGCAGGTCGATGCGCACGACGCGTGACTCCGGGGCTCGGTGGCGGACAGGGGACGCTCCAGGATAACCGCCCCGGAAGCCGCGCTTCGCACGTCAGAGCAGGCGTGGCGTCAGCGCGCCGCACGGCAGGAGCTCGACCTCCGCGCCCGACTCGCGGACGTCGGTCAGGACGAGTTCGTCGTACAGCAGCATGCCGGACTGCTCCGGCCAGACGATCGCCCACAGCCACAGCCCGCGCGCCTCGCCCGCGAAGACCGCGCGGTCCTCGGGCGCGTCGGTGACGTGCCACAGCGGTGTGGGGCGGCCGGCGGCGAGGACCTTGGCCTGCGGCGGCTTGTCGCCGCAGATGTGCGGGCCCGGATCGGGGCCGTCGATGCCGGCGTATCTCGCGCCGAGGCCGACGCCGAGCTCCTCGGCGATCAGCAGCAGCTCGCCGGCGCCGCCGAGCGGGCCGGGGCCCGAGCAGGCGACGGCGGTGGCGCGGCCGCCGCTGCGGTCGTCACCGGCGTACGCGACACCGGTGAAGAGCCAGCCGAGCGGCAGGGGCCACGGCATCCACACGGGGACCCGCGCGCGGTGCGTGACCACGCCGAGCGCCTCGACGCTGGGTGGCAGCACGGGCTGCAGCGGGTGCACGGGGCCGTGCACGGCACACTGCCAGGAGTCGGAGAAGAGACCGGGCGCCCTGACCCGGCCTCCGCACTTCGGGCAACTGGGTTCGCCCCTCATAGCGTTCCACGGTCCTACCCGGCCGTCGCCGCGTCAAGGACGATCACCCTTCCGGTGCGCCGTCCGGCCCGAAAAGATACATGCAGCTTGCACTCATTAGACTGTCTAATTTATTGTATGCATAGAGCACTTATTTCTCCCGGAGGAGAGGACCCCCGCATGACGGCTCAGGCACCCGACCCCCTCGACACGGGCGCACAGGGCGGGCGCGGCATCCTGCGCCAGCCGAGGGCGGTGTGGGCCACCGCCGGCGCGTCCGTCGTCGCCTTCATGGGCATCGGACTGGTGGACCCGATCCTGCCGTCCATCGCCCAGGGCCTGCGGGCCACGCCCAGCCAGGTCTCGCTGCTCTTCACCTCGTACTTCCTGATCACCGCCGTCGCGATGCTGATCACCGGCTTCGTCTCCAGCCGCATCGGCGGCCGCCGCACGCTCCTCGCCGGCCTCGCGCTCGTGATCGTCTTCGCCGCCCTGTCGGGCACGTCCGGTTCGGTCGGCGAGCTCGTCGGCTTCCGGGCGGGGTGGGGGCTCGGCAACGCGCTCTTCGTCTCGACGTCACTCGCCGTGATCGTCGGCGCGGCGGCCGGCGGCAGCGCGGCGGCGATCCTGCTGTACGAGTCGGCGCTCGGCCTCGGCATGGCGTGCGGGCCGCTGCTCGGCGCGGTCCTCGGCGACGCCAGCTGGCGTTACCCGTTCTTCGGCACCGCCGCGCTGATGGCGATCGGCTTCCTCTGCATCGCCGCGTTCCTGAAGGAGCAGCCGAAGCCCGCGCGCAAGACGGCACTGCTCGACCCGCTGCGGGCGCTCGGGCACGGCGGGCTCGCCTCCGCCGCCGCCTCGTCGTTCTTCTACAACTACGCCTTTTTTACGGTCCTGGCCTTCACGCCGTTCGTGCTGGACATGACGCCGTACAAGTCCGGCGCGGTCTTCTTCGCCTGGGGCGTGCTGCTCGCGGTCTTCTCCGTGCTGGTCGCGCCGCGACTCCAGGAGCGGTTCGGATCGCTGAAGGTGCTCGGCGGCTCGCTCGTGCTGCTCGCCGCCGACGTCGTCGCGCTCGGGTACGGCGACCACACCGCGGCCGTGGTGTGCACGATCCTGTCCGGCGCCTTCATCGGCGTGAACAACACCGTCTTCACCGAGCTGGCCCTCGGCGTGTCGGACGCCCCGCGCCCGGTGGCGAGCGCCGGCTACAACTTCGTGCGCTGGTTCGCGGCGGCCGCCGCCCCGTACTTCGCGCCGAAGCTGGAGGAGTGGAGCGACGTCCACCTGCCGTTCCTGGTGGCGGGCGCGGCGGCGCTGATCGGCGCGGGCATCGTGCTCGTACGGCGGCGGTCGCTGGCCCACGAGGCCGAGGAGCACCTGGAGGCGCGACCCGAGCCCGCCTTCGCCAACTGACGTACGTCAGTCCAGGGTTACGGACCTGCGCAGCGGATCGCGCAGGTCCGTACCGGCGTTCAGCCACCGCTCCTGGAGCGCCTGCGCGCCGTGCACCCGCTTCCAGGCCGCCTCGTTGGGCGTCATCGGCAGCAGCGGCAGGAAGCGCACCGGATCCTTCGGCTCGTCCAGCTCCAGGTCCTCCACCAGGCCCCCGGACTCCGCGACCAGCACGGAGCTGAACGGCGCGCCGGGCCACAGCGGTTCGCCCAGGTCCAGGGACGCGCCGGGGGCCACGACCACGCCCTCGACCTGTGGTGACGCGGCCAGCACGGCGAGCGGGCGGAGCACCTTGTCGGTGTCGGCGAGACCTGCCCGTACCGTGAGGAGAAGCTCCGCGCGCGGGCCCTTGACCGGGTCGGCGAGCGCGGCCGTGGGGTCGGTCATGGGCTGGGCCGACATGCCGAGGGTGGCGTACCGCACCACATCGCCCTCGGTGAAGCGCAGCACTTCGATGCGGTCCGTGCCGAGGAAGGTCACGGCGGCGCGCGCGTCCGGTTCACCGAGGGCGGTACGCAGCCGGGCCTCGACCAGTGCAAGAACTTCTTCCATCCGGCGAGCATAAAGCGCGTATGGAACGGGCAAAGTAAGGGATTGACCGTCAGTCGGCTGATAGTCTTGGCCGCTGGTCGGGGCAGCAGGTCGAGCCTGCTTTCCAGCCCCGACACACGTCATCCCCCACGGGGGACCGGCCGGAGGAGGTGGGGCTGCGGTGGATCGAAGTCGATCGTGCAGTACCAGCGGTTCTTCCGCCCGACGCCCGGCTGCCGAGGCCCCGGCTCTGTGAGCTGAGGCACACCAGCCACTCCACACACGGCGACGCGCACGACGGAAGAGCACACCCTTTTTTGCCTGTCTGTAGCGAACGCCGTCACCGCGAGCACACCGCGGTGCCGCCCGCTTTGCGGACGTCATGACGCCACGTCCCCATTCCGGGCTGCGCCGGCCTTGCCCCGCGCCTCGCCGACGGCCTCTCCGTGAAGGAGCCAGCCATGTCGATGATCCGTGACCTGCGCGCAGCGGTACGCCCGTCCCTGCGCAAGCGCACCGGAGCCCCGTACACCGCGTACAACTCGTACGACGCGACCCGTGACCCGTCGGCGTCGAGCGCCGTCGTCGACTGCGCCGTCTACCGCGACGGCCGCCGTCTGAAGGACGAGGCGTGCCTCACGCCGCGCGAGGCGATGCGCCAGGTGCGCGAGGGCGGCGGGTTCGCCTGGATCGGGCTGCACGAGCCGACGGAAGCCGAATTCGCGGGCATCGCCGCCGAGTTCGGGCTGCACCCGCTGGCCGTGGAAGACGCGGTCCACGCCCACCAGCGGCCCAAGCTGGAGCGTTACGACGACACGCTGTTCACCGTCTTCAAGACCATCCACTACGTGGAGCACGCCGAGCTCACCGCCACCAGCGAGGTCGTCGAGACCGGTGAGGTGATGTGCTTCACCGGCCGGGACTTCGTGATCACCGTCCGCCACGGCGGGCAGGGCTCCCTGCGCAACCTGCGCCACCGGATGGAGGGCGAACCCGAGCTCCTGGGGAAGGGCCCCTCGGCGGTGCTGCACGCCATCGCCGACCATGTGGTGGACGGGTACATCGCGGTCGCCGACGCCGTCCAGATCGACATCGACCAGATCGAGATCGACGTCTTCTCGCCCCCGACGAAGGGCTCGACGCGCGGCACCGACACCGGGCGGATCTACCAGCTCAAGCGTGAGGTGCTGGAGTTCAAGCGGGCGGTGTCGCCGCTGCTGCGCCCGATGCAGCTGCTGAGCGAGCGGCCGATGCGGCTGGTGGACCCGGACATCCAGAAGTACTTCCGGGACGTCGCCGACCACCTCGCGCGGGTCCAGGAGCAGGTCGTCTCCTACGACGAGCTGCTGAACTCCATCCTCCAGGCCAACCTCGCGCAGGCCACCGTCGCGCAGAACGAGGACATGCGCAAGATCACGTCATGGGCGGCGATCATCGCCGTCCCGACGGCGGTGTGCGGCGTGTACGGCATGAACTTCGACTACATGCCGGAGCTGCGCTGGAAGTACGGCTACCCGCTGGTGCTGGCCGGGATCTCGGTGATCTGTTTCGCCATCCACCGCACCCTCAAGCGAAACGGCTGGCTGTAGCGGCCTCCGCGGCTTCTTCTAAGCTGCGGGGCATGACAGACGACACGCTGCTCGGCCCCGCCCTCGTCGAGGAGGCCACCAAGAAGTCCGGCCTGATCTGGGTACGCGGCGAGGGCGGTCCGGCGCGCGCCCTGTGGCACGTGTGGCACGACGGCGCCGCGTACGTCATCGGCGACGGCCCCGGCGAGCAGCCGCTGCCCCCGGGTCTCGCCGCCGACGGCACGGCCGAGGTCACCGTACGCAGCAAGGACAAGGGCGGCCGGGTCGTCGCCTGGACCGCCGCGGTCGCCGAACCCGCGCCCGGCTCGGAGGAGTGGCAGGCGGCGGTCGACGAGCTCAAGGGCAAGCGGCTGAACGCCCCCGACGCCGAGACGATGACCGAGCGCTGGGCCCGCGAGTGCCGCCTGGTGCGGCTGACGCCGCGCGAGGCGACGACGACCCACCCCGACGGCTCCCTGTCGGCCGTGCCGCTGCCCACCCCGGCCACCACCCGCCACCCGATCCCGGCGGCGTTGCCGCGGCTACTGCTGAAGCGGCGGAAGCCGAGGAAGGGCTGACCGGAGCGGCTAGTCGCTGGTGCGCGGCAGCTGGCGGCCGTAGTCGAGGGTCTCGTCCTTCGCGGGCTCCGTCAGGGGGAAGTCCTCGTTCCAGTCGGAGAGGACCACCACGCCCCCGCCGCCGCCGCGGGCGAACTGGAGGGGGTACGGGGTGCCCTCCAGGGACACGTCGAGCGTGCCGCCCTCACCTCGCTGCCCGCCCGAGACCTTGATCGTGCGGGTGTCGCCGATCTTGGCGCGGTCGCCCTTGACCACCTCGCCGTGCAGCTCCAGCAGGCCGTCCAGCAGGACATTCATCTCGGTGAAGCCGCGCAGCTGCTTGTACGAGGGGTCGTCCTGCGGGACCTTGACGTACTTGTCGTCGAGCTTGTCCGCCGCCTGCGTGTCGGACTCGTCGGGTCCCTTCTCGTCCGACTCGCTCTCCGCGTGCGTCCAGAAGGCCGCGTCCGCCTTCAGGAAGAGCGCGTCGCCGACCCGCAGCAGCTCGAAGGTGCTCGTACGGGAGGAGACGGAGCCGGTCGCGCCGGTGGCCTTCAGCCGCATGTCGAGCTTGTACGTGCCGCCCTTGCTGACCAGCGTCCCCGACAGCCGGACCGCCTTGGCGGTGTCCGCCGCGCCCTGGGCCTTGGTCTCGATCTCCGAGGCGGACAGCTTGCCCAGCCCGTTGGTTCCCGTGTCCGGATCCTCCTCGCCACCGCACGCGGTGAGCATCGCGGTCAGTCCGGCGCAGAGTGCGACGGGGAGGGATGCCCGGACTGCCCGGCGGGCACGCGAGGCCGGGGGGAGAGCGGTCACCTGCGCACTGCCTCTCGTCTGTCTGTGGGGGGTTGTGAGACCGCAGCGTACCGGGGCCCTCCGCGGCGTCCGGAAGGGAGCCGTCCGGACGCCCTGCCTGGGCGACCCGCATCGGGACGGGCTAGCCTGAATCGTCGTAAAGCACTCATCGATGTCGATTTCCGGCCGCCGGTGGAAGGTGGCGGGCGAGGAGGTGTGCGGCATGGCGTCAGGAACCGCCCGGGTCTTCGTCTCCCACCTCGCCGACGTCCCCGTCTTCGACCCCAACGGGGACCAGGTGGGGCGCGTCCGCGACCTGGTCGCGATGTTGCGCGTCGGCCGCCGCCCGCCCCGGCTCCTGGGTCTGGTCGTCGAGGTGATCGGGCGGCGCCGGATCTTCCTGCCCATGACCCGGGTCACCGGCGTCGAGTCCGGCCACGTCATCACCACCGGGGTGCTCAACGTCCGGCGCTTCGAGCAGCGCCCCACCGAGCGCCTGGTCCTCGGCGAGCTGCTCGACCGCCGCGTCCGGCTCGCCGAGGACGGCTCCGAGGTGACCGTCCTGGACGTGTCCATCCAGCAGCTCCCGGCCCGCCGCGACTGGGAGATCGACAAGGTCTTCGTCCGGCGGGGCGGCGGCGGGGCGCTGCGCCGCAAGGGCGAGACCCTGACCGTCGACTGGTCGGCGGTGACGGGCTTCTCGCTGGAGGAGGAGGGCCAGGGCGCGGAGAGCCTGCTGGCCACCTTCGAGCGGATGCGCGCGGCCGACCTCGCCAACGTCCTGCACCACCTGTCGCCCAAGCGCCGCGCCGAGGTCGCCGCCGCCCTCCACGACGACCGGCTCGCCGACGTACTGGAGGAGCTGCCCGAGGACGACCAGATCGAGATCCTCGGCAAGCTGAAGGAGGAGCGGGCGGCGGACGTCCTGGAGGCCATGGACCCGGACGACGCGGCCGACCTGCTGTCCGAGCTGCCCGAGGCCGACAAGGAGCGGCTGCTGACCCTGATGCGGCCGGACGACGCCGCCGACGTACGCCGCCTGATGGCGTACGAGGACCGGACGGCGGGCGGGCTGATGACCACCGAGCCGATCGTGCTGCGCCCGGACGCGACGGTCGCCGACGCCCTCGCGCGCGTACGCCAGCGGGACCTGTCCCCCGCGCTGGCGGCGCAGGTGTACGTGTGCCGGCCGCCCGACGAGACGCCGACGGGCAAGTACCTGGGGACGGTGCACTTCCAGCGGCTGCTGCGCGACCCTCCGTTCACGCTGGTGTCCGCGATCGTCGACACGGACCTGGAGCCCCTCTCCCCCGACACCCCGCTCCCCGTCGTGACCAGCCACCTCGCCACGTACAACCTGGTCGCCGCCCCGGTCGTGGACGACGGCGGGTCGCTGCTCGGGGCCGTCACCGTCGACGACGTACTGGACCACCTGCTGCCGGAGGACTGGCGCGAGGCGGAGTTCGGACCCGAGGGCGGGGTGCCGCATGGCGCCTGAGCGCAAGCGCGAACGCCGCGAGCGGGTGGAGCGGGGGGAGCGCGCGGAGCGGATGGACCGCCTCGAGCGCATGGACCGGGTCGGCGAGCCGCCCGCGCCGCGCATCCGGCTGGACCAGCCGCGCATCCGGCGGCCGAAACTGCTCCCGGCGTACGACCCCGAGGCCTTCGGGCGGCTGTCGGAGCGGATCGCCCGCTTCATCGGCACCGGCCGGTTCCTGGTCTGGATGACCGCCGTCATCATCGTGTGGGTGCTGTGGAACGTCTCGGCGCCCGGCCACCTGCGCTGGGACGAGTACCCCTTCATCTTCCTGACCCTCGCCCTGTCGCTCCAGGCGTCCTACGCGGCCCCGCTGATCCTGCTGGCGCAGAACCGGCAGGCCGACCGGGACCGGGTCACCCACGAGCAGGACCGCAAGCAGAACGAGCGCTCCATCGCCGACACCGAGTACCTGACCAGGGAGATCGCCGCCCTGCGGATGGGCCTGGGCGAGGTCGCCACCCGCGACTGGATCCGCTCCGAGCTGGAGGACCTGGTGCGCGAACTCGACGACCGGCGGGAGGCGGCGCCGCCCAGAAGTGACGAAGCCGACCGCTGACGGGCTTACCAGGGGCCGGGGGCGGCGCCGTACCATCTCCGTATGGTTACGGAAGACGCGGTGCGCGAAGCGCTGGCGACGGTGAACGACCCCGAGATCAACCGACCGATCACCGAGCTCGGCATGGTCAAGTCAGTGGAGATCGGTGCGGACGGGGCGGTCGCCGTCACCGTCTACCTCACGGTCTCCGGCTGCCCGATGCGCGAGACGATCATCTCGCGCGTTACCGAGGCCGTCTCCCGCGTCGAGGGCGTCACCGGCGTCGACGTCACGCTGGACGTGATGAGCGACGCCCAGCGCAAGGAGCTGGCCGCCGCGCTGCGCGGCACCACCGCCGAGCGCGAGGTGCCGTTCGCCAAGCCCGGCTCGCTGACCCGGGTGTACGCCGTGGCCTCCGGCAAGGGCGGCGTCGGCAAGTCGTCCGTGACCGTGAACCTGGCGGCGGCGATGGCCGCAGACGGGCTCAAGGTCGGTGTGGTGGACGCCGACATCTACGGCCACAGCGTGCCGCGCATGCTGGGCGCGGACGGCCGTCCGACCCAGGTCGAGAACATGATCATGCCGCCTTCGGCCAACGGGGTGAAGGTCATCTCCATCGGCATGTTCACTCCGGGCAACGCCCCGGTGGTGTGGCGCGGTCCCATGCTCCACCGCGCGCTCCAGCAGTTCCTCGCCGACGTGTACTGGGGCGACCTGGACGTGCTGCTGCTGGACCTGCCGCCGGGCACCGGCGACATCGCGATCTCCGTCGCGCAGCTCGTGCCGAACGCCGAGATCCTCGTCGTCACCACCCCGCAGCAGGCGGCGGCCGAGGTGGCCGAGCGGGCCGGCTCCATCGCCGTGCAGACGCACCAGAAGATCGTGGGCGTCGTCGAGAACATGTCGGGCCTGCCGTGCCCGCACTGCGACGAGATGGTCGACGTCTTCGGCACCGGCGGCGGCCAGAAGGTCGCCGACGGCCTGACGAAGACCACCGGCGCCACCGTTCCTGTGCTGGGCTCCATCCCGATCGACGTACGGCTGCGCGAGGGCGGCGACGAGGGCAAGCCGGTCGTGCTGTCCGACCCCGACTCGCCGGCGGGCGCGGCGCTGCGCAGCATCGCGGGCAAGCTGGGCGGCCGCCAGCGCGGCCTGTCGGGCATGTCGCTGGGGATCACCCCGCGCAACAAGTTCTAGAGCGCGTACGTGAAGAGGGGCGGCCCGCGGGCCGCCCCTCTTCACGTACGCGGCTGCTGCGCTACGCGTACGCCGTGATGTCGCGGATCACCGCGAAGCCCAGGCCGTACGCGCTCATCCCGCGGCCGTACGCGCCCAGGTGGACCCCGGACCGCGTCGTACCGGCCAGCACCCAGCCGAACTCGGACTCGCGGTAGTGGAACGGCACCGGCACGCCGTCGACCGGCAGCGACAGCGACGTCCAGGCCGAGCCGGTCAGGTCGTCGGCGAGCTCGAAGGCGGTCTCCGTCTGCTGGTCGAGCCAGTTGTCGCGAAGCGTGTGGTCCAGCTGGGGCGGCCAGGTGTACGCGAGGAGCCCGGAACCGGCCAGCCAGGCGGCGGAGGAGACGCTCGTGGCGTCGAGGACACCCGTACCGTCGCCGCTGCGCCGTACGGGGTTCGCGGCGACCGTGACGACGACCGCGAAGCGCTCGCGGTCGGCGGGGGCGCCGATCGCCTCGGGCCTTATCGCGGGCTCGTCGCCGTGGCCGGTCGAGCCGTGCTGGACGGTGCCGTCCGCCGAGACCCCGACCTGCATCAGCCAGCGGGGGCCGGTGAACGCCTCGTCGAGGCCGTACCAGGGGAAGGGCGCCCGCAGGTAGCCGTCCACCGTCCGGCGGGCCTGGGGCACCCCGTCGGACGCGGATCTGGCGCTGGGTGCGGCGCTCTGCGCGCCCACCCGACTTGTCGTCTCCATCTGTCCGGCCGCCTCCTCGATACGTGGACAGAGGGAGAGCTTAGCCACCGAGGGCCGCCGAGGGGCTCAGGTGGCGTCGGCGTCGAACGGAGGACGCTCGCCCGGCTCAGGCGCGTCGCGCTTCTTCAGCAGGTCCGGGCCGCCGTGGCCGCCGTTGACGGCCGCCGGGACGGAGGAGTCGCCGCGGTCGTTGACCGCGTCCGCCACCTCGGTGATCTCCTTCTTGAGATCGAAGCTGCTGCGGATCTCCTTGAGGTCCTCGTTCTCCGTGAGCTGCTTGCGGATGAACGTCTTGGGGTTGAGGTCCTCGAAGTCGAAGTCCTTGAACTCGGGGCCGAGCTCACTGCGGATGTCCTGCTTGGCGTTCTCCGAGAACGAGCGGATCTTCCGGATGAAACGGGCGGCGTCCTGGATGACCTTCGGCAGCTTCTCCGGCCCGAAGATGAGCACGGCAAGGACCACGAGCGCGACGAGCTCGAATCCGCCTATGTCGTTGAACACCTTGCCGCTCCTTCACAGGGTCCGGTTCCGCAGGGGCCGGGGCCCGCTCCACGGTACCTGGCCGGGCTGCCGGGGCGGTACCTGGTGGTTACCGCCGGGTGGCCGTTCAGCCACCGGAGGACGAGCCCAGGGTCAGCGTCTTCGTCTGCTCCTTGCCGCCGCGCTCCAGCGTCAGCCGGAGCCGGTCGCCGGGGCGGTGGGCGCGGATCTTGACGATGAGCTCCTCGCCGCTGTGCACCCGCTGGCCGTCCACCTTGGTGATGACGTCGCCGGGGCGGATGCCGGCCTGCGCGGCGGGGCCGCCGGGGACGACGGACGGGCTGCCGTCCTGGGCCTTCTCGCCGACGCGGGCGCCGTCGCCGCCGAACTTCATGTCGAGGCTGACGCCGATGACCGGGTGGGTGGCCTTACCGGTGTTGATCAGCTCCTCGGCGACGCGCTTGCCCTGGTTGATGGGGATGGCGAAACCGAGCCCTATCGAGCCCGCCTGGCCGCCGTCGAGGCCCGCGCCGTTGTCGGCGGCGCGGATGGCGCTGTTGATGCCGATGACGCGGGCCTTGGAGTCGACGAGCGGGCCGCCGGAGTTGCCGGGGTTTATCGGCGCGTCGGTCTGGAGCGCGTCGACGTAGCTGACGTCGCTGCCGTCGCCCTTCTCGCCGCCCGCCGTGATGGGCCGCTCCTTGGCGCTGATGATGCCGGAGGTGACGGTGTTCTGGAGGTCGAAGGGCGCGCCGATGGCGACGACCGGGTCGCCGACGCGGACGTTGTCGGAGTTGCCGAGGGGCAGCGGCTTGAGGTTGGAGACCCCGGTGACCTGGACGACCGCGAGGTCGTAGCCGCTGTCCTTGCCGATGAGCTTCGCGGAGGCCGTCTCGCCGCTGCTGAAGGTCACGGTGATGTCGCCGGAGGCGCCGGCGGGGTCGACGACGTGGTGGTTGGTGAGGATGTGGCCGCGCTCGTCGAGGACGAAGCCGGTGCCGGTGCCCTGCTCGCCCCCGCCGCTCACGTGGAGGGTGACGACGCTGGGCAGGGCGCTGGCGGCGATCCCGGCGACGCTGTCCGGGGCGCGGTCGGCCCCCTCGGGGCCGGCCTGCGGCAGCTCGACGGTGGTGAGCCCGCCGTGGCGCTCGATGTACGCGCCGACGCCACCGCCGAGGACGCCGCTGACCAGCGCGAGCAGCAGCGCGCCGGTGAGCGCGAGCCCGCGCCGGGGGGCCTTGCGCGCGGGCGGCTCACCGGCGTGCGTGAGCGGCTGCGGGCGGCCGCCCGGGCTGCTCCAGGGGTCGTACTGCAGCCACTGGGTCGGGGCTCCGTACGCGGGCGGTGCGGAGGTTACGGAAGGTACGGCGGGTACGGCGGGTACGGCGGGTACGGCGGGTACGGCCGGTACGGCGGGTGCCTGCGGTGCCGGAGGCACCTGCGTGCCGTGCGGCGGGGTCGCCACCGGCCGCTGCACGGGGGGTGCGGGCGCCCAGGGCCCGGGCTCCCCGTACGGCGGCGTGCGGTACTCGTCCGGCTCGTGCAACGGCTGCGGCTGCGGCGGCGCGGCGGCCGGTACGGGCTGCGCGGCCTCGGCGACCGGCGCCGGCTCCGCGACCGGTACGGGCGCCGCGACCGGTGCCGGCTGATGGTCGGGCGCCGGCGGGGACGCCGGGGCGGGGCGGGCCGGACGGCTCCACCATTTCGGCTTCGTACCGGTGGGCTTCCCGTCGTTCATGTGCTCCCCGCTGCCGTGCTGCTGTCCCGTCCCGCGCCTTGTCGAGCTCAAGGCGCCCTGCGGCATGGATTCAACCAGGTCCGTGGTCCTCGCGCAGGGCTCCCGGTCAGCGTCGGACGATCAGTGGCACAACGCCCTGCGACGGCGCCGTCGTGGCGACGGTGCCCAGGCCCGGCGCCGTGGCGAGGTGCAGCCGCGGGGCCCGCGGCGCCGGTGGCACCGCGCCCGTCAGCGAGGTCGCGGGGAGCGTCGCCGGGAGGAAGGGCGGGGCGCCCGTCTGCCGCGCCTGCGTCCGCACGAACGGGGACGGGGTAGCGGTGCCGCCACCGTTGGCGGGGAGGCCGCCGCGGCGGCGGTCGCTCGCGGCGTTGGTGGTGGCGTTGGCCGTCTGGCCGGGGGTACGCAGGGGAGTGACGTTGTTGCCGCCCTCGCCCCGGGTGTCGAGCGTGGCGGCCGTGGGCAGCGCGCCGCCCAGGGCGATCGCCGCGAACGACACGGCGCTCGCGGCGGCGAACGCGAACCGGCGCCCGCGCCACGGCGAGCGGTCCGCGGCCGGGCGTCCCACCTCGTGGATGGGGAAGCCGGAGCCGGGCCCGCCGGGCAGCGCGAAGCCGTCGCGGGTCACCTCGAAGACTCCGTCGGCGAAGGGTCTCCGTCCGCCCGGTCCGCCGCCGGAGCGTCGTTCGTCGTCGTCATCGCGCCCGGCAGGACCCCCGGGCAACCCCTGGAGGCGTGCGAGCAGCCCTTCGGAGGGCGGCGGCGGGGCGGCCTGGGCGAAGACGCTCTTCACCCGGCGCTGGGCGTCGGCCTCGGCCTTGCACCGGGCGCAGGTCGCCAGGTGCGCGAGGACCCGCTCGCGGGCGTCATGGCCGAGCTCGCCGTCCACCAGCGCGGCGAGCCGGTCCCCCAGATGCTGTTCCGCGGGGGTCGGACGTGTGCCACTCACGCGGGTCCGCCCTCCCCGCCCACGGCCGCGAACGCGCGCCCCTCGGCGCGGGCCTCGGGCGACCGGTGCTTGAGGGCCTTGCGCAGGTGGGAGCGGCCGCGGTGGATGCGGCTGCGGACGGTGCCGAGCTTCACCCCGAGGGTCGCGGCGATCTCCTCGTACGACAGCCCCTCGATGTCGCAGAGCACGACCGCGGCGCGGAACTCGGGCGCGAGCGTGTCGAGCGCCTGCTGCACGTCGGCGTCGAAGTGCGTGTCGTGGAAGACCTGCTGCGGGGACGGCTCGCGGCTGGGCAGCCGCTCCGCCGCGTCGTCGCCGAGCGCGTCGAACCGGATGCGCTGCTTGCGGCGGACCATGTCCAGGAAGAGGTTGGTGGTGATGCGGTGCAGCCAGCCCTCGAACGTGCCCGGCGTGTACGTCGACAGGGAGCGGAAGACGCGGACGAAGACCTCCTGGGTGAGGTCCTCGGCGTCGTGCTGATTGCCGGTCAGGCGGTACGCGAGGCGGTAGACGCGGCCACTGTGGGTGCTGACGATCTCCTCCCACGAGGGCGGAGCCCACGCCTGCGATTCCGCATCCGAGGCGAAGGTCGCGGTGGTGGGTGCGGAGTCGTCGACGGCGTGAGAACGGTCAGCGGTGTAGGTCACGGATTTCGGCTCACCCGCCGACCTGAGAAAGCGCCGCAGCAGCGGCACTCCTCCCCGATCCACAGGCGCAGCCGCACCTCCCCTGTCGGCTCTGGTGGTGTCCAGTGGAGCCCCTACCATAGCCACCTCGCCCGTTAGCTCCGGATAAGAATCTTTACGTGAATTTGGGACCGTCTCCCGTGTCTTGATCCCTCTGCCCCTCCTTAACGCCCGGTCCCATCTGCGGGTTCCCGGCCCCGAGCGGATACAGTCACCGTTGCGCCAACTACGGGGACAGGAGAGGGTCATTACCGCCAACCGGCAGACGAGCTGGGCGTTCGCCGACGCCTTTGTCGCCGAGGACGAAGCACTGCGCTGGGCCCGTGACCGGGCCCGGGAGGCAGGGCTGCCCTCGGTGTCGCCAGGCACCGGCGCCGCGCTGCGTCTGCTGGCGGCCACGGCGGACGCCAAGGCGGTGGCCGAGATCGGGACCGGCACCGGGGTGTCGGGGATCTACCTGCTGCACGGCATGCGCCCGGACGGCGTCCTGACCACGGTGGACCCGGAGCCGGAGCGGCAGCAGTTCGCCAAGCAGGCCTTCCGGGCGGCGGGCTTCGCCGGCAACCGGGCCCGCTTCATCCCCGGCCGCGCCCTGGACGTCCTGCCCCGGCTCGCGGACGGCGGCTACGACCTGGTCTTCTGCGACGGCGACCGCACGGAGTGCCTCGACTACCTCGCTGAATCGTTGCGCCTGCTGCGGCCCGGCGGGCTCGTCTGCTTCGAGGGCGTCTTCGCGGACGGCCGCACGGTCGACTCGGCGGCCCAGCCGGCCGAGGTGCAGCGCCTGCGGGAGCTGCTGCGCACGGTACGCGAGAGCCAGGAACTCCTGCCGTCACTGCTCCCCGTGGGCGACGGCCTGCTCTGCGCGGTACGGCGCGGCTAGGTTCCGTCCGTACCGCCGCGGGAACGCGACAGCCCCGGCGCGTACCCTCACGCCGGGGCTGTCGGAAAAACCGTGGGCAGTGTCAGACCGTGACCTTCTCCAGCGCCTCGCCGAGTGCCTTCGCCTCGTCCGGAGTCAGCTCGACGACAAGCCGACCGCCGCCTTCGAGCGGAACGCGCATGACGATGCCCCGCCCCTCCTTGGTCACCTCGAGCGGGCCGTCACCCGTTCGCGGCTTCATGGCCGCCATGCTCGTTCCCCTTCCTGAAACCAGCTCATCGTCGCCGACGGCCCTCTGGCATGGGCACGCATCACCGGCATCGAACACATTGCTTCCAGGTCATTATCCCGCATGGCGGGACCCGATGACCAACATCGGACCGCATCGCTTCCGCAACGCGCTCTCGCAAAACCGCATAATTCGGCGATCCGCCTGCGATACTTCGCCGCCGCGTACGGCGGCGTCACCGGAGTTTCTTTGACGCAGGTCACATGGAGGGGGGCGAAGATCTCCGCCATGCTGAGCGGACACCGTCGTCACGACTGAGGGGATCCGCCATGGCCGACACCGTGCTGTACGAGGTGAGCGAGGGGCTCGCGACGATCACGCTCAACCGGCCGGACGCCATGAACGCGCTGAACATCGACGCCAAGGTGGCCCTGCGGGACGCCCTGCACGCCGCCGGCGACGACCCGGCGGTACGGGCGGTGCTGCTGACCGCGACGGGCCGCGCCTTCTGCGTCGGCCAGGACCTCAAGGAACACATCTCCCTCCTGGGCGACGGCTCCGGCCGGACCATGAGCACGGTGCGCGAGCACTACAACCCGATCGTCCGGGCCATCGCCGGCATGCAGAAGCCCGTGGTGGCGGGGGTGAACGGGGTCGCCGCCGGGGCCGGCTTCGGCTTCGCGCTCGCCGCCGACTACCGCGTCGTGGCCGACACCGCCTCCTTCAACACCTCCTTCGCCGGCGTGGCGCTGACCGCCGACTCGGGCGTCTCCTGGACGCTGCCCCGCGTGGTGGGCCCCGGCCGCGCCGCCGACCTGCTGCTCTTCCCCCGCTCGATCAAGGCGCAGGAGGCGTACGAGCTGGGCATCGCGAACCGGCTGGTCCCCGCCGCGGACCTGCCCGCCGAGGCCGCCTCGGTCGCCCGCACCCTCGCCAAGGGCCCGACGCTCGCGTACGCGGCGCTGAAGGAGTCCCTGGCGTACGGCGCGTCCCGCACGCTGGAGGAGGCCCTGGAGAAGGAGGACGAACTCCAGACGAAGGCGGGCGCGTCGGAGGACCACACCATCGCGGTCCAGGCCTTCCTGGCCAAGGAGCAGCCGAAGTACCTCGGCCGCTAGCCGCGCCCCCTACGCCGCGCGCCGGGCCACGCAGTCCGCCAGGTGGTCGTCGACCAGTCCGCAGGCCTGCATCAGGGCGTACGCCGTCGTGGGGCCGATGAAGCGCAGCCCGCGCTTCTTCAGGTCCTTCGACAGCGCGGTCGACTCCTCCGTCACCGCCGGCACCTCCGCGAGCGTGCGGGGTGCCGGCCGCCCGGTGCGGTCCGGGGCGTGGCCCCAGACGAGGGCGTCGAGCTCGCCCGGTGACCAGCCCGCCAGCACGCGCGCGTTGGCGAGGCAGGCGTCGATCTTGGCGCGGTTGCGGATGATGCCCTCGTCGCCGAGGAGCCGCTCCCGGTCGGCTTCGGTGAACTCCGCCACCGCCGCGATCTTGAAATCGGCGAAGGCGCGGCGGAAGCCCTCGCGGCGTCGCAGGATCGTGATCCAGGACAGGCCCGACTGGAAGGCTTCCAGGCAGAGCCGCTCGAAGAGGGCGTCGTCGCCGTGGACCGGCCGCCCCCACTCCTCGTCGTGGTACGGCACGTACTCGGTCGCGGAGACGCCCCAGGGGCAGCGCGGCTTCCCGTCCGGGCCGGGTACGACTCCGCCGGTCACCGGCCCCGCTCCTCGTCGTCCTCCGGGCGGGCCGGCTTCTTGTCGAAGAGGTCCGCCCCGCCGACGGCGGTGGCCTGGGCCCCGGCCAGCGCCGCCTCCAGCTCGGCGATCCGCGCGTCGCGCTCGGCGAGCTCCGCGCCGAGCCGGCTCAGCACGTCGTCGACGTCCGCCATCCGGTACCCGCGCGGCGCGACGGGCAGGCGCAGCGCGTCGACGTCGGCGCGGCCGACGGGCCGCGTGAGCGGCAGCGGGTCCACCAGCTGCTCGGGCACCGCCTCGGGAAGGACCTCGCTCTCACCGCCGCCGACCACCGCGAGGGTGACCGCGGCGATCACCACGACCATCGCGATCATCAAGAACCAGAACACAGGCGTGCCCCTCCCGGTAAGAGCCGAACCGTCTGCTCACGATCGTGCCATGTGCCACTGACAGCTAAGGTCGCAGACGACGTAACGCGAGGAGGACGAACGGGATGCTGCGCTTGGGACGGCGTGAATTCGGGGCGCACGAGCCGGTGATCATGGCGATCGTGAACCGGACGCCGGATTCGTTCTACGACCAGGGCGCTACGTTCCGCGACGAGCCCGCGCTCGCCCGCGTCGAGCAGGCGGTGGCAGAGGGCGCCGCCATCATCGACATCGGCGGGGTGAAGGCCGGGCCCGGCGAGGAGGTCTCCGCCGCGGAGGAGGCGCGCCGCACGGTCGGCTTCGTCGCCGAGGTGCGGCGCCGCCACCCGGACGTCGTGATCAGCGTCGACACCTGGCGGCACGAGGTGGGCGAGGCGGTCTGCGAGGCGGGGGCGGACCTGCTGAACGACGCGTGGGGCGGTGTGGACCCCAAGCTCGCGGAGGTCGCCGCGCGGTACGGCGCGGGCCTGGTGTGCACGCACGCGGGCGGCGCGGAGCCGCGCACGCGGCCGCACCGCACGACGTACGACGACGTGATGGCGGACATCCTGCGCGTCACCGTGGGCCTCGCGGAGCGGGCGGCCGCGCTCGGTGTGCGGCGCGACGGGATCCTCATCGACCCGGGTCACGACTTCGGCAAGAACACCCGGCACAGCCTGGAGGCGACGCGCCGCCTGCCGGAGATGGTGGAGACGGGCTGGCCGGTGCTGGTCTCGCTCTCCAACAAGGACTTCGTCGGCGAGACGCTCGACCGGCCGGTCAAGGAGCGCGTCCTCGGCACGCTGGCCACGACGGCGGTCTCGGCGTGGCTGGGCGCGCAGGTCTACCGCGTCCACGAGGTCGCCGAGACCCGGCAGGTGCTGGACATGGTGGCCTCCATCGCGGGCCACCGCCCGCCGGCCGTCGCCCGGCGGGGCCTGGCGTAGACACCGGCGCGGGACCGGGGGCTCCGCCCCCGGTCCCGGTCCCGTCAGCGTGGAGACGCCCCCGTCTCCTTCGTCACCAGCGCCACCGCCTCGTCCACGTCGTCCGTCACGTGGAAGAGCATCAGGTCCCGCTCCGACGCCTTGCCCTGCGCGATGACCGTGTTCCGCAGCCAGTCGACCAGGCCCGACCAGTACTCCGTACCGAAGAGCACGATCGGGAAGCGGGTCACCTTTCTGGTCTGCACCAGGGTCAGGGCCTCGAAGAGCTCGTCCAGCGTCCCCAGCCCGCCCGGCAGGACGACGAAGCCCTGTGCGTACTTCACGAACATCGTCTTCCGCACGAAGAAGTAGCGGAAGTTGACGCCGATGTCGACGTGCGGGTTCAGCCCCTGCTCGAAGGGCAGCTCGATGCCGAGCCCGACGGAGATGCCCTTCGCCTCGCGTGCGCCCTTGTTCGCGGCCTCCATCGCGCCCGGGCCGCCGCCCGTGATCACCGCGAAGCCGGCCTCCACCAGCGCCTTGCCGATGCGGACGCCCGCCTCGTACTCCGGCGAGTCCACCGGGGTGCGGGCGGAGCCGAAGACGCTGATCGCGCCGGGGAGTTCGGCGAGGGCGCCGAAGCCCTCCACGAACTCGGACTGGATGCGCATGACCCGCCAGGGGTCGGTGTGCACCCACTCGGAGTCGCCCGCGGTGTCCAGCAGCCGCTGATCGGTCGTACCGGGCTGCACCTGCTCACGGCGGCGCAGCACCGGCCCCAGTCGCTGTTCCGCGAGCGCTCGCAGTCCTTCGGCCTCGGCCTCGGGGTTGCCCATGACCTGCTCCCTCCGCTGAACATCGTTTCCCGCTCAGGGTAGGGCGACGCACATGACGAATGGCGAAATTACGGTGGTCAGGCAGTGAGCCAGTCGTACAGGCGCCGCTCGCAGTGGGTGATCTTGTCGACGGCCACGTGCTCGTCCCGCTTGTGCGCGAAGAGCGGGTTGCCGGGGCCGTAGTTGACCGCGGGCACGCCCAGGGCGCTGAAACGGGCCACGTCCGTCCAGCCGAACTTGGGCTGCGCCGTGCCGCCCACCGCCTCCATGAACGCCGCCGCGGCGGGGTGCGACAGGCCGGGCAGCGCGCCGCCGGTGTGGTCGTCGACCACGAACTCGTCGACGCCGCAGTCCGCGAAGACCTCGCGCACGTGCGCCTCGGCCTCCTCCATGGACCGGTCGGGCGCGTAGCGGAAGTTGACGACGACGGTGCACGCGTCGGGGATCACGTTCGTCGCGACGCCGCCCTCGATGCCGACGGCGTTGAGTCCCTCCCGGTACTCCAGCCCGTCGATCACCGGGCGCCTCGGCTCGTACGCGGCCAGCCGGGCCAGGACGGGGGCCGCGGCGTGGATGGCGTTGGAGCCCATCCAGCTGCGCGCGGAGTGGGCCCGCTCGCCCTTCATCCGCAGGTGGACCCGCAGGGTGCCCTGGCAGCCGCCCTCGACCTCGCCCTGGGAGGGCTCCAGCAGGATCGCGAAGTCGCCTTCCAGCCAGTCGGGGTGTGCGGCGGCCACATGCCCGAGGCCGTTCAGGTGGGCGGCGACCTCTTCGTTGTCGTAGAAGACGAACGTCAGGTCGCGGTTGGGCTCCGGCACGGTCGCGGCGATGCGCAGCTGGACGGCGACGCCCGACTTCATGTCCGAGGTGCCGCAGCCCCACAGGATGCCGTTCTCGTCCAGGCGCGAGGGGACGTTGTCGGCGATCGGCACGGTGTCGATGTGCCCGGCCAGGACGACGCGCTCGGCGCGGCCCAGGCGGGTGCGGGCGACGACGTTGTTGCCGTACCGGTCGACCGTCAGGTGCGGCAGGGTCCGCAGCGCCTGCTCGATCGCGTCGGCGAGGGGCTTCTCGGTGCCGCTGACGGAGGGGAAGTCGACCAGCGCGGCGGTCAGCGCCGGACCGTCCAGGTTCAGGTCCAGCGTGGCTGCGGGGGCGGTCGCGGGCATGGTTTCGGACATGGTGACGAGCCTATCCCGGCCTCCAGTACGGTGGGCTGCGTGTCCGAGTCCACCCGCCCCCGCAACCCCAGGTTCGTCGCCGCGTTCGCCGTACTGCTGGCAGTCGTCGGGTACGTGGTCGTGCAGTACATGACGACCGGCAAGGGCGGTCCGCACTGCAGGGTGGGCACCGGCACGCACACGTACCGGCTCACCCCCGAGCAGGCGTCGAACGCCGCGACGATCTCCGCCGTCGGAACGACGCGCGGGATGCCGGAGCGCGCGGTCACCATCGCGCTGGCGACCGCCCTGCAGGAGTCGGCCCTGCGCAACATCCGGCACGGCGACCGGGACTCGATCGGCCTGTTCCAGCAGCGGCCCTCGCAGGGCTGGGGCACCCAGGAGCAGATCATGGACCCGGTCTTCTCGGCGAGCCGGTTCTACGAGCGCCTCGCCGAGGTCCCGGGGTACTCGCGCCTGCCGCTGACGGTCGCCGCGCAGCGCGTGCAGCGCAGCGGCTTCCCGCAGGCGTACGCCAAGCACGAGCCGAACGCCGCGCTGCTGGCCGCGGCGCTGACCGGGCGCTCGGCGGCCTCGCTGACCTGCACGCCGGGCAGCGGCGTACCGGAGGCGGGCGACCCGGCGAAGGTGCGCGCGGAGCTGGTGCGGTCGTTCGGCGCGGAGGTGCTGCCGAAGGCCGGGGGCGCGGCCTCCGCGGAGATCGCCCTGCCGGCGGCGGGGTCGCTGGAGTCCGCCGGGCCGGAGGGCGCGGCCGCGGGCGAGGGCGGGGACGACGGCACCGGCGGCTCGCGGCGCGGCTGGGAGCTGGCGCAGTGGGCCGTGGCCCAGGCGGACGCGCTGGGGATCGCGGAGGTGTCGTACGCGGGCCGCGTCTGGAGCGTGGAGCGGTCGGCCGAGGGCTGGCGGGCGGCGGACGATTCCCGCGAAACGGACCATGCACACACCGGCGAAGTCCGTATCCGGGTCGCACAGTAGCGCTGGAATTCACTCTCCCGAATTACCCGGCGACTCGCCGCTGCCCCTTTTTCCACCCACCCTGCGCCGCGTGGCGCCGATCCTCGCCTTTTCCCTTGCCGCGCCGGGGAAGTGACGGTTCTTCACACGGCACCGGCACCCCGCCCCTACACCTCACTTTGCCCGTTTTTGCGGGAAGCAGATAATGCGATGCATTACCAACTCTTTACCTTGGCCCACCGCAACCTCCCCCGCCCTCCGACCGGTTGTCACAGCGTCCGATCGTCGGACAGACAACGTCCTCTCCCGTCGAAGGAGCATCATGTCCCTCCCCCTGACCCGTCGGATCGCCCGTGCCGCGCTGCTGATCGCAGCGGGCGCAGCTCCCGTGGTCGGTGCGGCCGGCTCCGCAAACGCCGTGGATCTGCCCCAGGCCACCGACCTCGGCGGCGTCTCCAGCCTCGACACCGCGTCGGCCGCCGACACCGTGGGCGGTGCCTCCCGGGGCGCCACCGACCTGGCCGGCGAGGCCGGCAGCTCGACGGTGAAGAAGTCCGTGCCGGCCGTGGGCGACACCGTCGCCAAGACGGGCGAGTCCACCACCCCGGCCGCCCAGCAGACCGTCGGCGACGCGGCGGGCAACGCCGGTGACCTCGTCGGCGGCGCCGCCTCCGCCGCGCCCACCGACGCGCTCGGCGGCGGCCTGCCGGCGGCCGGCCAGCTCCCGACCGGCGGGCTCCCGGCGCTCGGCTGACCCGGCCGCCTACCGGCCCAGGCACAGGCACGGACACGGCGAAAGGGCCCGAGGAGCGGATGCACCGCTCCTCGGGCCCTTCGGCGTGCACGCGGCGGGCCGCCAGGCCGCTAGCCGAGCCGCTTCACCGCGGCCTCGATCCGCTCGTCCGTGGCCGTGAACGCCACCCGCACGAACCGCTCCCCGGCCTCGCCGTAGAAGTCCCCCGGCGCCACCAGGATCCCCGACTCCGCCAGGTACGCGACGGTCTCCCAGCACGGCTCGTCGCGCGTCGCCCACAGGTACAGGCTCGCCTCGCTGTGCTCGATGCGGAAGCCGTGCGACTCCAGGGCCCCGCGCAGCGCCGCGCGCCGCGCCGCGTACCGGGCCCGCTGCTCCGCCACATGGGCGTCGTCGCCGAGCGCCACGATCGTCGCCGCCTGCACCGGCGCGGGCGTGATCATGCCGCCGTGCTTGCGGATCTGGAGCAGCTCGCCGAGCACGGCCTCGTCGCCGGCGAGGAACGCGGCGCGGTAGCCGGCCAGGTTGGAGCGCTTGGAGAGCGAGTGGACGGCGACGATGCCCTCGTACGAACCGCCGCAGACGTCCGGGTGCAGGACGGAGACCGGGTCGGCCTCCCAGCCGAGCTCCAGGTAGCACTCGTCGCTGAAGAGCAGCACGCCGTGCTCGCGCGCCCAGGCGACGATCCGGATCAGCTCGTCCTTGGCGAGCACCCGGCCCGTCGGGTTGGACGGCGAGTTCAGCCAGAGCAGCTTCAGGCCGAGCGCGGCCGGGTCGAGCTCCGTCGGGTCGTCGTACACGACCGGCGTCGCGCCGCACAGCCGCGCGCCGACCTCGTACGTCGGGTACGCGAGCCGCGGGTAGGCGACCGCGTCGCCCGCACCCAGCCCGAGCTGCGTGGGCAGCCAGGCCACCAGCTCCTTGGAGCCGACCACCGGCAGCACGTTCGTGTGCCCGAGGCCGCGCCCGCCCAGGCGCCGCTCGCACCAGCCGGTGATCGCGTCGCGCAGCTCGGGCGTCCCCCACACCATCGGATAGCCCGGCGAGTCGGCGGCGCCGGCCAGGGCACGCCGGATCAGCTCGGGGACGGGGTCGACCGGCGTGCCGACGGACAGATCCACGATGCCGTCCGGGTGGGCGGCGGCCGTCTTCTTGTACGGCTCGAGCTTGTCCCACGGGAAAACGGGCAGGCGCGAAGAGACACGCGAGGAAGCGGGGGACACGGTGCGGGCTCTCTTTCTCTCCGTACGCCTTCGATGCGTACGACTGCTCTTGGCGTACGACTACGGGCAAACACGTCGGTCCCGTACAGCGGACGAAGCCGTACGGGACCGAGGGCGCGCTGTCAGCCGTTCGGGTTCGGCGGAAGCGCGGCGATGAAGGGGTGGTCGCGCTCGATCAGGCCGAGCTTGGAGGCACCACCCGGCGAGCCCAGGTCGTCGAAGAACTCGACGTTCGCCTTGTAGTAGTCCTTCCACTCCTCCGGAGTGTCGTCCTCGTAGAAGATCGCCTCGACCGGGCAGACCGGCTCACAAGCACCACAGTCGACGCATTCGTCCGGGTGGATGTACAAGGACCGCTGGCCCTCGTAGATGCAGTCGACGGGGCACTCCTCGATGCACGCCTTGTCCTTCACGTCGACACAAGGCTGTGCGATGACGTAAGTCACGCTGTCGTTCCTCCTTGGTAGGGCTCTGGCTTGCGCGGGAGCGCGGCGTCGTCGATGCCCGCACCTAGTATCTCCGTTCTTGGTAACGATCCGAACATGAGGGGCGCGCGGAGCTGTGGAATTCACTGCTGGCGGACGGCTGGAGGTCCGCATCACCCCGGCTGACGTGGGGAAACGCGTCTCCGTGCGCCGGTTGGGCGACCCCGGCGCGGGCCGGGAGACGTTCACCGACACGGTCGGGGTTCTCACATCATGGGACAAGGGTGTGCTGCTGATCACACGCCGGACCGGTGAGACTGTCCGAATTGCGGAATCCTCGCTGGTCGCGGCCAAGGTGGTACCGGCCGCACCGGCCCGTCGGCGCGGCCCCGCGGCCGACTTCTCGGAGCTGGCGCCGGTGCTCGCGCGCGCCTGGCCGCCGGTGGAGAGCGAGCCCCTCGGCGAGTGGACGCTGCGGGCCTCCGGCGGATTCACGCGGCGGGCCAACTCGGCGCTGCCGCTCGGTGATCCCGGCATACCCCTGGACGAGGCGCTCGCGCGGGTGCGCTCCTGGTACGAGGAGCGGGGCCTGCCCCCGTACATCCAGGCGGCGACCGGGGCCGAGGGCACCCAGGAGCGGCTGTGCGCGGCGCTGGAGGAGCGGGGCTGGCGGCGCGAGGTGACGGCGGAGGTGCGGATCGGGGGGCTCGCGCCGGTCGCGGACCTGGTCGAGGCGGGGAGTGCGGGGGGCGTCGTCCTGTCCCGGTCGCTCGACGAGGCGTGGCTGCGGCGGTACAACCGCTCCGGGCTGCCCGGGCCCCACGTCCTGAAGGTGCTGGCCGGCGGGCCGTCGGTGTGGTTCGCCTCCGTACCGGACCCGGAGGGCGGCGAGGTGCCGGCCGCGATCGGGCGGTGCGTCGTCGACGGGCGGTGGGCCGGCTTCGCGGCGGTCGAGGTGGACCCCGCGTACCGGCGCCGGGGGCTGGCCACGGCCGTCATGGCGGCGCTGGCTCGGCGCGCGCTGGAGGAGGGCGCGTCGGCGGCCTGGCTCCAGGTGGAGGAGGACAACGGCGGTGCCCGCGCGCTCTACGACGGGATGGGCTTCGCCCTCCACCACCGCTACCACCACTTCCGCCCGCACTTCCGGTCCCCCGAATCGGGTACGTGACCCGTATGCAGCACACGAGCGAGTGGCGGCGCCGGTTCGCCGAGGAGGCCCGCGAGGAACGGCCGGACCTCGCGACGCTGTGCCTGCTGGTGGGCGCGGAGGCCGACCCGGAGCTGGGTGAGGCCGGGATCGACGCCGCCGAGATCGAACTGGACCGGCTGGCCGGGCTGGTGCCGTACGGCCTGCGCGAGCCGCGCGCCTGGGCCGCCGCGCTCGCCGAGCTGCTCGGTGAGCGGTGCGGCTTCCACGGCACGCCCGGCGACTACGAGCGCCTGGAGTCGTCGCTGCTGCCCGAGGTGCTGCGGCGGCGCCGGGGCCTGCCGATCCTGCTGTCCGTCGTCTGGATCGAGGTGGCGCGGCGGGCGGGCGCGCCGGTGCACGGCGTCGCGCTGCCGGGCCACTTCGTCGTGGGCTTCGGCGGGCCGGACGAGCAGGTCCTGGTGGATCCGTTCGACCGGGGCCGGCTGCTGACCGGTACGGACGTGGAGATGCTGGTGGCGGGGGCGACCGGCGAGCCGCTGCGCCCGTCGATGCTGCGCCCCGCCGACCCGCTGGACGTCGTGCTGCGGATCCTCAACAACATCCGCGCCTGGGCCGCGCCCCGGCCCGAGTGCTCGCACGTGGCGCTGTGGGCGGTCGAGCTGTCGCTGCTCCTGCCCGCCCATCCGGCGCGGCTGCGGTACGAGCGCGCCCAGCTGCTCATCCAGCGGGGCGACTTCGTCGCGGGGGCGGCGGAGATGGACGCGTACGCGGAGGTGGTGGCGGGGGTCGAACCGGTGGCGGCGGGGAAGATCCGGGACCTGGCGCGGGCGGCGCGGGCGATGCTGAACTGAGGCTGCCGTGCCGTTCCGCCCGTTCCCGGGCTAGTCGCGGTCGACGTGCTCGCGCAGGATCTTGCCGGTGGTCGCGTCGACGTCGAACGTCGTCTTGTACCAGTCGTCGGTCGTGACGACGTCGACCGACCAGATGAGCTTGTTGGCGGCGTCCTCGTCGAGGTGTACGGCGGTGACGGTGCCCTTCTTCTTGTCGGTGGCCGTCTTGACGGCCTGCTCGGGCACCTGCCGTGCCGTGCGGAGCCGGTCGGCGAGCTCACGCTTGTCGTCGGCGTCCTGGTCCGGGTCGGCCTCGGACCGGGTCACCTTGCCCGTGACGGCGTCGACGTGGACCGTGCGGACGGTGCCGTCGGTGGTGGCGACCTCGGCGGCCCACAGGGGCGTGCCCGGCGTGGGGGTGCCGGGGCTGGGCGTGGCGGGGCTGGGGCTCGCGGCGGTCGCGCGCTTGAGGTCGATCTCCACGAGCTTGCCCTGCGGCACCTCGCCGACCGCCGTGGCGGCCGCCTTGTCCCAGGGGATCTTGGCCGCCGGGACCAGGGCCTTGCGGTCGGCCTGGTCCTGGGTGAAGGGGCGGCTCGGCGGCGCGTGCGTGGGGGTGGGCGCGGCGGCCCCGGCCCGGGTCACCTCCTCGGCCCCGCAGGCGGTGACCAGCGCGGCGGAACCGGCGAGGGCGCACACGGCGGCGACGGCACGGACACGGAGGGTGCGGTTCGTCACGCTCATGTGGCCACCCGTACCGCCGGAGCGGGGCGGCCATGCGGAGTGGGCGCAAGCCCAACCCGATCGGCCGAAGCCGCCACCGGGGCCCGATTCCGTGGCCGGGGCTCCGGTGGCGGCCGGCGGGGGATCTCCCGGTCAGGGGCGGCTGATGCGGCTGCCGCCCGGGTCGGTGGTGCAGGTGTCGGAGTGGGGGCCTCCGTTGGCGGTGTCGTTGCCGGTCCGCCACGGCGACACTTCGACGGCTCGCGGTGCTGCGCTTGTCGGACGCGGGGATCCACTCGCGCGCGTGGGGACGCCCAAGGCCCGCAGGCGTGTTGAGCGGTCCCCGCACGCATGAAACGCTCGCCGCACAAGCGAAAGAGCCCCCGCCCGGTCCGGGCGGGGGCTCTCTCCGTACGGGGCGGGTCAGCCCTCGCCGTCGAGGTCGATCTCCTCCGTGCGCTCCGCCGGGGTCTTGCCCAGCAGGGCCGTCTGGAGGGCGTGGGCGACGTCGTCGGCGGAGACCTGGTGCTTGCGGCCGTCGGCCTTGGTGATCATGACGCCGTCGAAGACGCCGTCCAGCAGGTCGTTGATCGCCTTCTTGTCGTAGACCTCGACCAGGCGGCCGTTGACCGGCTTCATGGAGAGGATCTTCGGCAGCGAGCGGGCCGGGCCGAACTGGATCTGCTTGCCGCCGGCCTTGATCGTGACCAGGCCGGACATCGCGGGCTTGGCGAACTCGTTCATCGCCCGGTCCAGTTCGGCCTGGGTGATCGTCGGCTGCTTGGTGGTGACGGGGAGCTCGACGACGTTCTCCGTGCCCGTCTCGACGTGGGCGCGGTACGCGTCGCGCACCGAGATCATCGAGCGCGGGACGTCGAGCGACTTGCCGGCCCTGCCGGGCACCGCGACCGGCTTGTTCGGCTGGAAGGTGATCGTGCCCTCGGTGGCCGAGCCGGAGGCACCCGCCAGGTCCGTCAGGGCGACGCTGAGCTTCTCCTCGTCGACCGGGAACACCGGCTGGGCCGCGCGCTCGGCGCCGAAGAGGGAGCCGATGACGGAGACGGGGTTGTAGTCGCTGCCCGCGGCCGCACGGACCGTCTCCTCGGCGTCCAGGGACAGGCCCGCCTTGTCCGGGGCCAGCTCCTCCTTCTTGCCGCCCACGGACAGCTGGAGCGGGGCGGTGGCGCGCTTGCCGAATGCGGTCTCCAGCTTCTGGACCGCCTCCTCCTTCGTCCCGCCGCCGATGTCGACGCCGAGGACCGTCGTGCCCTTCGGGACCTCGGCGTGGTTGAGGAGGAGGCCGGCGCCGTACGCCACACCGGCCAGGCCCACGACGCCCGCACCGAGCAGGACCAGCTTGGAGCGGCCCTTCTTCTTCGGGGCGGGGGCGGCCGCGGGGGCCGGTCGCGCGGGTGCCGGGGCGGCGGCGGGCTCCCCGGTGGCGTGCGTCGCGGCCACCTGGGCCGGGCCCGTCACCGGGAACGGCGAGGGGGACGGGGACGGCGCGCCGTGGTCGGCGGGGACCACCGGGAGGCCGCTGGTCAGCGTGTCCCCGGAGACGTGCCCGCCCGGCGGCGGACCCGCCGGACCGGCCGGGGCCGGGGCGTAGGCCTGCTCGGCGAAATCGGGCTCGGGCGCGGGCTTCTGCGGCGTCAGTACGGCGGTGTCGTCCGACATGCGCGGGACCGTGCCCATGGTGCCGGTCGCCGGGCCGGTGGTCGGCCCGGTGGGGCCGGGGCCGTAGTACGGCGGCGGCGCGTCGTCCATCCCCACGAGGTCCCGGAGGGACGACACGGGCGCGGAAGGCTCGGACGCGGACGGCGCGGACGCGGCAGGCGGCGTGGACGCTGCGGGCGGCGCGGGCTCGGGGGCCGGCGCGGGCGGCCTGCGCGGGGCGAACCAGTCGCTCGCCGGCTTGTCCTGACCCTGGGCCTTGCCCTGCCCCTGGCCCTGCGCCGGTGCTGTCGCCCGGGTCTGGGCCTGGGCCTGCGTCGGCGCCTTCGGCTCCTCCTCCGCGGGCTCCGGCCTCGCCGCCTCCTCCGCCGGGGCGGCGGCCGCGGCACCGGCCCCGGCCTCCGCCTCGCTCATCGGCTTGCGCATGACGACCGGCGGGATCGGCCGCGAACCCGGGATGTTGATCCGGATGCGCGTCGTCAGCGTGGTCTCGGTCCTGGGCTCGTCCGGCTCCGCGGCGGTCCGGGCCGCCTCCTCCGGAGCGTCGTACTGGCGCGATCCGTACGGCGGTGTACCCGAGGGGTACGCGGCTCCGCCGCGCCCCTGGGGGCCGGAGGACGAACTGTCAGTTTCACGACTCAAAGCAGGTTCTCCCGGTTGGCTCCGCCGCCCGCACTCACACCCGCGGGCGCCCGGCGGCGCGCACCACCATACTGGCCGCCGCCGGGACGCACCCCGCGGCCGGGAGAACCGGAACGGTCATTCCGGATGAAGTCCGGCGGGTCCGGGCACGTCACACGCCAAGTCGGCCGCTCGGGCCGCCCGATGGCGGCACCCGCGCCATGGTGGCGCACATCACAGCGACGGCCATGCCGCCCAGCAGGTAGACCAGCTCGACGATGCCGCCCGCGAAGACCCCGTCGCCCTCCGGGCGTCCGCGGCTGAGCAGCAGGACGGCGGCGAGCCATCCCGCACCGGCCGCGCCCACGCCCACCGGTGTGCCGGTGAGGCGCAGGGCGCCGTAGAAGAGCCCCGCGGTGCCCGCCAGCGCGAGCAGCAACCCGCCCGGCACCCAGCCGCCTTGGACCAGCGAGCCCGCGACGCCCACCAGGAAGCCCAGGACGGCGAGTCCGGCGTACGAGAGGGCGCGTGCGGCGCTCATGCCCCGGCCCCGTCCGCGAGCCCCGCGAACAGGTCGCGCTCCCGCTCCCCCGCGGGCGCGCCGGAGCGGCCCTGCGCCAACTGGTAGTACTCCGTGGTGAAGAGGGGCTGCCCCAGCTTGTTCGACAGCGCGAAGAACGCGCCCTCCACGGTGATTTGCGTGGCGTGCGCCCGCATCGCGGCCGCCTTCCGCTCCGCGTACGCGCTCCCGTCGATCTCCGCCGTGACGAGCGCGCCGGCGAGCGCGTCGTCCACGAGACCGGGTACGTCCTCGACCGCCGCCGCCTCCGGGAAGGCGCCGGCCGCGCGCAGCCGCGCGAAGCCCTCCTCGGCGACCGCCCGCGGCACCCGGTTCCAATAGATCTTGGCGATCTCGTGCGGGTCTCCGAGGTCGCGCCGGTAGGCCGGCTCGGCGGCCAGTTCGGCGGCGCGCATGGCGACCCGGTGGGCCTGGATGTGGTCGGGGTGGCCGTAGCCGCCGTCGGGGTCGTACGTGATGAGCACCTGCGGCCGTACGGAGCGGATGATCTCGACCAGGTACGGCGCGGCGTCGTCCACGTCCGTGTGCCAGAAGGCGCCGTCGCGGTGGTTCTGCGGGGCGCCCATCATCCCGGAGTCGCGGAAGCGGCCGGGCCCGCCCAGGAAGCGGTGGTCGGTGACGCCCAGCTCCTTCATCGCGGCGGCCAGTTCGCCGACGCGATGGGGGCCCAGCCGGTCCTCCCGGTCGGGTGCGAGACGGGCGAGGGCGGGCGGGATGACCTCGCCCTCCTCGCCCTGTGTGCAGGTCACGAGGGTGACCTGGGCGCCCTCGGCCGCGTACTTGGCCATCGTGGCGCCGTTGTTGATCGACTCGTCGTCGGGGTGCGCGTGCACCAGGAGCAGACGACGGGAGGGCTGTTCCGTCATACGGACACCCTAGAACGGACGGCGCCGGACGGACGGCCCGGAACGGGACGGGACGGGCCGCTCAGAACTTGATGCCGCCGATCATGCCGGCCACGTTGGTCGTCAGCTCACTGATGGTCGGCGCGATGGAGGAGCTCGCCAGGTAGAAGCCGAGCAGCATGCAGACGGCCGCGTGCCCGCCCTTCAGCCCGGACTTCTTGATCAGCAGGAAGACGACGATCGCCAGCAGCACAACCACCGAAATCGAGAGTGCCACGGCGGTTCACCTCCATAGATATTCACGTCGGACCGGGCAGCGCGCATGTGCCGGAGGGTACATACCCATCTGGCCGTACGGATCATAACTATCCGATCTCACGCATCGATCGGTGCACAGCAGCACATGGGGGCGCACGACCGCTAGTTTCGGACGCATGACCTCCAGGCAACAGACCTCAAGGCAACAGCTTTCGTTCCCCCGTCAGTACGCCAGGACCCAGCGCTTCACCCTCGGCGCACCCCGGGCGTTCACCGTCTCACCCGACGGACACCGGGTCGTCTTCCTCCGCTCACCCGGCTCCACCCACCGCGCCCACCAGCTGTGGCTGCTCGACCTCGAGGGCGAGCCGCGCGAGCGCCTCGCCGCCGATCCGGAAGCGCTGCTCGGCGGCGCCGAGGAGCAGTTGCCGCCGGAGGAGCGGGCGCGCCGTGAGCGCAGCCGGGAGGGTGCCGGCGGCATCGTCGGCTACGCGGTGGACGCCGCGGTGGAGTTGGCGGCGTTCGCGCTGTCCGGGCGGCTGTATGCGGCGGAGCTGCGCGCCGGGACGGCGCGCGAACTGCCCGCGCGCGGACCGGTGATCGACCCTCGCCCCTCGCCCGACGGCCGGCACATCGCGTACGTGGCGCAGGGCGCGCTGCGGGTGACCGGCGCGGACGGGGAGGGCGACCGGGCCCTGGCGGAACCGGAGGACGCGCACCTCACCTATGGGCTCGCGGAGTTCATCGCGGCCGAGGAGATGGGCCGCTCGCGCGGTTTCTGGTGGTCGCCGGAGTCGGACCGCCTGCTGGTCGCGCGGGTCGACGAGAGCGGCGTACAGCGCTGGTGGATCTCGGATCCGGCGCATCCGGACCGGGAGCCGTCCGAGGTGGCGTATCCGGCGGCGGGGACGGCCAACGCGGACGTGCGGCTGTGCTTCGTCGGGCTGGACGGGTCCCGTACGGAGGTGGAGTGGGACCGGGCGCGCTACCCGTACCTGGCGCGGGTGCACTGGTCGTCGGCGGGCGCTCCGCTGCTGCTGGTGCAGGCGCGGGACCAGCGGACGCAGGCGTACCTGGCGGTGGACACGGAGTCCGGGGCGACGCGCACGGTGCACGTGGACGAGGACCCGGTGTGGCTGGAGCTGCTGCCGGGGGTGCCGGCCTGGGCTCCGGACGGGCGGCTGGTGCGGATCGCGGACGAGGCGGGGGCCCGGGTGCTGGCCGTGGGCGACCGTGCGCTGACCGGGGCGCAGACGCAGCTGCGGGCCGTGCTGGACGTCGGCGACAACGATGTACTCGTGCAGGCGTCGGCGGGCGAGGAGGCGCCCGGACCGGACCCGGAAATTGGCGAGATTCATGTGTACCGGGTCAATGAACTCGGCGTCGAAAGACTGTCCGAGGGGCCGGGTGTCCACTCGGCGGTGCGGTCCGGTGCGGTGACGGTCCTGGCGTCGTCGCGGCCCGGCACGCCGGGGCAGACCGTGCGGGTGCTGCGCGACGGCAAGCCGGTGGCGGAGATCGCCTCGTACGCCGAGACTCCGGTGCTCTCGCCGCGCCTGACGCTGACCGAGTCGGGCCCTCACCGCATCCCGTGCGCGGTGCTGCTGCCGCGCGCGTACGAGGAGGGCGACGGGCCGCTGCCGGTGCTGCTGGACCCGTACGGCGGGCCGCACGGGCAGCGGGTGCTGGCCTCGCACAACGCGCACCTGACGTCGCAGTGGTTCGCCGACCAGGGCTTCGCGGTGATCGTGGCGGACGGGCGGGGCGCGCCGGGGCGCTCGCCCGCCTGGGAGAAGGCGGTCAAGGACCGGCTGACGCTGACGCTGGACGACCAGGTCGAGGCGTTGCACGGGCTGGCGGACCGCTTCCCGCTCGACCTGGACCGGGTGGCGATCCGGGGCTGGTCGTTCGGCGGCCTGCTGGCCGGTCTGGCCGTGCTGCGGCGGCCGGACGTGTTCCACGCGGGGGTGGTGGGGGCGCCGGTGACCGACCAGCGCCTGTACGACACGCACTACACCGAGCGGTACCTCGGGACACCGCAGGAGGCGCCGGAGGTGTACGAGGCGAACTCGCTGGTGGGTGACGACGGTCTGGTGGCGCCGCAGGAGCCGGCCAGGCCGATGATGATCATCCATGGTCTGGTGGACGACAACGTGGTGATGGCCCATACGCTCCGGTTGTCGTCGGCGCTGCTGGCGGCGGGCCGACCCCATGAGGTGCTGCCGCTGACGGGCGTGACGCACATGACGCCGCAGGAGCAAGTGGCCGAAAACCTGCTGCTGCTCCAGGTGGACTTCCTGAAGCGGTCACTGGGCCTGTCCTGATACGGCGACCGGCCGGGGTGACATCGCTGCGCCCCGGCCGGTCCACGGCACCCGCACGGCCGTACGCCCTCCAGGCTGGCGTGTCCGTATATCGGAACGAATTCCGCGCCGTTACCCGGCTGTTAAGCCCTGAGCGCCCGTCAGGCGAGTGATTCCGGGGCCGCCACCACCCGTCTCTCCTCCGCGAAGTGGCAGGCCGAGGCGTGCCGCGCCGGGCCCTCCCGGTGCGCCAGCGGCACCGGCACGGCCAGCGGCGGCACCTCCTTGGCGCACGTGTCGCGCGCCTTCCAGCACCGGGTGCGGAACCGGCACCCCGAAGGAGGGTCGGCGGGGGACGGCACGTCGCCCGTGAGCAGGATCCGCTCGCCGCGCGACGCCCGCGCCGCCGGGTCGGGCACCGGCACCGCCGACAGCAGGGCCTGGGTGTACGGGTGCGTGGGGTGGTCGTAGATCTCGGTGTCGGTGCCGGTCTCGACGATCCTGCCGAGGTACATCACGCCGACCCGGTCGGAGATGTGCCGCACGATCGACAGGTCGTGCGCGATGAAGACGTAACTGAGCCCGAACTCGGCCTGGAGGCGCTCCAGCAGGTTGATCACCTGTGCCTGTACGGAGACGTCGAGGGCGGACACCGGCTCGTCGGCCACGATGATCTCGGGGCGCAGGGCGAGGCCGCGCGCGATGCCGATGCGCTGGCGCTGGCCGCCGGAGAACTGGTGCGGATAGCGGTTGATGTACTCGGGGTTGAGGCCGACGACGTCGAGCAGCTCCCGCACCCTGCGGCGCCGGTCGCCCTTCGGCGCGGCCTCGGGGTGGATCTCGTACGGCTCGCCGACGATGTCGCCGACCGTCATGCGCGGGTTCAGGGAGGTGTACGGGTCCTGGAACACCATCTGGATGTTGCGGCGGACGGCTTTCAGGGCGCGGCCGGAGAGCCGGGTGATGTCCTCGCCCTTGTACAGGATCCGCCCGGCCGTGGGCCGTTCCAGGTTGACGAGCATCCGGGCGAGGGTGGACTTGCCGCAGCCGGACTCCCCCACGATGCCGAGCGTCTCGCCCGCGTCCAGGGCGAAGTCGACGCCGTCGACGGCCTTGACGGCGCCGGTCTGCTTCTTGAAGAGGACGCCCCGGGTGAGGGGGTAGTGCTTGACGAGCCCGCGCACCTCAAGAATCGGCGGCATGGAGGGTCTCCTTCCAGAAGTGGCAGGCGCTGCCCCGCTCGTCGGACACCTCGTGGAGCGGCGGTTCGTCGATGCGGCACACGTCGCGGGCGCGCGGGCAGCGCGGGTGGAAGGGGCAGCCGGGCGGGATGTCCAGCAGGCTCGGCGGCATGCCTTTGATGGCGTACAGCTCCCTGCCCTTGTCGGTGAGGCGCGGGATCGAGTCGAGCAGCCCGGCCGTGTAGGGGTGAGCGGGTTCCTTGTAGAGCTCGTGGACGGGCGCGGTCTCCACGATCCGGCCCGCGTACATGACGGCGATCCGGTCGGCGACGTCGGCGACGACGCCGAGGTCGTGGGTGATGAGGATGAGCCCCATGCCGAGGTCGCGGCGCAGCTCGGCGAGGAGCTCCATGATCTGGGCCTGGACGGTGACGTCGAGGGCGGTGGTGGGCTCGTCGGCGATGATCAGGGCGGGTTCCAGCGCCATGGCCATGGCGATCATGATGCGCTGGCGCATGCCGCCGCTGAACTGGTGCGGGTACTGGCCGACCCGCTCGCGGGCCGCCGGGATGCGGACGCGGTCCATCAGCTCGACGGCCTTGGCGCGGGCGTCGCGCTTCGACATGCCGCGGTGGACGACGAACATCTCGCCGAGCTGGTCGCCCACGGTGAGCACGGGGTTGAGCGCCGACAGGGCGTCCTGGAAGACCATCGCCATCTCGGCGCCGCGGATCCGGCGCCGGGCGTCCTCCTTGAGGGTGAGCAGGTCGCGGCCCTTGAAGAGGATCTCGCCGCCCGTGATCCGGGCCGGCGGCGTGTCCAGGATGCCCATGACGGCCTGCGCGGTGACGGACTTGCCGGAGCCCGACTCACCGAGCACGGCGAGGGTCTCGCCGGCGTCGACCGCGTACGAGACGCCGTTAACGGCCTTGGCGACCCCGTCGCGGGTACGGAACTCCACGCGCAGGTCGCGTACCTCCAGCAGGGTGTCGGACATGGTGGCTCCCCTAGCGCAGCTTCGGATCGAGGGCGTCGCGGACCGCGTCGCCGAGCATGATGAAGGCGAGCACGGTGAGGGACAGGGCCCCGGCCGGCCACAGCAGCATGTGCGGGGCGTTGCGGATCTGCGGGGCGGCATTGGAGATGTCGATGCCCCAGGAGACGGTCGGCGGGCGCAGGCCGACGCCCAGGAAGGACAGCGTGGCCTCCAGGGCGATGTACGTGCCCAGGGCGATGGTCGCCACGACGATGACCGGCGCGACGGCGTTGGGCGCGACGTGGCGCAACAGCATGCGGCCGCTGCCCGCGCCGAGCGCCCGGGCGGCCTGGACGTAGTCGTGCTCCCTGGCGGTGATGACGGCGCCGCGGGCGATGCGGGCGACCTGGGGCCAGCCGAGCAGCACGATGAAGCCGACCACCGGCCACACGGCGGAGCTGGTGACGACGGACAGGAACACCAGGCCGCCGAGGACGACGGGGATGCCGAAGAACACGTCGGCGGTGCGCGACAGCAGCGCGTCCCACCAGCCGCCGAAGAAGCCGGCGAGCCCGCCGAGGAGGCTGCCCAGCAGCGCGGCGCCGAGGGTGGCGCAGACGCCGACGGTGATGGAGGCGCGGGCGCCGTACACCGTACGGGTGTAGACGTCGCAGCCCTGGGTGTCGTACCCGAACGGGTGACCCGGCGCCGAGCCCTGCTGCGACTTGGACAGGTCGCACCGCAGCGGGTCGCCGGAGGTGAGGATCTGCGGCCAGAGGGCGATCAGGACGAGGAAGAGGATGAGGAGGGCGGAGACGAGGAAGACGGGGTTGCGGCGCAGCTGGTGCCAGGCGTCGCTCCACAGGGAGCGGGGGCGGCGGCCGTCGGCGCGGAGCGACGCCGCTTCGGTGAGGGCGAGGTCCATGGCGCCGCCCGCGCCGGTCGGGGCGACGGCGTCGTGCCGGTCGAGGTCGGGTTCAGGCATAACGGATCCTCGGGTCCAGGACCGCGTACAGCAGGTCGACGAGCAGGTTCGCCACCAGGAAGGCGATCACCAGGATCGTCACGAAGCCGACGACCGTGGGCGCGTTGTTGCGCAGGATGCCCTGGTAGAGCTGGTAGCCGACGCCGTGGATGTTGAAGATCCGCTCGGTGACGATGGCGCCGCCCATGAGCGAGCCGATGTCGGCGCCGATGAAGGTGACGACGGGGATGAGCGAGTTGCGCAGCACGTGCCGGGTGATGACGCGGTGGCGGGGCAGGCCCTTGGCGATGGCCGTGCGGACGTAGTCGGCGCGGATGTTCTCGGCGATGGACGTCCGGCTCAGGCGGGTGACGTACGCCAGCGACACCAGGGCCAGCACGGTGCCGGGCAGGATCAGCTCGTCGAGGCGGGCGTCCGGGGAGACGGAGGGGCGCACCCAGCCCCACTTCACGCCGAGGAGGAACTGGAGCAGGTAGCCGGAGACGAAGGTGGGGACGGAGATCACGACGAGGGTGAGGACGAGCAGGCCGGTGTCGAGGGGGCGGCCGCGCTTGAGGCCGCTGACGACGCCGAGGGTGACGCCGATGAGGACCTCGATGACGATGGCGACGAGGGTGAGGCGGAGGGTGACGGGGAAGGCCGAGGCCATCAGTTCGGTGACCCGGCGGCCGTTGAAGGCGGTGCCGAAGTCGCCCCGGAAGATCTGGCCCATGTAGAGCAGGTACTGCTTCCACAGGGGCTCGTCGAGGTGGAGTTCCGCGCGGATGCGGGCGGCGGTGGCGGGGTCGGGTTCGCGGTCGCCGAAGAGGGCGGCGACCGGGTCGCCGAGGGCGTACACCATGAAGAAGATGAGGAAGGTGCTGCCGATGAACACCGGGATCATCTGGAGCAGCCGCCGGATCACATACCGTCCCATGGGAGCTCCGGTCGTCGTCGGTCGCGGGCGGTGTCGGTCGCGGTGCGGGCGCGGGCGCGGGTGTCAGCCGACCTTGATCCGGTCGTAGACGGGGACGCTGAACTGGTTCAGGGCCACGTCGCTCAGGCGCTCGGAGTAGCCGGCGCTCCCGTTCTGGTACCAGAGCGGGATGACTGGCATCTGCTCGGCGAGGATCCGCTCGGCGGCCTGGAAGTCCTTGACCGCCTGGGCCTGGTCGGTCGTGCGGTTGGCCTTGTCGATGAGGGCGTCGAACCGCTGGTCGCTGAACTTGCCGTGGTTGGCGGAGCCGCCGGTGTAGTACAGCGGCTGCAGGAAGTTCTGGATGAGCGGGTAGTCGGCCTGCCAGCCGGAGCGGAAGGGCCCGGACATCCGGAAGGTCGTGGTGCGGCTGCGGTAGTCGGCGAAGGTGCCGACGGGGTCGACCGTGCAGACCGGGCCCTTGCCCAGCGCGTTGTTGACGCTGTTGCAGACGGCGTCCATCCAGGCGCGGTGGGAGCCGGTGTCGACGTTGGAGGTCAGCGTCAGCCGTCCGCCGGGCAGGCCGCCGCCCTCCTCGATGAGCTTCTTGGCCCGGGCGGGGTCGTACGCGCAGGCGTCGCCGCACAGCTGTGTGTGGCCGCCCTCGCGGCCGAGGGCCGGGGAGGTCCAGTCCTTCGCGGGGGTCCGGGTCCCCTGGTAGATCTGGCGGGTGATCTCGTCGCGGTTGATGGCCATGGACAGGCCGCGGCGGACCTTCTCCATGCCGGGCTTGGACCACTCCGGGCGGTACATCGGGAAGGCGAGGGTCTGGAGGATGAGGGCGGGCTGGTTGATGTAGCGGTCGCCGAGGTCGGCGGCGGCGTTCTTCAACGCTTGCGCGGGTACGTCGTCGACGAGGTCGAGGTTGCCCGCCATCAGGTCGGTGTAGGCGGTGTTGTTGTCGGTGTAGACGACGAGGTCCACGCCGCCGTTGCGGGCCTTGTCGGGGCCGGGGTAGCCGTCCCAGCGGCGCAGCTTCATGGCGGAGCCCTTCTGGTACGACTCCACGGCGTAGGGGCCGTTGCCGACGGGCTTGTCCAGCCAGCCGTCGTGGTCGGTGAAGAAGGCGCGGGGCAGGGGGACGAAGGCGTGGTAGCCGAGGGTCTCGGGCCAGGTGGAGAAGGTGTTCTTGAGCGCCACGGTGAAGGTGCGGTCGTCCTTGACGACCAGTCCGCTCATGGTCTTGGCCCGGGGGGCGCCGGAGGCGGGGTGGACGTCGTCGTAGCCGACGATGTCGCTGAAGAAGGGCGCGTTGTTCTGCTTGTTGTCGAGGTGGGCGGCGTAGTTCCAGGCGTCGACGAAGGAGCGGGCGGTGACGGGCTCGCCGTTGCTGAAGGTCCAGCCGGGCTTGAGGGTGATGGTGAAGTTCTTGGAGTCGGTCGTCTCGATCTTCTCGGCCACCAGGTCGTGGGCCTCGCCGGTCTCGGGGTCGTACCGCTTGAGGCCGCGGAAGACCATGTCGAGGACCTTGCCGCCCTGGACCTCGTTGGTGTTGGCCGGCTCGATGAGGTTCTGCGGGTCGCCCCAGGAGGAGCGCACGATCCCGTCGGCGCCACCGCCGGCGGCGCCCCCGCCGCAGGCGGTCGCCGCGAGGGCGACGGCCACGGCGCATGCGGCCGACCTGACGTGCGTGGCTCCGCGCATGGGGTGCCTCCCGTGGGGTCGTCGGTCCCCGGGGCCTCGGTCCTCGGCCTCGCCCGCTCCTCGGTCCTCGCTCCCGGCCTGGACCCACATACCACCCCATACCGGGCGGCCCCGCACGCCCATCGCGTCCGCAGGGGTGGCGGGCGCACGCAGAAGGGCCCCGTACCGCCGTGGCTCACGGCGGTACGGGGCCCTTCGGTCCGGCGTGTGCTTACACCGTCTTCTTCGGCGTCGCCTCGGCCTCCAGGGCCGCCAGCGCCGGGTCGAGGACGATGTCCTCGCCGCGCGCCTCGGTCGTCGGCTCCTCCGGGAAGTGGCACGCCGTCAGGTGCCCCTCACGGTTGCCCTCGACCCGGACGAGCGGCGGCTCCTCGCTCGCGCAGATGTCCTGCGCCTTCCAGCACCGCGTACGGAAGCGGCAGCCGGACGGCGGCATGATCGGCGACGGCACGTCGCCGTAGAGGCGGATGCGCTCCCGGCGCTCGGTGTCGAGGTCCGCCTCCGGCACGGCCGACAGCAGCGCGTGCGTGTACGGGTGGCGCGGGCGGTTGTAGAGCGAGTCGCGGTCCGCGACCTCCACCACCTTGCCCAGGTACATCACGGCCACGCGCTCGGAGAAGTGCCGTACGACGGCGAGGTCGTGCGCGATGAACACGAACGCGATGCCCATGTCCCGCTGGAGGCCCTGGAGCAGGTTGACGACCTGCGCCTGGATGGACACGTCCAGCGCGGAGACCGGCTCGTCCGCGACGATCAGCTTCGGCTCCAGGGCGAGCGCCCGGGCCACGCCGATGCGCTGGCGCTGACCGCCCGAGAACTCGTGCGGGAAGCGGTTGTAGTGCTCCGGGTTGAGCCCGACGATCTCCAGCAGCTCCCGCACCCGCTTCTCACGGCCGCCGGGCGGGTTGATGCCGTTGATCTCCATCGGACCGGAGATGATCGTGCCGACGGTCTGCCGCGGGTTCAGCGACGCGTACGGGTCCTGGAAGATCATCTGGATCTCGGACCGGATCGGCGCCAGCTGCCTGCGCTTGGCGTGCGTGATGTCCTGGCCGCGGTACGTGATGGTGCCGCCGGTCGGCTCCAGCAGACGCGTCAGAAGCCTGCCGGTGGTCGACTTGCCGCAGCCCGACTCGCCCACCAGGCCCAGGCTCTCGCCGGGGTAGACGGCCAGGTCCACGCCGTCGACGGCCTGGACCGCGCCCACCTTCCGCTTGATGGGGAAGCCCCCCATGATCGGGAAGTGCTTGGTCAGTCCTTTGGTCTCCAGCAGCGGCTCGGCCGATGACCGGTCGCGCTGCTGCGGGACCGCCTCGCCGGCGGCCTTGGTGGTGTTGTTCTCGCTCATGGTCTTAGCCCCAGTCGCCGGTCGTCAGCCCAGCCGGGGCTGAATCGTCTCGATGAAAACCTGCTGCTTCCGCTCGGCCGCGATGTGGCACGCCGAGCCCCGTCCCTCGGGCAGCAGCGGGCGTTCGGTCACGCAGCGGTCCCCGTCGACCAGGTCCCGGAACTCGCACCGTGGGTGGAACGGGCAGCCGGTCGGCGGGTTCAGCAGGCTCGGCGGAGAGCCGGGGATCGGGCGCAGCGGCTCGCTGACGTCCCCCGACAGGCGGGGCATGGAGCTGAGCAGACCCCAGGTGTACGGGTGCTGGGGCGCCTTGAGCACCTCGCGCACGGAACCGCGCTCCACGGCCCGGCCGGCGTACATCACCAGCAGGTCGTCGGCCATGTTGGCGACGACGCCGAGGTCGTGCGTGATCAGGATGATCGCGGAGCCGAACTCCTGCTGGAGGTCCTTGAGCAGGTCGAGGATCTGCGCCTGCACGGTCACGTCGAGGGCCGTGGTGGGCTCGTCGGCGATGAGCAGCGCGGGGTTGCAGACCAGCGACATGGCGATCATGGCGCGCTGGCGCATACCGCCGGAGAACTGGTGCGGGTAGTCGTCGACGCGCGTCTCGGGCGACGGGATGCCGACCTTGCCGAGCATCTCGATGGCCCGGTCGCGGGCTTCCTTCTTGCTGGCGCCGGTGTGCTTGCGGAACGGCTCCGAGATCTGGCGGCCGATCGTGTAGTACGGCGACAGGGCGGTCAGCGCGTCCTGGAAGATCATCGCCATCTTGTTGCCGCGCAGCGTCTCCAGCCGCTTGGTCGAGGCGTCGGTGATCTCCTCGCCGTCCAGCTCGATGGAGCCGGTGATGGTGGTGGAGCGCGGGTTGTGCAGGCCCAGGATGGACAGGTTGGTCACCGACTTGCCGGAGCCCGACTCGCCCACGATGCCCAGGGTCTTGCCGCGCATGAGGTCGAAGGAGAGCCCGTCCACGGCCTTGACGATGCCGTCCTCGGTGGAGAACTGGACACGCAGGTCGCGCACCGACAGGAACGCGTCCGACTCGGTCGGGGCCGGGGCGTCCTCGGTCTTGGTGAGTGTGGTCACGGTCGTTCTCCTAGGACAGACGCACGCGCGGGTCGATGATGGCGTACAGCGCGTCCACGATGATGTTGAACATGAGGATGAGGGCGGCGCTGAAGACCATGACGCCCATGGTCAGTGGCAGGTCCTTGTTGGTGACCGAGTGGAGGGCCAGTCGGCCGATACCCGCCAGGTCGAAGGTGAGCTCCGTGACCATCGCCCCACCGAACAGCGAACCCAGGTCCATGCCGAGGATGGTGACGATCGGGATCAGCGAACCGCGCCACGCGTAGCGGAAGAAGACGTAGCGGCTCGACATGCCCTTGGCACGGGCGGCGCGGACGTGCTCCTCCTGCAGCTGCTCGATCATCGTGGAGCGGGCCATACGCGTGTAGTTGGCGGTGAAGATCACCGACATCACCAGCCATGGGATCAGCAGGCCCATGAACCATCCGCCGGGGCTCTCGCTGAACGGCACGTACTTCGGCTTGTTGAGCCAGCCGGTGCTGTAGACGAAGATGCCGAGGACGACCGGGCCGAGGAAGTAGATCTGCAGCGAGGACAGGACCAGCGAGCCGCCGCTGAAGACCTTGTCGGTCGCGGTGCCCTTGCGCCAGGCGGCGATCATGCCGGCGGCGAGGCCGACGAACAGGAAGACCACGAGGCCGCCGAGCGACAGCGAGACCGTCAGCGGGAGACGGTCGATGATCGTGTCCCAGACCATCTGCTGGTTGTCGAAGGAGACACCGAAGCACGGGGCCGCGCAGTGGCCGACCGAGAAGTCGCGTCCGGCGAAGATGCCGACCATGTACTCCCAGAACTGGACGGGCACCGGCTTGTCCAGGCCCAGGTTCTTGTGGATGACTGCCAGCGCGTCGGGCGTGCAGTTCTTGCCGCATGCCAGCAGGGCGGGGTCCTGCGGGATGGCGAAGAACATGAAGAACGTGAAGGCGCTGATCAAGAAGAGGATCAGGACTGCGCCGAGCGTCCGGCGCAGAAGGAATCGAAGCATGGCTGGTCGCTGCTCTCAGGACGGCGGCTGTGAGGGGTCGTGCGGGGGCCGGCCTTCCGGGGGTGCGCACTCCGCCGGGCGCACACCCCCGAAAGCCGGCCTGCCTGAGCTGTCGTTACTTCTTCAGGTACAGGCGCGTGATGTCGATGACGCTCATCTCGTGCGAGTAGCGCGCACCGCCCACGTTGGAGCCCTGAATCTGCAGCGACTTGGTGAAGTACAGCGGAGCCGCGGGGTTGATGCGCTCCACGATGTCGTGGTGCAGCGCGGTCCACGCCTTCTGGGCCTCGGCCGGGTCCGTGATCTTCTTGATCCGGGCGATCTCGGCGTTCACCTTCGGGTCGTTGATGTGGGAGTACACCGACGAACCGTCCTGCAGCTGCGTACCGTCGAACAGCGGCGGGATGACCGTGGACATGGACGGCCAGTCCTGGCCCCAGCCGGTCATGTAGAGGTCGAGACCGTTGTCGACCTTGCCGACCTGCTCGTACCAGGTGGCGCCGTCGATCTCCTTCTTCTGGACGTCGAGACCGATCTTGGTGAGCGCGTTCTCGATGACCACGGCTTGCTGCTGGCGCTTCGGCGTGTTCGCGTAGGCGTAGACGACCTTCTTGCCCTCGGCGCCCGCCTCCTTGATCAGCTTCTTGGCCTTCTCGATGTCACCGAGCGGCTTCTTCAGCTTGCCGAAGGGGTCGTAGTCCTTCTCGAAGCCCGGCACGGTGGGGGCGACCAGACCGGTGGCGATCTCGCCGCCGTACGCGCCGCCGTCAGGCTGGAAGATGTTCGCGTTCGGCATCGCCAGGGCGATGGCGTCGCGGACCTTCTTGTCCTTCATCCGGTCGAGGTTGAAGTTCAGCTGCCAGACGTAGGGCTGGTAGCCCTGGATGGTGCGCTTCTTCGCCTCGGGGTCGGAGATGACGTTGCGGACCTGGGTCGTGGCGACCGTGCCGGTCAGCTGGATGGCGTTCTGTGCCTCGCCGCGGTCGGCCAGGATCGCCTTGGTCTGGGACTCGTCGTCCATGTTGAACGTGATGTTGAAGCCGTCGACGTACTGGTGGCGCACCGAGTCGGTCTTCGGGTCCCAGTGCGTGTTCTTGACGAGCTTCATCGACTTGCCCGGCTTGAACTCGGCGATCTTGTAGGGGCCGAGGGAGCTGGGGGCGGTGTCGTACTTCTCCTTGGTGTCGGCCTTCTGCGGCACGATGGAGTAGCCGACCATGGCCAGCGCCTGCGGGAGGTCCGCCTGCGGCTCCTTGAACTTGAAGACGACCGTCTTCGGGTCCGGCGTCGCGAGCACCGTGTCCGGCAGGTGCTTGCCCTTGTACGGACCGTCGGGCAGGGCCTTGCGGTACGTGGTGCCCTCACCGGACAGCCAGTTCTGCAGGTAGACCGGGCCGTCGGTGATGAACGGCGCGTACAGGCGCTCGATGGTGTGACGGACGTCGGCCGAGGTGATCTCGGTGCCGTTCTGGTCCTTCACACCGCTCTTGAGGGTGTAGGTCCAGGTCTTGCCGCCGTCGGTGGTCTTGCCGGCGTCGGTGGCGATGTCGCCGACGACGGTGAGCTTGCCGTTGTCGTCCTCCTGGTACTGCGTCAGACCCCGGTGGAGGAGGCGGCCGAGGGCACGGCCGTCGCTCACGTAGGTCTGCGCCGGGTCCAGGTGCGAGAAGTCGTCCGTCTGGTAGATGTTGATCGTGCCGCCGGGCTTGGCGCCCGGGACCTCCGCCGCCGGGCCGGTCGACGCCTTGGCGTCACCGAAGGAGACGGCCGCGGCCTGCTTGGCCGCGTCCTCCTTGCTGTGTCCCTTGGACTCGGAACCGCTTTTGCCGCCGTTGTTGCTGCTGCAACCCGTCAGCGCCAGCGAGCCGGCCGCCAGGGCGACCACGACAGCACGTGTCGCGCGCGTGCCAAAGATGCTCATGGTGATGAGTACCTATCTGTCAGTAGTGATCCAACTGTGCTGTCCGGGTACACCGCGCGCAGGCGGCGTGGTGACAGCTATCCCGCTGGTATGACGTCAGCGACCGGACTTCGGGTCGAACGCGTCGCGTACCGAGTCACCGAGCAGGTTGAAGGCCACGACGAAGATGACCATGGCGACCCCGGGGAAGAACATGTAGGCGGGGTCCTGCTCGTAGATGCTCGCGCCGATGGAGAACATCCGGCCCCAGTCCGGAGTGGGCTCGACGAAGCCGACGCCCACATAGGACAGGAAGGCCACCGAAAGGATCGTGGAGGGCAGCATCAGCGTCGCCTGCACGAGAATCGGGGTGACCAGGTTGGGCAGCAGCTCCTTGCGGATGATCCGCCAGGGAGAGGCTCCCGCGATCTTCGCGGCCTCGACGAACTCCCGCTCGCGCAAGGAGAGTGTCGACGCCCTGATCAGTCGGGACAGGCCCATCCAGCCAAGGAACGACAGGACCACGATGATCGCGCCGGCACGCAGCGCCGTGGGGGTCTCCTCGTCGGGATGGACGAACGCCGCCACGACGACGGGCATCGCCGCGATGAAGAACAGCTGGCTGGGGAGCGCGAGCAGGAAGTCGGTGACCCTGCCGACCCAGAAGTCGACCTTCCCGCCGTAGTACCCGCCTACCAGGCCGATCACCACGCCGACGACGACCATGAGGATCGTCGCGGCCAGAGCCGTGTAGATGGACGTACGCATGCCGTAGAGCAGCTGCGTGAACACATCACGGCCCAGGATGGGCTCGATGCCGAACCAGAACTCGCCGGACATGCCGCCGAACGACCCGGTCGGGATGGAGAACTCGTCGAGGAGCCCGATGGTCTCCTGCCCGTAGAGGGTGTACGGGTTCTTGCCGTACACCTTCGCGATGAGCGGGGCGAGGAGTGCGATGACGAAGAAGAAGATGACGATCACAGCGGAGACGACTCCGGTGCGGTCACGCTTGAATCGACGCCACATCAACTGCCCGGGAGAGAGCCCGGCGGGGTCCTTGGTCGACGACGCCTCGTCCTTCGACGGGGCAACCACTTCCAAGACGGCGGACGCTTCAGCGCCCTCGGTCTGCGCTGGACTTGTCACGGTCGTTCCGCCCCCGTGGGGATCACTACCGCAGACACGACCCGATCGGTGCTTATGGCACCACGCATGGGGTCCTCCTCATGAGTTCACTTGTTACCGCAAGAGGGATACGCGGCATCCCACCGACACCCCTGACGGCGAGATCCCCAAGTACCCCAGTGTGCTCGTGAGTCGGCGCACTCCCCACAGTGCGTGACCCATTGACCCGAGCTCAATGGAGCCAACTATTAAGTACAGCCGGGCCGTAAACCACACTTAAAGGGTCTCGTTTTGACAACATCGCCAAGACCCCGAAGCCCGAAATCCGGACAAACTGAGTACAGACAGACACCCGCGAAACGGACCGTTAACCCACGTTCCGGAGAGCGACGGTCGATATACGAACACTTCGGCAGGGAAAAGGCATTGACGCGGCCCCTCCGGAGCCCTAGGACTCGTCCGGAGCGCCCCTGTCCGCCCCTGCACCACCGTGAAGAACGCCGAACGGCCGCCGGGGTCGGAACCCCAGCGGCCGTTCGGCACGAGGACTTAGTACGGCTCAGCCGTACTACCGCACGGTCAGCCGTGCTTGGCGCGCGACGCGGCGCGGGCGCGCTCGCGCTGGTCCAGGTTGACCTTGCGGATGCGGACGGCCTCCGGCGTCACCTCGACGCACTCGTCGTCGCGGCAGAACTCCAGCGACTGCTCCAGCGAGAGCTTGCGCGGCGGGACGATCGCCTCGAAGGAGTCGGCCGAGGACGACCGCATGTTGGTGAGCTTCTTCTCCTTGGTGATGTTGACGTCCATGTCGTCGGAGCGGGCGTTCTCACCGACGATCATGCCCTCGTACACCTCGGTGCCCGGCTCCACGAAGAGCACGCCGCGCTCCTGGAGGTTGGTCATCGCGAAGGCGGTGACCGCGCCGGAGCGGTCGGCGACGAGCGAGCCGTTGTTACGGGTCTGCAGCGTGCCGAACCACGGCTCGTGGCCCTCGTGGATGGAGTGGGCGATGCCCGTGCCGCGCGTCTGCGTCAGGAACTCGGTACGGAAGCCGATGAGGCCGCGGGACGGCACGACGAACTCCATGCGGACCCAACCGGAGCCGTGGTTGGACATGTTGTCCATCCGGCCCTTGCGGACGCCCATGAGCTGCGTGACCGCGCCCATGTGCTCCTCGGGCACGTCGATGGTCATGCGCTCGACGGGCTCGTGGACCTTGCCGTCGATCTCCTTGGTGACCACCTGCGGCTTGCCGATGGTCAGCTCGAAGCCCTCGCGGCGCATCTGCTCGACCAGAATGGCCAGCGCCAGCTCACCGCGGCCCTGCACCTCCCAGGCGTCGGGGCGCTCGGTGTCCAGCACGCGCAGCGAGACGTTACCGATCAGCTCGCGGTCCAGGCGGTCCTTCACCTGGCGGGCGGTGACCTTGCGGTCCTTGACGGCGGCCTTGTTGTCCGCGCCCTTGCCGGTGGCGCCACGGCCGACCAGCGGCGAGGTGTTCGTACCGATGACCATCGAGATCGCCGGCTCGTCGACCGTGATCAGCGGCAGCGCGATCGGGTTCTCCGGGTCGGCCAGCGTCTCGCCGATCATGATGTCCGGGATGCCGGCGACGGCGCAGATGTCACCGGGGCCCGCCACCTCGGCCGGCTTGCGGGTGAGCGCCTCGGTCATCATCAGCTCGGTGATGCGGACGTTGGAGATCGAGCCGTCACGCTTGATCCACGCGACCGTCTGACCCTTGCGCAGCTCGCCCTGCTCGACGCGGAGCAGCGCGATGCGGCCGAGGAAGTTGTCGGCGTCGAGGTTGGTGACGTGGGCCTGGAGGGGGGCCTCCTCGTCGTACACCGGGGCCGGGATGTGCTCCAGGATGGTGGAGAAGAACGGCTCCAGGTTGGTGGAGTCGGCCGGGACGGTGCCGTCCTCCGGCTTGGTCAGCGAGGCGATGCCGTCGCGGCCGCAGGCGTAGACGATCGGGAACTCGATCTGCTCCTCGTCCGCGTCCAGGTCCAGGAACAGGTCGTACGTCTCGTTGACGACCTCGTCGATCCGGGAGTCCGGGCGGTCCGTCTTGTTGATGCAGAGGATCACCGGCATCCGGCGCTGGAGCGCCTTGCGGAGCACGAAGCGGGTCTGCGGCAGCGGGCCCTCGGAGGCGTCCACGAGCAGCACCACGCCGTCGACCATCGACAGACCGCGCTCGACCTCACCACCGAAGTCGGCGTGGCCGGGGGTGTCGATGATGTTGATCGTGATGGGCGCCCCGCCGTCCTTGGGGTGGTACTTCACCGCCGTGTTCTTGGCGAGGATCGTGATGCCCTTCTCACGCTCCAGGTCATTCGAGTCCATCATGCGGTCGTCGACCGAGTCGAGCTGGTGCGCGGCGAAGGCACCGGCCTGCTTGAGCATGGCGTCGACGATGGTCGTCTTGCCGTGGTCGACGTGGGCGACGATGGCGACGTTACGGATGTCGTGGCGCGTGGGCATAAGTGGCTGGCGCTTCTCTCAAAATCGTGGGTGCGGCGTCTCTTGGTCCTCGTACGCCCGCCGGGCGGTCGCGCCACGGCTGTGTTCCATGGTACGGGGCACGCGCGGAAGCGGCTTCCCGGCCCATTCGGGAAGCACGGACATGCGGCGGGTGGTACGGCTCTGCGGCACTGGGGGGTGCTGGTGAGGAGGGGCCTGCGGGGCCGGACGTGAGCTTGCCCACCGGTGGGTCCGGTGGGCAAACGACTTGAGCGGATTCTGAGCTTGACCTGTTGCGCGGCTTCCGTCGCGCCGCTTCCTTACACGGCTTCCGTCACTTCCGCCGGAAGCCGATGTCCTCGTAGCGGGGCGTCGCGAAGCCGAAGGCCCCGGCGTTGACCACGTTCGGCCGGGCCGCGACCAGCTGGGGCCGCTGGTAGAGCGGGATGGACCCGGCCGCGGCCCAGATCCGGGCGTCGGCCTGCTTCACCAGCTCCCGCGCCGCCTTCTCGTCGAGCTCGGCGGCCGCCTGGTCGAAGAGCTGGTCGATGTGGTCCGTACCGACACGCGTGTAGTTCTGCTCCACGAGCAGGGACCCGTCCGTGGCGGGCTGCGGCTTGGCGAAGATCGGCCGGCCGTCGGTCGCGGGGTAGGCGGTGGCGGGCCAGGAGTAGAGGGCGAGGTCGTAGTCGCCGGCGGCGATGTGGTCCTTGAAGTAGCTCTCGTCGGAGACCTTGACGACCTGGGTGCGGATCCCGATCCGGTCCAGCATCCTGGTGATCTTCCCGCCGACGGTCCGCAGCGCCTCCGAGCCGGGCCCGGACGGCAGGACGAACCGCAGGGTCAGCTCCTTGCCGTTTCTGCCGAGCGGCCCGCCCGCCGCCTCGGCGGAGGGTGAGGCGGGCCGGGGTGCGGCGGTGCCCCGCGGGGCGTACGCGCCGGGGACGCCGCCCTTCGCCTTGTCGGCCTGGTCGGAGGTGTCCACCTTGCCGGGGTTCTCGGCGTCGTCGGTCCCGCCGACGGAGGCCGCCTGCCGCAGCAGCGCGCCCCGGACCGCCTCGACGGGGGCGGGGGCCAGAATGCGGGTGCCGTCGTCGTCGCCGGGGGACTTGTCGTCGCCCACGATGTAGAGGCCGTCGTTCGAGGGCCGGTCCGGGGCGCCCTGCGGGTGCGCGGCCGTGCGGGCCGCCGGCACGGACGCCGCCCTCGGCGTGCCCGGGGATGCCTCGGCGCCCGCCTTCGTCCCGTCCTTCGGCCCGGCGGGCTTGCGGGCCGCGCCGCCGGGGGTCCAGCCCGCGTCCGCCAGGAGGGCCTGGGCCTCCTCGGTGTCCTGCTCGCCCAGCGCGCCGCTGCTGTCCGCGTACGCCCACTGGCCCGCCAGCGCCAGGTGGCTGCCGACCGGGTGCGCGGGCAGTCCCAGCGGCTTCAGCACGGCCTCGGCGAGCACGCGCCGGTCCAGCGCCCGGGCCACGGCCCGGCGCACCCGCTCGTCCGCGAGGGGCCCGGACTCGCCGTTCAGCGCGAGCTGCGTGTAGGCGGGCTCCAGCGACTTGCGGACGGTGAAGCCGCGCAGCGCCTCGCGCTCGGCCGCCCGCGCCGCGGCCGCCTGCCGCTCCTTCGCGCGCACCGCCTGGACGCGCGCGGCCGTGACCTCGTCGGAGCCGTACGCCAGGGCCCAGGACTTCAGCGCGGCGGACGGCGCGAGGGGTGCGGACGCGGGGCCTGCGGCGGCCTGCGGTCCCGCGGCGCCCTCGGCACCCGCGGCGCCCTCCTTGCGCTCCTGTGCCGCCTGCGCGATCCGGTCGGCCGTCGCGCGGTCGATCTCGGCCAGGTCCACCGTCCCGGCGGCGAGCGCGGCGGCGCGCCCGGTGCGCGGGACGGCGCGCAGCACGAGCGTGTCGAGCTTGGCGGGCCGCCCCCACCAGCGGGGGTTGCGTACGAGGGTGACCGTGCCGGCGTCGGTGTCGACGGCCTTCAGCCGGAAGGGGCCGGCGGAGGTGGCGAGCCGCGTCCGGGCGCCGTCGTTGAAGGTGTCCGGCTTGCCGGTGACGTCCTTGGGGTAGAGCGGCGTGAACAGGGCGCGCCAGTCGGCGTACGGCTTGTTGAAGGTGACCCGCACCTCCAGGTCGCTCGCGCCGCGCTCGATCTTCTCGATGCGTTCGTACCCGGCGTTGCGGGCGGTCCAGTACGCGGAGTCCTTGCCGCTGAGCGCGCGCCACTGGGCGGCGAAGTCCGGGGCTCCGATCTCGCGCCCGTCGCTCCACACCGCCTGCTGGTGGAGCTTGTAGAGGACGACCTGCTTGGGCTCGGTCTCGATGATCTCGGCCGATTCGAGGTAGTCGGGGTTGCGCTGCGGGCGACCGCGGTCGTCGAGGGTGAAGAGGGCGGGCAGGACGGCCCCGGCGATGCGGGCGGTGGTGGCGTCGGCGTCCGCCTGGAAGGCGTTGAGCGTGGCCGGCACGGCGTCGACGGCCCAGCGCAGCGTCCCGCCGTCGGCGACCCGGTCGCGCGCGGCGGGCGCGATGTCCTGGGGGACGGGCCGCGCGGTGCTCTCCTCGTCGCCGGAGCCGCATCCGGTCAGGGTGAGGACGGAGGCGGCGATGACGCCCCCGGTGAGGAGGGCGACGGACCGGAGAGGAGCGCCGAGGTGGGACATGTCTTATACCTCTTCGTCCTGTTTTGTGGAATTTAGAGATGATCAGACCTATTGCCCCTACACTGAAAACCACCGGCCGGGCCCGCGGCGGCGACACGGCGGTGCGGTCCGCGAAATGCCACCCGTGCGGCCCAACGGTGCCTCCAGAAGAGTGGAATCCATGCACGCGGCTTCCCAACGGGTGATGTGACGCGCAACACTCGCAGGCGCGTGTTTGCCACCCCTTTGCCACCCCCGCGATCGCGAAGTGAGGGTATTCCATGGCACTTCAGGACGATTTGACCGAGGTCAAGCGGAACCTCGAAGAGCTCGCCCGTTCGATCATCCGGCTGGAGCAGAACCTCACGCAGCAGCGCGAGGGGACGTCCCCGCCCGCGGCCGTCGGCAGGCCGGAGGGCCTGGTGACCATCCCGGACGATCCGTACGACTCGTCTCTCTGGACCGACACGGACGACGAGGGTCTGGGCGCCCGGGGCCGGCGCGCCCCCTGACGGGACCGGGGGTCGGCACGCTCGCCCACACCCACCCACAGGCCCCTCCTAGGAGACCCCGTTGGCCACAGGGACCCAACAACCACACACCGAACCGGCGGATCCATCGCGCACCGGCGTGCACAGCGCCACCCGTGCCGCCATCGCGCCCCGCCACCTGCGTACCGACCGCTGGTGGCTCGCACCCGCCGCCACGGCCGCCGGACTGCTGGCGTTCATCGTCTACTCCACCTGGCGCGCCTTCGCCAACAGCGACTACTACGCCGCTCCCTACGTCTCGCCGTTCTACTCGCCGTGCCTCGCCGAGAACTGCGCGCCGATGAAGGACGGGCCCAACTGGGAGATCTTCGGCAGCTGGTGGGGCCTCTCCCCCGCCCTGCTGATCCTGATCTTCCCGCTCGGCTTCCGGCTGACCTGCTACTACTACCGCAAGGCGTACTACCGGGGCTTCTGGGCGTCGCCTCCGGCGTGCGCGGTCGCCGAACCGCACAAGAAGTACACCGGCGAGACCCGCTTCCCGCTGATCATGCAGAACATCCACCGGTACTTCTTCTACGCCGCCCTGCCGGTCGCCGGCATCCTCACGTACGACACCGTGCTCGCCTTCCGCGACGCGTCGTACGCGTGGGGGCACATGGGTCTGGGGACGCTGGTCTTCCTCGTCAACATCGGGCTGATCTGGGCGTACACCCTCTCCTGCCACTCCTGTCGGCACATCGTCGGCGGCCGGCTGAAGCACTTCTCGAAGCATCCGGTGCGCTACCGGCTGTGGAGCTGGGTCGGCAAGCTGAACGCCCGTCACATGCAGCTCGCCTGGGCGTCGCTGCTGAGCGTCGCGCTCGCCGACTTCTACGTGTACCTGCTCGCCACGGGCGCTTTCGAGGATCCGAGGTTCTTCTGATGAGTCAAGCGGAACGGCAGCAGTGGGACGTCGTCGTGGTCGGCGCCGGCGGGGCGGGGCTGCGGGCCGCCATCGAGGCGCGCGAGCGGGGCGCCCGTACGGCCGTGGTCTGCAAATCGTTGTTCGGCAAGGCCCACACCGTGATGGCGGAGGGCGGCATCGCCGCCTCCATGGGCAACGTCAACGCCGGGGACAACTGGCAGGTGCACTTCCGCGACACCATGCGCGGCGGCAAGTTCCTCAACCAGTGGCGCATGGCCGAGCTGCACGCACGCGAGGCCCCCGACCGGGTGTGGGAGCTGGAGACCTGGGGCGCCCTCTTCGACCGCACCAAGGACGGCCGCATCTCCCAGCGCAACTTCGGCGGCCACGAGTACCCCCGCCTGGCGCACGTCGGCGACCGCACCGGCCTGGAGCTCATCCGTACGCTCCAGCAGAAGATCGTTTCCCTCCAGCAGGAGGACAAGGAGCGCTTCGGGGACTACGAGGCCCGGCTGAAGGTCTTCCAGGAGTGCACGGTCACACGTGTGCTGAAAGAGGACGGCAGGGTCTCCGGGGCCTTCTGCTACGAGCGCGAGTCCGGCCGGTTCTTCGTCCTGGAGGCCCCGTCCGTGGTCCTCGCGACCGGCGGCATCGGCAAGTCCTTCAAGGTCACCTCCAACTCCTGGGAGTACACCGGCGACGGCCACGCGCTGGCGCTGCTGGCGGGCGCGCCGCTGGTGAACATGGAGTTCGTCCAGTTCCACCCCACCGGCATGGTCTGGCCGCCGTCCGTGAAGGGCATCCTCGTCACCGAGTCCGTACGCGGCGACGGCGGCGTGCTGCGCAACAGCGACGGCAAGCGGTTCATGTTCGACTACGTCCCGGACGTCTTCAAGGAGAAGTACGCCGAGACGGAGGAGGAGGGCGACCGCTGGTACGAGGACCCGGACAACAACCGGCGTCCGCCCGAGCTGCTCCCCCGCGACGAGGTCGCCCGCGCGATCAACGCCGAGGTCAAGGCGGGGCGCGGCTCCCCGCACGGCGGGGTGTTCCTCGACGTGTCGACGCGCATGCCGGCCGAGACCATCAAGCGGCGACTGCCGTCGATGTACCACCAGTTCAAGGAGCTGGCGGACGTCGACATCACCGCCGAGCCGATGGAGGTCGGCCCGACCTGCCACTACGTGATGGGCGGCGTGGCCGTCGACTCGGACACGGCCGCGGCGGTCGGCGTCCCCGGCCTGTTCGCCGCCGGTGAGGTCGCGGGCGGCATGCACGGCTCCAACCGGCTCGGCGGGAACTCCCTCTCCGACCTGCTGGTCTTCGGGCGCCGGGCCGGGCTGTACGCGGCGGAGTACGCGGCCGGCCTCGGCGAGCGCCCGCAGGTGGACGCCGCGCAGGTCGACGCGGCGGCCGCCGAGGCGCTGCGGCCGTTCGGCCCCGAGGGCCTGGAGCCCGCCGAGGTCCCGGAGAACCCGTACACGCTCCACCAGGAGCTCCAGCAGACGATGAACGACCTCGTCGGCATCATCCGCCGCGAGGAGGAGATGGCGCAGGCCCTGCGCACCCTCGTCGAGCTGCGCCGGCGGGCGGGGCGGGCGGTCGTCGAGGGCCACCGGCAGTTCAACCCCGGCTGGCACCTGGCGCTGGACCTGCGCAACATGCTGCTGGTCAGCGAGTGCGTGGCGCGTGCGGCGCTGGAGCGCCGGGAGAGCCGCGGCGGCCACACCCGGGAGGACTGCCCGGGCATGGACCGCGAGTGGCGGCGGATCAACCTGCTGTGCAAGCTCGCGGCGCCCGACTCCGCGCGCGGGCAGATCACCCTGGAACGCACGACGACCGAGCCCATCCGTACCGACCTGCTCGCTCTCTTCGACAAGGAGGAGCTGGTCAAGTACCTCGCCGAAGAGGAGCTCTACGAGTGACCACGTACGACGCGAGCTTCCGGGTGTGGCGGGGCGACACGGCCGGCGGCGGTCTGAAGGACTTCACCGTCGAGGTGAACGACGGCGAGGTCGTGCTCGACATCATCCACCGGCTCCAGGCCACCCAGGCCCCGGACCTGGCGGTGCGGTGGAACTGCAAGGCGGGCAAGTGCGGCTCGTGCAGCGCGGAGATCAACGGCCGTCCGCGGCTGATGTGCATGACGCGGATGTCGACGTTCTCACGGGACGAGACGATCACGGTGACGCCGCTGCGGGCCTTCCCCGTGGTGCGGGACCTGGTCACGGACGTGTCCTTCAACTACGAGAAGGCGCGCGAGGTGCCGTCGTTCGTGCCGCCGCAGGGGCTGGCGCCGGGCGAGTACCGGATGCAGCAGGTGGACGTGGACCGTCCGCAGGAGTTCCGCAAGTGCATCGAGTGCTTCCTGTGCCAGGACACCTGCCATGTGGTGCGCGACCACGAGGAGAACAAGACGGCCTTCGCGGGGCCGCGCTTCCTGATGCGGATCGCGGAGCTCGACATGCACCCGCTGGACGCGGCGGCGGACAGCGGCCTGGACCGCAAGGCGACGGCGCAGGACGAGCACGGGCTGGGCTACTGCAACATCACCAAGTGCTGCACCGAGGTCTGCCCCGAGGGCATCAAGATCACGGACAACGCCCTGATCCCGCTGAAGGAGCGGGCCGTGGACCGCAAGTACGACCCGCTGGTGTGGCTCGGCAGCAAGATCGGCCGGCGTCCGGTCGCGAAGCCCCAGAAGGGGACATAGCCTCACAGATGTGACGCTGGGTACCGGCCCCCCGTACGCGTACGGGGGGCCTGTGTCATCGAGGAGCCGGTGTCATCGAGGAGAGGTGCCATGACCAGCAAGCAGACCGTCCTCGGCCGCGTGGCCCAGCTGGCGAAGGCCGACGTCAACGCGCTGCTCGACCAGGCGGAGGATCCGCGGCGGATGCTGGACGAGCTGATCCGCGACTACTCCACGCACATCGCCGAGGCCGAGCGGGCGGTGGAGAGCACCCTCGACGGCCTGCGGCTGCTGGAGCAGGACCACGGGGAGGACGTCACGGCGGCCCACGAGTGGGGCGAGAAGGCCCGTGAGGCGAGTCGCAAGGCCGACGACCTGCGGATGGCGAACCGCGGCGGCCTCGCGGACAAGTTCGACACCCTCGCGAAGGTGGCCCTCGGACACCAGCTCCAGGCCGAGGAGGACGCACGGGCCGCCGAGCCGACGATCGCGGCCCAGCGGGAGCTCGTGGCGACGCTGCGGGACGGCCTGGAGCGGATGCGGCAGAAGCTGACCGCGCTGGAGGCGGCGCGTTCGGACGCGACCGCCGTCAGCCGTACGCCGAAGCTGGACGTGGTCCGCTCGATCGACGTCCTCGACCCCACGAGCGAGCTCAGCCGCTTCGACGACAAGGTGCGCCGCGAGGAGGCCAAGGCGCTGGGCAAGCAGGAGCTCGCGGCCTCGTCCCTGGACGGCCTCTTCGAACGGCTGGACCTGCCCGACCTCGCCACCCGCCGCGCGGAGATCGAGGCGCGGCTGGCGGCGCTGAAGGCGGCTGCGTAAAACTCCTTCGGCTTCGGCTCAGAACATGCTCAGGAGCTGGTCGACCGTCGGTTCCGAGGGGCTCGTGCCCGAGGGGAGCGGCAGGTCGAACCAGACCGTCTTGCCGCGCGGTGTGCGCCGCGAGCCCCACGAGGTGCTGAGCAGGCCGACGAGCTGGAGGCCCCGGCCGCCCTCGTCGGTGTCGCGGGCGCGGCGGCGGCGGGGCTGGACCAGGCCCGCGTCCCACACCTCGCACACCAGGGTCCGGTCGCGCAGCAGCCGCAGCCGGATCTCGCCCTCGCCGTACCGCAGGGCGTTGGTGACCAGCTCGCTGACGAGCAGCTCCACGGTGTCGACGAGCGGCCCCAGCTCCCAGGCGGTCAGCTGGGCCCGGGCCAGCTCGCGGGCGCGGCCGACGGAGCGCGGCTCGCGCGGCAGGCGCCAGTCGCCGACCGCCTCGGCGGGCAGGCCCTGGACGCGGGCCATGAGCAGGGCGATGTCGTCCTCGCCGTGGCGGGTGTCCAGGGTGGTCAGGACGTGGTCGCAGACGTCCTCCAGCGGCCGCGCCGGGTCGGTGAGCGCGCTGCGGAAGGCCCGCAGGCCCTCGTCGAGTGGGTGGTCGCGGGACTCGACGAGCCCGTCGGTGTAGAGGGCGAGCAGCGCGCCCTCGGGGAGCTCGATCTCGACCTCCTCGAAGGGCTCGCCGCCGACGCCGACGCCGAGGGGCATGCCGGGCGGTACGTCGAGGAGGAGCGCCTCCTCGCCCTGCTCGACCAGCACCGGCGGGAGGTGCCCGGCGTTGGCGAAGGTGCAGCGGCGGGTGACGGCGTCGTACACGGCGTACACGCAGGTGGCGAGGTAGACCTCGGAACGTTCGACCGCGCCGCGGCCGGCGCGGCCGGCGCCGGTGGGGGTGCCGAGACCGCGGGCGATCTCGTCGAGGTGGGAGAGCACCTCGGCCGGCTCCAGGTCGAGCTGCGCCAGGGTGCGGACCGCCGTGCGCAGTTCGCCCATCGCGACGGCGGCGCGCAGCCCGCGGCCCATGACGTCGCCGACGACGAGGGCGGTGCGGTGCCCGGGCAGCTCGATGACGTCGAACCAGTCGCCGCCGACCTCGGTGGCGGTGTTGCCGGGCAGGTAGCGGCAGGCGATGTCGAGGCCGGCGGCCTCGGGGTCGCCGGGCGGCAGCAGGCTGCGCTGGAGGATCAGCGCGCGTTCGTGCTCGCGGCGGTAGAGCCGGGCGTTGTCGATGCAGACGGCGGCGCGGGCGGCGAGCTCGACGGCGAGGGCCCGGTCGCGTTCGCCGAAGGGCTCACTGCCCTTCGTACGGGAGAACTGGACCAGCCCGACGACGGTGTCGTGCGCGACCATCGGCACCACGAGGGTGGACTGGACGAGGCTGCCGTCGGCGGCCGGCAGGGTCTGCGGGCGGCCGGTGCGCAGGGCGGCCGCGCAGGGTGAGTTGAAGGGGTAGCGGTGGACGGCCCCGACGTCGATGGGCGCGGTGTCGCAGCAGCGGGGCACCTCGCCGGGGTTGACGCTCTGGCTCACCAGCGGGGTGTCCGACACGGCGCTGGCGAAGGCGACGCGGCGCAGGTCGGCGCCTCCGTCGGCGGCGCGCCCGGGCGGGGCCTCGTCGCCGGTGAGCAGGCCCTGGTAGAGGTCGACGGAGGCGAGGTCGCAGAAGCCGGGGACGGCGACGTCGAGTAGCTCGCGGGCGGTGGTCTCCAGGTCGAGGCTGTTGCCGATGCGGGCGCTGGCCTCGTTGAGGAGGGCGAGGTTGCGGCGGGCGCTGGCGGCCTCGCGGGCGGCGATCTGGCGGCGGGTGACGTCGGTGCCGAGGCCGGCGACGCCGATGGGGCGGCCGGTGCCGCTGTGCACCCGGTAGAGGTTGATCGACCAGTGGCGGTGATCGGTGCCACCGGGCACGGAGCCGGTCAGCTGGAGGTCGGTGACGGCCTCGCCGGTCCGCAGGACGCGCTGCAGCGCGGCGGTCATCCGCTCCGCCTCGGGGCGCGAGAGGTAGTCGTGGACGGTACGGCCCCGGTGGTCGTCGACGGAGCCGCCGAAGACGGTGGCGAAGCGGCGGTTGGCACGCTGGACCGTCAGGTCGGTACCGAAGAGGAGGAACCCGAAAGGTGATTGACCGAAAATCGCCTGTGATGCGGCGAGATCGGTCTCGATCCGTCGCAGCGCGCGGACGTCGACGACGATGCACAGCGCGCCCCGCTCACCGTCCGCGGTCTCGCTCGGCATCACGTACAGCTCGGCTATGCCGCGGGTGACGCGCTCGCCCGGGATACGGAAGGGGACGAGGCCCGTCCATTCCTTGCCGTCGAGGATCTCGGCGACCTTGCGGTGACCGCGCGGGCGCAGGTCGGGGGGCATGAACGCCTCGACCGGGTCCTTGCCCCTGACCTCGCGGGCCGGGATGCCGAACAGCTCGGCGGCGCGGAGGCTCCACTGATCGACCAGGCCGTCGGGGCCTATCGAGAAGGACGCGACTCTGATGTAGTCATAGATCGAGCCAGGCGGGCTGCTCTGCCACATGACGCCGCTCGCCGTCTCAGGTATCTCGCTCACGCGACCGTCCCCTCCAGCTCACCGCACCGGACCGGCCATTCCCGCAGTATTCAGCACTACGGCCCCCGTCGGCACGCCGTTCACGATCACAGGGTGGTCTCGGTCGTTTTGAGCCTGCCCGGAAAGTGATCGTCCCTTCACTCTTCTAACCAGGCAGGACCAGCTCGAACCACACAGTCTTTCCCGCGCGACCCCTGCGGGCCCCCCAGCGGCGGGCGGAACAGGCCACGAGCTGAAGCCCGCGGCCGCCTTCCTCGTCGGGCCCGGCGGGTCGCTCCAAGGGCGGATCCGGAAGCGGATCGGAGACCTCCACGGTGAGGGCGGGCACCCCGTCCCGGTGCGGCGGACGGCTCAGCCGGACCCCGATGGGCCCGGAGGCGTACCGCATGGAATTGGTCACGAGCTCGCTCACCAGCAGCACCGTCACATCCCCGACGGCCGCCTCCAGATCCCAACCGCGGAGCGTCTCCCGGACGGCGTGCCGGGCGGTCCGTACGGCGTCGAGCTCGGCCGGGAAGGTCCACTCGGCGACGCACTCGCCTTTGGTGTCGATCACGCCGACCACTTCCCAGAGCGAGGCAGACCCACGTCCATTTTTGGGGGGTTAATCGGCACATACCCGATATTCGGGGCGCACTATCGCGCTGGGGGGCGCATGGTGGCACGAACGGCGTACAGCGGTGCGTCAGGCCCCGGGGCGGGGCGGCCTCTCAGGGCCGCCTTTCAGGGCCACCTTTCAGGACTGCTCCGCGGGGAAGTAGCCCGCCACCGCGGCGACGGCGGGCCGGTCCTGATCCAGCCAGTCGACACTGTCCAGTTCACGGCGGTCCAGCCAGCGCAGCTCGTCATGGTCCTGCAGTGCCTGCGGCTCCCCCGCGAGGAGCCGCGCCGTCCAGACCTGGAGGACGTACCCCGGCGCCAGCGGCCACTCGCCGGGTACGCGCTCGACCGGCGCGGTCTCCACGCCCAACTCCTCGCGCAGCTCCCGTACGAGCGCCTCCTGCGCCGTCTCGCCGGCCTCCAGCTTGCCACCGGGCAGCTCCCAGCGGCCGGCGAGCGCCGGCGGGGCGCTGCGGCGCGCGGCCAGGAGCCGCCCCTCGTCGAACACGGCTCCGGCCACCACCACACGATCCGTCATGCGCCGGAGCGTAACCCGCGCCCGGTCAGCGCAGCCGGAAGGGTCGAGAAGGGTCAGACGGTCGTCTGACCCACCCGCTCGACCCAGTACGTCTGCTCGTGCCCGCGTGAGTCGAGGCTGTCGGCGAGCTTCTGCGCCTCGTCCCTGGTGGCGCACCTGCCCACCCGGTACTGGTTGCCGTTGTCGTCCTGGCGAATGACCAGCCAGGGGAGTACCGCACCGCTGTCGTTCATCGCACTTCTCCCCCCACCGGCGGGCATATCTCTAAGGATCCCGAGGAAACCGCACTCCGCATATGCCCGAGCTTACGCCTGACCTTCACGCAGCGGATACGGGTTTTCACAAAGAGATACGGTTCCGGCCAGGGAACCGGCACAGAAAGGGGGCGCACTCGGCCGAGTGCGCCCCTTGCGCGAAGCCGAGAGGCCGTCAGCGCACCGGCAGGTGGTACGAGAGCCGGTAGCGGTCGGCGGGCACCACCACATCGGCCGTCTCCACCGCCCGCCCCGACGCGAAGTACGTCCGCTCCACCACCATCACCACGTGTCCCGGCACCCCCCCGAGGGTCAGCAGCTCCTCGGCGAGCCCGGGCCGCGCGCCGACCTCCTCCACCACGTTGTCCACGACGACGTCGATGGCCGCCATCCGCTCGACGACCCCGCAGCCGCCGAGCGGCCCCTCCTCCGGCAGCATGACCGGCGTGCGCCCGGTGACGGCGAGCGGCTCCCAGGAGGTGGAGAGCATCATCGGCTCGCCGCCCTCCCGGAAGACGTACCGCGTGCGCATCACCCGCTCCCCGGGCGCGATGCCGAGCCGCTCGGCGATGGCCGTGCTCGCGCGCTCCTGCTCGCTGCTGGACTCCCAGGTGCCGCGCGCGCCCTCGTCCGCCTGCTCCTGCCGGAAGGGGGTGGCTCCGGAGGGCCTGCGGTAGCCGGAGCGCGCGATCCGGCGCGGCACGGGCCGCTCCCGGACGTACGTCCCCGAGCCGGAGCGGCCCTCCACCAGACCCTCGGCCATGAGCACCTTGCGGGCCTCCAGGGCGACGGTGTCCGAGACCCCGTACTCCTCGCGGATGCGGGCCTGCGAGGGGAGACGGGTGTGCGGCGGCAGCGAGCCATTGACGATCTTCTGCCGAAGATCGCTCGCGACGCGCAGATAGGCGGGCTGCTCACCGAATGTCACGGGCCACTCCCATCAGCTTGACAGACAGCTACAGCGTGGCAACCGACGGTTGAGCGCCGCAAGCATGAGCCAGAGATTCACCCAAAGTGATGACGGCCGTTCAGACGGCCGTCCCCGCACCGGAACCCGAGCCCGACCCCCCCGACTGCCCCGGGTCCTCCGGGTCCTCCGGGTCCTCCGGGTCCTCGCTCGGGTCGTCCGGCGGGGTGTCCGCCAGCCCCAGCGCGGTGCGCGCCTCGGCCCCCAGGTCGTACGGAAGGGCGTCGTACCCCCGCTCGTAGTGCTCCCAGAAGGCGTCCGGGTCCGAGGTGTCGGCCGCCTTCCTCCAGTGCCCGCGGGCGGACTTCAGCTGCGCCACGAGCTCCGTCACGGCCTTCTTGGACACGGCCGGCCACTGGTACTTCTCCAGCGCCGCGGCCGACGCCGTCAGCGTCGCCTCGACGTCACGGGCCCAGGCCGCGTTGCCTTCCGGGTCGTCCTCGACGCTGTCCTCCGGCTCCTCCATCAGGACGGTGTCGATCGGGTTCATCGCCTGCAGATAGACCAACTGGTGCGCGTCGAGGGTCGTGGAGTCCGCGCGCACCGACCCGGTCAGCTTGCCGGTCTCGGCGGCGACCGAGCAGCTCACCTCGCGGTCGCCGTACCGCCAGCTGTCCTTGCTCGGCTGGTAGTAGTACAGCCAGGCGTTGTCCGGGCGGGCCCAGGCGTCCATCGCGTACGCGTTGCTGATCGTCTCGCAGCGCTCCTCGGCCTGGGCGTCGAGCGCCTTCTCGCCCGGCCACTCCTTGCCGAAACCGGTGAGCTTGAAGGAGCCGGTGATCTCGCCGTCGTGCGGCCGGGAGCACGGGACGATCTCCACCTCGGCCGCCTCCGACTCGGGCCCGCCGGCGGTCCGGTCGAAGCACTGCCCCTTGCGGAGGTCGAACGTGGAGCGGGAGCTCCGCTCCTCCCGCATCGCCTCCCGCACACCGTCGTAGGCCTCGCGGAAGCCACCACTGGCGATCCCGGCCGTCACCAGCAGCGTGCCGACCAGGGACATGACCATGCCCCCGATGGCCAGCCCCTTGCCGCGTTCGCCCTTCTTCTTGATCCGCGCGAGGGCGATGGCCCCCAGGATCATGCCGAGCGGCGGTACGCAGCAGAGGATGCCCACGATCAGGGACGCGATGGAGAGCCCGTTGATGGGGGGCACGGGCGGCGGGAGCGGGCCGGGTGCGCCGGGGATGCCGTAACCCGGTATCCCGTAGGCGGGGTGGGGCTGCTGGGGCGGGGGCCACCCCTGGGAGGACGGTTCCACGGCTTGCGGTGCTCCTGTCGGGGCGGAATCGATCATTTGAACGGGGCGCGCGGCATCGTACGCGACACGCGAAAGGGCGGCCGCCATGGGATGGCGGCCGCCCTTCACGTGCGGTGGGACGGGAGCGTCAGAACGTCAGAACTGCAGGGCCCAGGAGTCGATCTTCCCGGTGTCGTAGTTGGCGTTGTCGCTCACCCGCAGCTTCCACGTGCCGTTCGCGACCTCCGAGGAGGCGTCGACGGTGTACGTGGTGTTGATGTTGTCGGCGCTGCCGCCGGTGCCGTAGGCCTTGAGCGTGTACGCGGTGCCGTCGGGCGCGATCAGCTGCACCTGGAGGTCGCCGATGTACGTGTGGACGATGTTCACGGGCACCTGGAGGGCGGACGGGGCGTTGCCCGTGACGCCGGAGACGGTGACCGGCGATTCGACGGTGGCGTTGTCGTTGATCGCGTAGTCGGCGGTGTTCTCGAACCGCTTGCCGGGAGGCGGCGTGGTGCCGCCGTCGCCGACGTACAGCAGGCGGTTCGGGGAGCCGGTGCCCGGGTTGGTGACCACGCCGGTGGTGGCGGCGGAGGTCAGCGCCGAGGCGACCTGGGACGGGGTCGCCGTCCGGTTGTTGGCCAGGTACAGCGCGGCGGCGCCCGCGACGTGCGGGGTGGCCATCGACGTACCGGAGATGGTGTTGGTGGCGGAGTCGCCGGTGTTCCAGGCCGAGGTGATGGAGGAGCCCGGCGCGAAGATGTCCACGATGCTGCCGTAGTTGGAGAAGCTGGACCGCGCGTCGCTGTTGGTCGTGGAGCCGACCGTGATGGCCTCGCTGACGCGGGCCGGCGAGGTGCTGGACGCGTCGCGGCCGTCGTTGCCCGCCGCGATGGCGTACGTGACGCCGGAGGCGATGGAGTTGCGTACGGCCGTGTCGAGCGCCGAGTCGGCGCCGCCGCCGAGGCTCATGTTGGCGACGGCCGGCTTGACGGCGTTGCGGGTCACCCAGTCGATGCCGGCGACGACCTGGGCGGTGGTGCCGGAGCCGGAGTTGTTGAGCACGCGGACGCCGACGATCTTGGCCTTCTTGGCCACGCCGTACGCGTTGCCGGCGACGGTGCCGGCGACGTGCGTGCCGTGGCCGTTGCCGTCCTGCGCGGTGTTGTCGTTGTCGACGGCGTCGTAGCCGTACGTGGCCCGCCCGCCGAAGTCGCCGTGGGTGATGCGTACGCCGGTGTCGATGATGTACGCGGTGACGCCGTCCCCGGCCGGCTCGGGGTAGGTGTAGCTCTGGTTGAGCGGCAGGGCGCGCTGGTCGATGCGGTCCAGGCCCCAGGAGGGCGGCGACGGCTGGGTGCCGTTGATGCTGAAGACGCGGTTCTGGACGACGGAGTCCACGGCCGGGTCGGCGGCGAGCTTCTTCGCCTGGGCCTCGGAGAGCTCGACGGCGTAACCGTTGAGGGCCGAGGTGAACGTCTTCTCGATCTTCGCGCCGTACTTCGCGGCGACCGCGCGGCCCGCCTTGGACTCGGCGGGAGCCTCGGACTCGTCCAGGGTGACGATGTAGCTGCCCGCGACGGCGTTGGGAGCGCCCGCGTACTGGATGACGCCTTCCGGGGCCTGCTCTGCCGCGGCGGACGGCAGGGCGGACGCGGTGCCGAGAGCCAGGGCGGCGACGGCTATGGCGCTGGCCGCGGCGAGTCTTCGCCGCGAGGTACGCATCACTGACATGTGAGGGGTCCTCCTCATCGGGTGGTGCGCTGCTGTGGGGGTGCGGCACCCAGGTACGGACATGCGCATGACAAGCCGCACGTCAAGGAGACGCCGCCGCGTACGCGGCGTTTCCCGTACCTGACTGCCGAGCGAAAGATTGGCTGATCCATAGGAATCGCACAAGGGTGCCGACGCTCCGGTAACAAGGTCGCCACACGGCCGCCATACCGGAGCCCCCGGTCCCGGCAGGGGGCTGCGCCTGTCCGCATTGCGGAGTCCGCTGCCCCGTATCCGCCCTGACCTGGGTCTGGCCTCCGCACGCCGGGGCGTCCGCGACGGCGGCGCCTTCCCGACCGTGGCCGGAAATCAGTTCCGTACCCCGTGCGGAGACTTGGCCGAACGGAGCCTGTTCGCCGAGCCCGCGGGTGTGCGGCGTGGCGTGCGGCGCGCAGGGGGCCGGTTACCGGTGCAGCATGGAAGAGAGGCCCACAACGACGACCCCGGAGGTGTGGGAGCCATGGGCACGTACATGGACGTCCACCGCGGAATGAAGGGCATCACGTCCGACCAGCTGCGCGAGGCGCACGAGGCGGACCTCGCCATCGAGAAGGAGGAAGGGGTCCACTTCGAGAGGGCATGGGCCGACCCGCAGTCCGGCACGGTCTACTGCCTGTCCACCGGCCCCTCGGCGGACGCCGTGAAGCGCATCCACGAACGGACCGGCCACGCGGCCGACGAGATCCACGAGGTGCCGCTGTCGGTGTGACGCCAGGATCACCGATCCCGGACTACGACCGGCGGCGGGGCTTCCCGCTCTTGCCGCCGCTGCGGCCGGCCGGCTTCCCGGTCGACTTTCCGGAGGCTTTTCCGGCCGACTTCCCGGTCGACTTCCCGGTCGACTTCCCGGCCGAGCCTCCGGCGGCGGGCTTCCGCCGTGCGCCGGTGCCCGTCGTCTCGGGGCGCTTGCGCTGCTTCGGCTGAGCGGCCGGGGCGGCGGCGCGGCCCCGGGTGCTGTTGACGGTCCGCCCCCGGACGATCCCGATGAAGTCCTCCACCATGTCGGTGGTGGCGTCCTCCGGCCACGACAGCGCGACACGCGACTGCGGAACACCGGTCACCGGCCGGTACGTGAGGTCCCTGCGGTGGTGCAGACGCGCCAGCGACTGCGGGACGAGGAGCAGGCCCACCCCTGCCGCCACCAGCTCGATGGCGTCCGCCGTCGTGGCGGGGCGCTCGATCGCGGGCCGCCCCGGCGGGTGCTCCCAGTCGAGGGTGTCGTCGAGGGGGTGGAAGACGACCTCGTCGGCCAGCTCGTCGGCGGAGACCTCCTCGACCGCCGCCACGATGTGGTCCTTCGGGACCACGACCACCGTCGTCTCGGTGTAGAGGGGGATCGCGCTGAGGTCCGTCCCGTCGACCGGCAGCCGCAGGAAACCGGCGTCGGCATCGCGCCGGCGCAGTACGCCGGGGGCTTCGGCGGCCGGCACCGCGACGAGCTCCAGCGGGATGTGGGGCAGGCGCTCCTGCCAGATCCGCACCCACTTGGCGGGGGTCACGCCCGGGACGTACGCGAGCCGGAACGAGGGAAGTGCTTCCGAGCCTGTCACCCGGCCAGGTTACCGGGCGTGGTCGGCGGTCGCGCGCATGCTCGATATCCTTGACATCATGACGTCGCACAAGACCGCCCAGACGATGAAGCCCGCGACCGCGGCGAAGAAGCTGGGTGTGTACCTCGAGGCCACCCCCGCCGAGTTCCGTGAGGGTGTCGTCACGCGCGACGAGCTGACCGCCCTCCAGTCCGACCCCCCGGAGTGGCTGCGCGAACTGCGCCGCAACGGCCCGCACCCCCGCCCCGTCGTCGCCGCCAAGCTGGGCGTCTCCATCTCGGGCCTCGCCCGCGGCGGAGTGACGGAGGCCCTCACCACCGAGCAGATCGAGGCGCTGAAGCAGGAGTCCCCGGAGTGGCTCCAGAAGGAGCGCGCCACGCAGGCCGAGGTCCGCAAGGAGGCGGCGCGCCTGAAGGCGAAGCAGGCGGAGCAGGGCGAGTAGCCCGCGACGCACGTTCCTGACCGCGCTTACGGTACGTAACGGAAGGGCCGGCTCCCGAGGGAGCCGGCCCTTCTCTCCAACAGGCGCCCTTACAGCGTGCCCGTGAGGTGCTCCGGCCGTACCGGCGTCTTGTTCAGCTCCAGGCCCGTCGCGTTCCGGATCGCCGCGAGGACGGCCGGAGTGGACGACAGGGTCGGGGCCTCGCCGATGCCGCGCACGCCGTACGGCGCGTTCGGGTCCGCCAGTTCGAGGTAGTCGACCGGGATGGTCGGGGTGTCGAGGATGGTGGGGATCAGGTAGTCCGTGAAGGAGGGGTTCTTCACCTTCGCGGTCTTCGGGTCGACGATGATCTCCTCCATCACGGCGACGCCCAGGCCCTGGGTGGTGCCGCCCTGGATCTGGCCGACGACGGACAGCGGGTTGAGGGCCTTGCCGACGTCCTGGGCGCAGGCGAGCTCGATGACCTTGACGAGGCCCAGCTCGGTGTCGACCTCCACGACCGCGCGGTGTGCGGCGAAGGAGTACTGGACGTGGCCGTTGCCCTGGCCCGTGCGCAGGTCGAAGGGCTCGGTGGGGCGGTGCCGCCACTCCTCCTCGACCTCCACCGCCTGGTCCTCCAGGACGTCCACCAGGTCGGCGAGGACCTCGCCGCCGTCGGTGACGACCTTGCCGCCCTCCAGGAGGAGTTCGGCGGTGGCCCACGCGGGGTGGTAGGTGCCGAACTTGCGGCGGCCGATCTCCAGGACCTTCTCGCGGACGAGCTCGCAGGAGTTCTTGATGGCGCCCCCGGTCATGTACGTCTGGCGGGCCGCCGACGTCGAACCGGCCGAGCCCACCTGGGTGTCGGCAGGATGGATGGTGACCTGCTGGACGCCGAGCTCGGTACGGGCGATCTGCGCGTGGATCGTGACACCGCCCTGGCCGACCTCCGCCGCGGCCGTGTGGACCGTGGCGACGGCCTCGCCGTTGATCACCTCGATGCGGACCTTGGCGGTGGAGTAGTCGTCGAAGCCCTCGGAGAAGCCGACGTTCTTGATGCCGACCGCGTAGCCGACGCCGCGGACGACGCCCTCGCCGTGCGTGGTGTTGGACAGACCGCCCGGCAGCGCGCGGACGTCGGCGCCCGCGGTGGTCTCCCACTGGCGCTCCGGCGGCAGCGGACGCTCCTTGACGCGCCGCAGCAGCTCGGCGACCGGGGCGGGCGAGTCGACCGGCTGACCGGTCGGCATGAGCGTGCCCTGCTCCATGGCGTTGAGCCGGCGGAACTCCACCGGGTCCATGCCCAGCTTCGCCGCGAGCTTGTCCATCTGGGCCTCGTACGCGAAGCACGCCTGGACCGCGCCGAAGCCCCGCATGGCGCCGCAGGGCGGGTTGTTCGTGTAGAGGCCGACCGCCTCGATGTCGACGTCGTCGATGACGTACGGACCGGCCGAGAGGGACGCGGCGTTGCCGACGACCGAGGCCGTGGACGACGCGTACGCGCCGCCGTCCAGCACGATCTTGCACTTCATGTGCGTGAGCTTGCCGTCCTTGGTGGCGCCGTGCTCGTAGTACAGCTTCGCCGGGTGCCGGTGCACGTGGCCGAAGAACGACTCGTAGCGGTTGTAGACGATCTTGACCGGCTTGCCCGTCCGGAGCGCGAGCACGGAGGCGTGGATCTGCATCGAGATGTCCTCGCGGCCGCCGAAGGCGCCGCCGACACCGGCCATCGTCATGCGGACCTTCTCCTCGGGCAGGCCGAGGACCGGGGCGATCTGCTTGAGGTCCGAGTGCAGCCACTGGGTGGCGACGTAGAGGTCGACACCCCCGTCCTCCGCGGGCACGGCGAGGCCGGACTCCGGGCCGAGGAAGGCCTGGTCCTGCATGCCGAAGGTGTACTCGCCCTCGACGATGACATCGGCGCGCTTGCGGGCCTCCTCCACGTCGCCGCGGATGATCGGCTGGCGGTGCACGATGTTGGGGTGGGGAACGTGCGCGGCATGGTGGTCGACGCGGTTCTCGTGCACGAGTACGGCGTCGGGGGCGAGCGCGGAGGCCTCGTCGGTGACGAGCGGCAGCTCCCGGTACTCGACCTTGATCTTCGCGGCGGCGCGGCGGGCGGTCTCCGGGTGGTCGGCGGCCACGAGCGCGACCGGCTCGCCGTGGTGCCGGACCTTGCCGTGGGCGAGGACCGGGGTGTCCTGGAACTCCATGCCGTAGTACTTCATCGGGGCCGGCAGGTCGTCGTACGTCATCACCGCGGAGACGCCGGACGTGGCCAGGGCCTCGGAGGTGTCGATGGACACGATCTCGGCGTGCGCCACGGGCGAGCGGAGGATCTGGCCCCAGAGCATGTCCTCGTGCCACATGTCCGACGAGTAGGCGAACTCGCCGGTGACCTTGAGGGTGCCGTCGGGGCGGAGCGTCGACTCGCCGATACCGCCCTTGGCCCGCGAGCGCTGGGTGACGTTGGTGGGGATACCCGTGGTGGTTCCGGCCATGATCAGATCACGCCTTCCTGGAGTCCTTGAGCTTCCCGACGGGCGGCCGCCAGGCGGACCGCGTCGAGGATCTTTTCGTAGCCGGTGCAGCGGCAGAGGTTTCCGGAGAGCCCCTCGCGGATGTCCTCGTCCGTCGGGGAGGGGTTGCGCTCCAGCATCTCGTCGGCCGCGACGAGGAGGCCCGGGGTGCAGAAGCCGCACTGGACGGCGCCCGCGTCGATGAACGCCTGCTGGATCGGCGAGAGCGTCGCCCGCGGGGAGGGGCTGGCCTCGTCGCCGGTCCGCGCGCCGGTGGCAGTGCTGTCGTGGGTTGCCTTGCCGTCGTGGGTGCCGCGACCCCCGTGCGCGGCACGCTGTTCGGCGTAGTCGGCGAGGCCCTCGACGGTGACGACTTCGCGGCCCTCGACCTGGCCGGCGGCGACCAGGCACGAACACACCGGGACGCCGTCCAGGCGCACGGTGCAGGAGCCGCACTCGCCCTGCTCGCACGCGTTCTTGGAGCCGGGCAGACCCACTCGCTCGCGCAGCAGGTAGAGGAGGGACTCGCCCTCCCAGACGTCGTCGGCTTCCTGCGGACGTCCGTTGACCGTGAAATTGACGCGCATGGTCACGCCACTCCTTCCGCGACGCCACGGCCCGTGCCGTTGCGGTACTGCTCCCAGGTCCAGCCGAGCGTGCGGCGGGCCATGATCCCGACGGCGTGACGGCGGTACTTGGCCGTGCCTCGTACGTCGTCGATCG
>NZ_JBEXNO010000037.1:0-77928 GCF_040611175.1 Streptomyces sp. NPDC003036 | reverse complement strand
GCGCCGCTTTTCGCCGTGGCCGCGCACCAACTCCGTCGCGCCCCCGTTTATCCCGCCCGACCGGCGCGCGCCGCGCCTCCGCGCCGCCTCGGGGTCGGCGGACTTGGGTGCGTGGGCGCCGGCCGCGTCCCCTCCTTCGCGGCCGGCGGCCCGCTCCCGGCGCCCGGCGAGCCACTGCTCGGCCCACTCGGGCGCGGTCTCGGCGCGGGGCACGGCTTGCTCGTCCGATGCCCAGAGCAGCAGCAGCCCCAGCGCGTGCTTGCACGGGAACTTCCGGCTCGGACAACTGCACTTGTACGCCGGGCCGGTGGTGTCCACGATCGTCTGGTACGGCTTGCTCCCGCTGCCCTTGCACAGGCCCCAGACGGCCCCCGCGCCGCTGCCGCCCGCATCGGACCACGGTCCGGCCGTGCCGAGTTTGCTTCCCGCTCTGCGTGAGGCGTCGTCAGGAGCCAGTGCCAGCACCTGTTCCGCCGTCCAGCGCACCCCCTGCTGATTCATGTCCCCGACGGTAGGCCCCACCACTGACAATCGGCTTTGACCTGCGTGAACGGCCGATTGTCAGTGGCATGGTGCACGGTGGACACCACACCCGGTCGCAACGATCTGGAGGGGGATCCATGACCGTGCCCGAAACCACCGAAGCCACCGCGTCCACCGGCGCGGAGGCCGCCGCGCCCACCGCCGCGGAGCCTCTGCGGCCGCACGCCGAGGACGCGTTCGCGGACGAGCTCACGGCGCTCGCGGCGGTCGACGACCGGCCCCGGCCCGCCCGCTGGCGGCTCTCGCCGTGGGCCGTCGCCACCTATCTCCTCGGCGGCACCCTCCCCGACGGCACCGTCATCACACCGAAGTACGTCGGCCCGCGCCGCATCGTCGAGGTCGCCGTCACCACGCTCGCCACCGACCGCGCCCTGCTCCTGCTCGGCGTGCCCGGCACCGCCAAGACCTGGGTCTCGGAGCACCTCGCCGCGGCGGTCAGCGGCGACTCCACGCTGCTCGTGCAGGGCACGGCGGGCACACCCGAGGAAGCCATCCGGTACGGGTGGAACTACGCGCAGCTGCTGGCCCACGGCCCCAGCCGGGACGCGCTGGTGCCCAGCCCCGTCATGCGCGCCATGGCCGAGGGCATGACGGCCCGGGTGGAGGAGCTCACCCGCATCCCGGCCGATGTGCAGGACACGCTCATCACCATCCTGTCCGAGAAGACGCTCCCCATCCCCGAGCTGGGCCAAGAGGTCCAGGCGGTACGGGGATTCAACCTGATCGCCACCGCCAACGACCGGGACCGCGGCGTCAACGACCTGTCCAGCGCCCTGCGCCGCCGCTTCAACACCGTCGTCCTGCCGCTGCCCGCGACACCGGAGGCCGAGGTCGACATCGTGTCGCGGCGCGTCGACCAGATAGGGCGCTCGCTCGACCTGCCCGCCACACCGGAGGGCATCGACGAGATCCGCCGGGTCGTCACCGTCTTCCGCGAGCTGCGCGACGGCGTCACCACCGACGGCCGCACCAAGCTCAAGTCCCCGTCGGGGACGCTCTCGACGGCCGAGGCGATCTCCGTCGTCACCGGCGGCCTCGCGCTCGCCGCGCACTTCGGCGACGGCGTGCTCCGCCCCGCCGACGTGGCCGCGGGCGTCCTCGGCGCGGTCGTCCGCGACCCGGCGGCCGACCGCGTCATCTGGCAGGAGTATCTGGAGACGGTCGTCCGCGAACGGGACGGCTGGAAGGACTTCTACCGCGCCTGCAGGGAGGTCTCGGCATGACGGCGACGGTGCGCGCGGCCGCCACGAAGCCGCTGCTGCTCGGCGTGCGGCACCACGGCCCGGGATCCGCCCGCTCGGTCAGGGCCGCCCTGGACGCCGCGAAGCCCCCGGCCGTGCTGATCGAGGGGCCGCCCGAGGGCGACGCGCTGCTCCCGCTCGCCGCCGACGAGCGGATGCGCCCGCCCGTCGCCCTGCTCGCGCACGCGGTGGACGACCCGGCCCGGGCCGCCTTCTGGCCGCTGGCGGAGTTCTCACCGGAGTGGGTCGCCCTCCGCTGGGCGCTCGAGCACGGCGTGCCCGTCCGCTTCATCGACCTGCCGGCCACCCACTCGCTGGCCATGGCGACGGATCCCACCTGGGGCGACGGGGACGAGGAGGAAGCCGACGGCGTACGCGTCGACCCGCTCGCCGTGCTCGCCGAGACCGCCGGGTACGACGACCCGGAGCGCTGGTGGGAGGACGTCGTCGAGCACCGCGGACCCCGCGGCCCGGTCGCGGCCCGCCACGGCCCCCCGGGCGGCGACGACGGCGGCACCGACCCCGTCGCCGTCTTCGACGGTCTCGCGGAGGCCATGTCCGCGCTGCGCGAGGCGTACGGACACGGCGGCCACCGCCGCGACCTGATCCGCGAGGCCTACATGCGGCTCCAGTTGCGCGCCGAGCGCAAGACGTACGGCGACGGCGTGGCCGTCGTGTGCGGCGCCTGGCACGTGCCGGCGCTCGCGGCGAAGAGCACCGTCACCGCCGACCGTGCCCTCCTCAAGGGCCTGCCCAAGGTCAAGGCCGAGATCACCTGGGTCCCGTGGACCCACCGCCGCCTCGCCCGGCACACCGGTTACGGCGCGGGCATCGACTCCCCAGGCTGGTACGGGCACCTGTTCGGCGCGCCCGACCGGCCCGTCGAGCGCTGGCTGACGAAGATCGCCGGGCTGCTGCGCGAGGAGGACCGGATCGTGTCCTCCGCCCATGTGATCGAGGCCGTACGGCTCGCCGGGACGCTCGCCGCCATGCGGGGCCGCCCGCTCGCCGGGCTCACCGAGACCATGGACGCCGTACGGGCGGTGATGTGCGACGGCTCCGACGTGCCGCTGGACCTCATCAGGGACCGCCTGATCGTCGGTGACGTGCTCGGCGAGGTGCCGGACAGCGCGCCCGCCGTCCCGCTGCAACGGGACCTGACCCGGCTTCAGCGCGGCCTGCGCCTCAAACCGGAGGCGCTGGAGCGCGAGCTCGACCTCGACCTGCGCAAGGAGACGGACGCGGAGCGCAGCCGGCTCCTGCACCGGCTGCGGCTGCTCGGCGTCGACTGGGGCGAACAGGCCGGCGGGCGCGGCTCCACCGGCACCTTCCGGGAGAGCTGGCGGCTGCGCTGGCAGCCGGAGCTGCACGTGCGCGTGGCGGAGGCCGGCGTGTGGGGCACCACGGTGCTCGCCGCCGCCACCGCCAAGGCCGAGTCGCTGGCGGTGTCGGCCACCGCGCTGGCCGACGTCACCGCGCTCGCCGAGCGGTGCCTACTGGCCGGGCTGCCCGACGCGCTGCCCGTGGTGATGAAGGCGCTCGCCGACCGGGCCGCGCTCGACGCGGACGTCGGCCACCTCGCCCAGGCGCTGCCCGCACTGGCCCGCTCCCTGCGGTACGGCGACGTGCGGGCCACGGACACGGCCGCGCTCGGGGAGGTCGCCACCGGCCTCGCGCTGCGCGTCTGCGTCGGCCTGCCGCCCGCCTGCGGGGGGCTCGACGCGGACGGCGCCGCCGAGATGCGCGGCCACCTCGACGGCGTCCACACCGCCATCCGGCTCCTGCCGGAGGCCGAGGAGGTCACCGCCCGCTGGGGCACCGTCCTGCGCGGGCTCGCCGACCGGGACACCGTTCCCGGAGTGATACGCGGGCGGGCCGCCCGGCTGCTGCTGGACGACGGGCGGCTCGCCGAGGAAGAGGCGGCCCGGCTGATGGGCCTCGCCCTCTCGCCCGGCACGCCACCGGCCGAGGCGGCCGCCTGGATCGAGGGATTCGTCGGCGGCGGCCCCGGAGCCGGTTCCTCCTGCGGCGGCATGCTCCTCGTCCACGACGAGCGGCTGCTGGGCCTGGTCGACGCCTGGCTGACCGGGGTCCCGGCGGAGGCGTTCACCGATGTGCTGCCGCTGCTGCGGCGCACGTTCGGGGCGTACGAACCGGGTGTGCGGCGCACGCTCGGCGAGCTGGTGCGGCGCGGCCCGGCGGCGCCCGGCACACCAACGGCGGGCGCCGCCGCCGAGCCCGGCGCGCCGGGTTTCGGCCCGGGCCTGGACGAGGAGCGCGCTGACGCCGTGACGGGGCTGGTGCGGCTGCTGCTCGGCAAGCTCGGAGAGACCGAACAAAACGACCTGGTGGGGGCGGGACGATGAACGACCGTGACGACGAGCGGCTGCGGCGCTGGCGGCTGGTGCTCGGCGGGGGAGCGGCCGACGGGACCGGCCGCGCGCTCGCCGGGACCGACGCCGCGATGGACGGCGCCCTGGCCGCCCTCTACGGCGAGAGCGGCGGCCGGGGCAGGACCGGGCGGGACCGTTCGGCGGGCCTCGGCGCGTCGGCGCCGTCGGTCGCGCGCTGGCTCGGCGACATCCGGACGTACTTCCCGAGCTCCGTCGTCCAGGTCATGCAGCGCGACGCGATCGACCGCCTCGGTCTGTCGACCCTGCTGCTGGAGCCGGAGATGCTCGAGGCGGTCGAGGCCGACGTCCACCTCGTCGGCACGCTCCTCTCGCTCAACAAGGCGATGCCCGAGACGACGAAGGAGACCGCACGGGCCGTCGTCCGCAAGGTCGTCGAGGACCTGGAGAAGCGGCTCGCCAGCCGCACCCGCGCCACGCTCACCGGCGCGCTCGACCGCAGTGCGCGCGTCAGCCGCCCCCGCCACCGGGACATCGACTGGGACCGGACGATCCGGGCGAACCTCAAGAACTACCTCCCGGAGCACCGCACCGTGGTGCCCGAGCGGCTCATCGGCTACGGACGCGCCTCCCAGTCGGTCAAGAAGGACGTCGTCCTGTGCATCGACCAGTCCGGGTCGATGGCGGCGTCCGTCGTCTACGCCTCGGTCTTCGGAGCGGTGCTGGCCTCCATGCGCTCCCTCGCCACCCGACTCGTCGTGTTCGACACCGCCGTCGTCGACCTCACCGACCAGCTCGACGACCCGGTCGACGTCCTCTTCGGCACCCAGCTCGGCGGCGGCACGGACATCAACAGGGCGCTGGCGTACTGCCAGTCGCGGATCACCCGCCCCGCCGACACCGTCGTCGTCCTCATCAGCGACCTCTACGAAGGCGGCATCCGCGACGAGATGCTCAAGCGGGTGGCCGCCATGAAGGCGTCCGGCGTGCAGTTCGTGGCGCTGCTCGCGCTCTCCGACGAAGGCACCCCGGCGTACGACCGCGAGCACGCGGCGGCGCTCGCCGCGCTCGGCGCCCCGGCGTTCGCCTGCACCCCGGACCTCTTCCCCGAGGTGATGGCCGCCGCGATCGAGAAGCGCCCCCTGCCCATACCGGACATGGCGACTCATCAGTAACACCGGACTTGCGTGACCCCCCGAGGCTCGTGCAAGCATCAGCGCGCCGTATGCGGAGTCCGAACCTCGACTTCCGCCGCCCTGGAAGGACTCCGAACGCCGTGACCGCCGCAGCAGCCGTGCCGGTTGCCGCCCTGCGCCTGGTGCGCGGAGCGGCCCGGCGGCACGCCTTGCTGCGCCGCACGCTCGGCGCGCGGGCGCTGACCGCCGCGCTGTTCCTCGGCGGACTGCTCGCGCTGGGCTTCCTCTGTGGCGGCCAGGCGTACGCGGCGGAGGGCACGGCAGGCACGGCGGTCTCGGGCACGGAAGCCACACCGGTCTCCGCCGAGCGGCTCCGCGCCACCGTGCCGCAGACCGCCGCGCCCCGCGCCACGGACGCCGTTCGCGAGGTCGCCGGCCGTACCGCCGAAGCCGCCCAATCCGCCGAGCCCGTCGGCGGGGCCGTCGCCCTCGCCACCGGGGCGGTGCGGGACCTCGGCCCAAACCTCACCGGAGCCCTGCCGGCGGCTCCCGTCGAGCGCCCCTCGGCGCCCGGCCTGCCCGAGCTTCCGGCGGCGCCCGAGCTGCCGCAGGCCCCGGTACCCGCCGAGGCGGAAAGCCCCGGCGCGGAAACCGTTGCCGGGACCGCGATCGCCGCGACCGGAAGCGGTGCCGGCACGGCCTCCGCGACCCCGGCTGCCTCGCACGCGGGCACCGCCACCCCGGCGTGGCCGTACGCCGCCCACGCGAGCGGCGAGCGCCTACGTACGTACGGCGAGTACGGCGAGGACCGCCGGGCCGTCGCGCGTCCCGCGACGCCGCCCGCCGCCCCCGAGCCGTGCCCCGGCGGCGCGTGCCTCCAGACCGCCGGCGCCGTCGCCGGTGACAGCGGCTCGCCGCGCGGCGGCGACCAGCACGCCACGGGGTCGGCGTCGCTCCCGTACCCCGGGCCCGTACGCGGCGCCGGACTGCCGGCGACCGTCGCGCCGGTCCACGACCGACCGCACGACATCCTCGAATTCCCCGGCTAGGGCAGACCGTCCCCCGTCAGGACGCCCAGGACCTGCCGCGCGGGGGCGGGACAGGTCTGCCCGCCGTCACCCCATCGGTGACCCCACACACGGAATTCGAAGGAACCGACGCACCCCATGAACAAGAACATCCGCCGTTCCATAGCCGTCGCCGCCACCGCCACCGGCATGTGGGCCATCGGCACCGCGGCCGCCAGCGCGGCCGAGGTGAAGGTCTCCGTCCCGCTGTCGACCGCGGACAAGGTCGTCGACGCGGTCGAGGACACGGCCCAGGACACCGCCCAGGACGTCACGCAGGACGCCAAGGCCGATGTGAACGCCGTCGCGTCCGCCACCACGCCCACCGTCCAGAACGTCCAGGGCACCGCGCAGGGCGCGGTCCAGGGCCTCACCCAGGACGTCCAGGCCGATGTCCAGTACGCGCAGGGCGTCGCCACCCCGGCCGTGGACACCACCGTCGACACCGCCACGGGCGAGATCGACTACCTCTTCGGCCCCCTCACCTCCTTCGCCCACGAGGTCCAGGGCGACCCGGTCGGCACCGCGACCCCGATCCTCGACGGCGTCGCCCAGGACGTCCTGCCGCCCATCGCCGACCGCGCCGTCGACGGAGCCGTCCCGGTCGCGGGCCAGGCCGTCGGTGACGCCGGCTCCCTCGCCCAGGGCGCCGTCTCCGGTGTGCAGCCCTTCGTGGGCGGTGTCGTCGCGGACGTCCAGCCGCTGGCGTACGGCGTGACCGGCGAGGTCCAGCCGTTCGCGTACGGGGTGACGGGCTCGGTGCAGCCGTTCGTCCAGGCGGTCGTCGACACCGTCGCCGACCACGTCCAGCCGGTCGTCGACGGCGTCGGCGGCAGCGCCACCGGTCTGGCGTACGGCGTGACGGGCGAGGTCCAGCCGTTCGCGGGCGGCGTCACCGGTGACGCACAGACGTTCGGGCAGGCCCTCGTCTCGCACGTCACCGCCGACGTCCAGCCGCTCTCCGCCAACGCCGTCACCGGCGTCCAGTCCACCGTCCAGTCGGTCACCCCGGACTACCTCCCCTACGGCGGCTGATCCGATCGGCGCTTGATCCGCTACGTACGAAATCCGTAGCAACGGGCGGTCTCACAACCAGTGAGGCCGCCCGTTTGAGCTCCACTCCTGTGATCGGTATCACCGCGCGGGTGTGACCTGTGATTTAGGGACCCAGCTCCTACGGGGATAACCTGCGAGACGGACATGCCGCGTCCACGGACACCGTGTACGCCTCCCTTGTGACAGCGCAGTCACGTTGCCCTCCGCCCGGTCCGGGCGCGCGGCACGCCCACGCAGACAACGAACCGCGATCACCAGAAAAGGGACGGACGCGCGTGGACCTGTTCGAGTACCAGGCGAGGGACCTCTTCGCCAAGCACGGTGTACCGGTGCTGGCCGGTGAAGTCATCGACACGCCTGAGGCGGCGCGCGAGGCGACCGAGCGACTGGGCGGCCGTTCGGTCGTCAAGGCGCAGGTGAAGGTCGGCGGCCGCGGCAAGGCCGGCGGCGTCAAGCTGGCTGCCAGCCCCGACGAGGCCGTCGCCCGCGCGACGGACATTCTCGGCATGGACATCAAGGGCCACACGGTCCACAAGGTGATGATCGCCGAGACGGCACCCGAGATCGCCGAGGAGTACTACGTCTCGTACCTCCTCGACCGCACCAACCGCACCTTCCTCGCCATGGCCTCCGTCGAGGGCGGCATGGACATCGAGGAGGTCGCGGCCACCAAGCCCGAGGCCCTGGCGAAGATCCCGGTCGACGCCAACGAGGGCGTCACCGAGGCCAAGGCCCGCGAGATCGTCGAGGCCGCGAAGTTCCCGGCCGAGGTCAAGGACCAGGTCGCCGAGATCCTCGTGACCCTGTGGAAGACCTTCGTCGCCGAGGACGCCCTCCTCGTCGAGGTCAACCCGCTGGCCAAGGTCGCCGACGGCCGGGTCATCGCCCTCGACGGCAAGGTGTCCCTGGACGCCAACGCCGACTTCCGCCACCCCGAGCACGCCGAGCTCGAGGACAAGGCCGCAGCCAACCCGCTCGAGGCTGCCGCCAAGGCCAAGGGCCTCAACTACGTCAAGCTGGACGGCGAGGTCGGCATCATCGGCAACGGCGCCGGCCTGGTCATGTCGACGCTCGACGTCGTCGCGTACGCCGGTGAGGCGCACGGCGGCGTCAAGCCGGCCAACTTCCTCGACATCGGCGGCGGCGCCTCCGCCGAGGTCATGGCGAACGGCCTCGAGATCATCCTCGGGGACCCCGACGTCAAGTCCGTCTTCGTCAACGTCTTCGGCGGCATCACCGCCTGCGACGAGGTCGCCAACGGCATCGTCCAGGCCCTGGAGCTGCTGTCCTCGCGCGGCGAGGACGTCACCAAGCCGCTGGTCGTGCGCCTCGACGGCAACAACGCGGAGCTGGGTCGCAAGATCCTGTCGGACGCCAACCACCCGCTGGTGCAGCGCGTGGACACCATGGACGGCGCGGCCGACAAGGCCGCCGAGCTCGCGGCTGCGAAGTAAAAGGGACGAGGTCACAGACACACCATGGCTATCTTCCTCACCAAGGACAGCAAGGTCATCGTCCAGGGCATGACCGGCGCCACGGGCATGAAGCACACCAAGCTCATGCTCGGTGACGGCACCAACATCGTCGGTGGCGTGAACCCGCGCAAGGCGGGCACGACGGTCGACTTCGACGGCACCGAGGTGCCCGTCTTCGGCTCGGTCGCCGAGGCGATGGAGAAGACCGGGGCCGACGTCTCCGTCCTCTTCGTGCCGCCGGCCTTCGCGAAGTCCGCCGTCGTCGAGGCCATCGACGCCGAGATCCCGCTGGCCGTCGTCATCACCGAGGGCATCGCGGTCCACGACTCCGCCGCCTTCTACGCGTACGCCGTCGAGAAGGGCAACAAGACCCGGATCATCGGCCCGAACTGCCCCGGCCTCATCACGCCGGGCCAGTCCAACGCGGGCATCATCCCCGGCGACATCACCAAGCCCGGCAAGATCGGTCTGGTGTCCAAGTCCGGCACGCTGACGTACCAGATGATGTACGAGCTGCGCGACATCGGCTTCACGTCGTGCGTCGGCATCGGCGGCGACCCGGTCATCGGCACCACCCACATCGACGCGCTCGCGGCCTTCGAGGCCGACCCCGAGACCGAGCTGATCGTGATGATCGGTGAGATCGGCGGCGACGCGGAGGAGCGGGCGGCCGACTTCATCAAGGCCAACGTCACCAAGCCGGTCGTCGGCTACGTCGCGGGCTTCACCGCCCCCGAGGGCAAGACGATGGGCCACGCCGGTGCGATCGTGTCCGGTTCGTCCGGCACCGCGCAGGCGAAGAAGGAGGCCCTCGAGGCCGCGGGCGTCCAGGTCGGCAAGACGCCGACCGAGACGGCCAAGCTGGCGCGCGCCATCCTCGCCGGCTGAACCACCGGCTGAACCATCGGCTGAACCACGCCGTACGGCGACATCCCGCACAGCGGATGGGCCCGCTCCCGGATCTCCGGGGGCGGGCCCATCCGCGTCTCAGCGGGTGTCCGGCACGAGGCGCGGCGGGCCGGCGAACGGCTGCCCGCGCAGCGCGTCGCGCAGCTCCTCGTCCTCCGGCGTCAGCCGCTGCGGCCCGCTCAGCACCGGTACGCCGCTGACCGCCTCGCCCGGCGCGAGCGGGGGCTCGTACGCGGTCGGCGCCGTGGCCAGCGTGAACGCGGTCGCACCGACGATGAGCGTGGTCAGCCCGATCGCCGCCCGCGTCCAGAGCCGGGCGCGGCGTTCGCTGCCCGTGCGTACGGTGCGGGGCGCCGCCAGCACCATCGTCGGGCCCTTGGCCAGCAGCTCCGCGAGGCGTTCGTGGAGGGCGGCCGGGTCGGCCAGCTCGGGGAGCCGCTCGGCGACGGCGGCGCGCGCACCGAGGATGCGGTGCGCGGCGGCCGGGGTGCTCGCCTCCAGTTCGGCGGCGGTCTCCGGCAGGTCGATGCCGAGGCCGTCGTAGAGCACCAGGGCGCGGCGGTACGGCGGCGGCAGGTCGAGCACCGCGCCGCGCAGCGCCCGCGCGGCGCGGTCGGTGGTCGGCGGATCGGGGTGCCGGTGGGAGCGGCGCAGCCGGTGCCAGGGGGAGAGGGCGTACGCGTGCGCCGCCGCGCGCACCCACCCGGCGGGGTCCGGGTCGACGGCGACCTCCGGCCAGCGTTCCCAGGCGTGGTGGAAGGCGTACTCGACGGCCTCGCGCGCCAGCCGGCGCCGCCCGGTCAGGAGGTACGCCTGCTGGAGGATGACGGGGGCGGCGCAGGCGTACAGCGCGTCGAAGGCGTCGGAGGCCGTGGCGGGCGCCTCGGCAGCCTTGTCGGCCTCTTCTGCCTCGTCGGCATCCTCCGCCTCGGGTGCCCCCGACTCCTCGTCAGCCTCGTCTGCCTCAGGTGTCTCCGACTCCTCTTCTGCCTCCACCGCCTCGGGCGCGGTTTCCTCCGCGGTTTCCTCCGCAAGCTCCAGCTCCTGCGGCTGCTCCTGTGCCTCCTGCGGCTCCTGTCGGTCCCCCGGTTCCGGCTCCGGCTTCCGCGCGTGTGACGCGTCCGGCGCCGTGGCGCTCTGCGGGCGTCGGCGCTCGGCGCGCGGCGCCTGTTTGGAGGTGCGCGGCCGGGTCTGGTCCTTCGCGGCGGACTTCGCCGACGTCGCGGACTTGTTGGCGGGCTTCGCCGCCGCCGTGGCGGCCTCGTGCGCGCGCAGCAGTTTCACGTACGCCTCGCGCTTGCGCCCGCGCGGACTGGCGCGGCCCGTCTCCCAGGAGCGTACGGTCGCCTTGGTGACGCCGAGGACCTCGGCGACCTGGCTCTCGCTCATCGATCTCGCCTCGCGCAGTCGTCGCCGCTCCTTGGGGGACGGAAGCGGCGGCGCGGAGCGGGTGGTGGTGCTCTGGGTCATGGGAGACTCCCCGCGGCGCTGCTCGCGACGAAAAAGTACATAACCGTATATTGGGCGACACAGCGGGCAATCTCCCGTTACGCAGAGAAAGCGCGTGTCGTTGGCAGCATGGCGCCGTGACTCGCGCGACGGCCGTGACGGCCATGACCAGGATCACCGTGTGCGGTGTGCGCGGCGCGCTCGCCGCGGGGCTCGGGCTCGGCTCCGTCACCGTCCTGGTGATGGTGATGTGGATCAGCTCGCCCTACCCGGACCGGGGCCCGGGCGGGGCGCTGCACGTCGCCGCCGCGGTGTGGCTGCTGGCCCATGGGACGGAGCTGGTGCGGGCGGCCGGACCGCCGCCGGCCGGGGCGCCGGCCCCCGTCGGCGTCGTACCGCTGCTGCTGCTGGCGCTGCCGGGGTGGCTGGCGTACCGCACCACGCGCGACGCGTCGCCCGGCCCGGCGGCGGGCGTGGTGGGCGGGGTGACCGCGGGGTACGCGGTCGTCGGCGCGGGCGCCGTGGCGTACGCGGCCGGCGGCCCGCTGGCCCCGCAGCCGTTGAGCGCGGCGCTGCACCTGCCGCCGCTCGTCGCGCTCGCGGCGGCGGTCGGGGTGTGGACGGCGCACGGCCGCCCGGCCGGGCCGCTGCCGCGCCGGCTCCCCCGGTGGCTGCGCGTGGAGCTGGCGCGCTCCCGCACGGGCGTCGCGGCGCGTACCGCGGCGGCCGGCCTGCTGGCGCTGGTGGGCGGCGGAGCGCTCGTGGTGGCGGTGTCGCTGGTGTGGCACCTGGGCGCCGTGCGGGACGGGTTCGTGGGCCTCTCCGACACGTGGGCCGGGCGGACGGGGGTGCTGGTGCTGGCCCTCGCGCTGCTGCCGAACGCGGCGGTGTGGGGTGCGGCGTACGCGCTCGGCGCGGGATTCGCCCTCGGTACGGGCGCGGTGGCCACGCCGCTCGCGTTGGCGGGCGACCCGGCGGTGCCGCTCTTCCCGCTGCTCGCGGCGGTACCGGGGGAGGGGCGCGGCACCTGGCCGCACTGGGCGGCGGCGGGGGTCCCGGTGGTGGCGGGGCTGGTGGTCGCGTGGTTCGCGGGGCGCGCGGAGGAGCTGCGCCGCGCACGCGAGACGGTGCTGGCGGCCTGCGCGGCGGCGGTGCTGTGCGGTGCGGGCGCGGCGGTCCTGGGCGCGGCGGCGGGCGGGCCGCTGGGGGTGGGGCGGCTGGCGGAGTTCGGGCCCGTGGGGTGGCGCGTGGGCGCGGCGGCGCTGGCGTGGACGGCGGCCCTCGGCGTCCCGGGCGCGCTCGCCGTACGCGCCTGGCGCCTGCGGGGCACCGCCGCACCCCCGGTGCCTGTCCCGGCCCCGGCTCAGGCCGCCGTGCCCGCTGCGGTCCCCGTGCCGGGGCCCTCCGAGCAGGAGCGGACCGACGCCGACGAGGACTCCTTCGAGCCGTACGGGGTGCTCCCGGCGGCCTGGGAGACATCGGAGGACGCCGACGCCGACGCCCAGGCCCCGGACGCCGACGAGGCGGCTCCGGGGGAGGACACCCCCGACCCCCGGGACACCCCCGACTCCCCGGCCGCTGCCGAGGACCCGTCGCCCGGCCCGTGACCGCTCGCTACTCCTGTACGCCGAAGACGTCGCGCAGCGGCGTCGGCAGCAGCTCGTTGCAGGAGAGCTGGCCCGTCTTCGTCAGGGCGTCGTCCACGCAGGTGTAGTAGTCGCGGTAGACCAGCTGGACCGTGAAGGTCGCCGCCACGATCGCCAGGGCCAGCGTCGCCGTCACCAGGCCGCTGAGCGCGGCGGTGCGCTGCGGGCGGGCTCCGGGGCGCGCGCCCGCGGGGCCGGCCGGGGCTCCTGGAGCCGCCGGGGCGGCGGCACCCTCGGAGGCGGCGGCGGCCGGCGAGGCCGCGGGCTTGGCGCGCAGGGAACTGATGCCCCAGTAAAGGGCGAGGGCGCCGAGCAGCAGGGCGATCTCCGGGAAGTCGAAGAGCGCGAAGAAGAACGCCCACATGCCCGACAGGAGCGCGTAGCGGGCACGCCGCTGGGCCGGGTCCGTCGGGTCCCAGCGCAGTGCCGGGCCCTGCTGGTCACCGCCGGGCTTGCCGCCGGGGCCACCGCCCTGCTGCTCGCCGTTCGGGCGGCTGCCGAAGCCGCCGGAGGAGCGGCCCGGCTGCCGCGGGCTCCACTGGCTGCCCCAGGCGGGCCGCTCGGACTGGTCTCCCGTGTCCTCGTCGCCGTTCTCGGGGCGGCGCGGCTGCCACGGCTGGTCCGGCCGGCCCTCGGGCGGCGGCGCGAACGGATTGTTCTCGTCCCCGGACGTCGACGCGGACGTGGACGCGGGCGTGGACGTGGACTCCGTGGACGGGCGGCGGCGGTCCGGCATGTGGTGAACGTCTTCCCCTCAGGCCCCGTGTGCGCGAAGGGCCTTGTGTTGTCGTGTCCGTCCGTTCGGGACGGCTCCCTCCCAGACGCTACCCCCCGGCTCCGCCCCCGTCCCGTGGGGGCCGCTCGGTGTGCCGGTATCGTTGCTGACGGTCGGCTCGTTCGTAGAGTTCCCCGTGTCGAGGGGCGCGATTCATTCGTACGACCACACAAACAAGGAGTTTCCCCCGTGGCTGCCGCCCGCCTCGTCGTCCTTGTCTCCGGGTCGGGGACGAACCTGCAAGCTCTGCTCGACGCCATCGGTGACGACCCCGAGGCGTACGGAGCCGAGGTCGTCGCCGTCGGCGCCGACCGCGACGGCATCGCCGGACTGGAGCGGGCGGAGCGCGCCGGGCTGCCGACCTTCGTGTGCAGGGTCAAGGACCACGCGAGCCGCGACGACTGGGACCGCGCGCTCACCGAGGCGACCGCCGCGTACGCGCCGGATCTGATCGTCTCGGCCGGGTTCATGAAGATCCTCGGCAAGGAGTTCCTGTCCCGGTTCGGCGGGCGGATCGTCAATACGCACCCGGCCCTGCTGCCCAGTTTTCCCGGTGCCCACGGAGTGCGGGACGCGCTCGCGCACGGCGTGAAGGTCACCGGATGCACCGTCCACTTCGTCGACGACGGCGTCGACACCGGCCCGATCATCGCCCAGGGCGTGGTCGAGGTGCGGGAAGAGGACACGGAGGAGGGCGAAGCCGCCCTCCACGAGCGCATCAAGGAAGTCGAGCGCACGCTGCTCGTCGAGGTCGTGGGGCGTCTGGCCCGGCACGGCTACCGCATTGAGGGACGAAAGGTTCATGTCGGTGAATAAGCCCATCCGTCGCGCGTTGATCAGTGTCTACGACAAGACGGGGCTGGAGGAGCTCGCCCGCGGGCTGCACGAGAACGGCGTCGAGCTGGTCTCCACCGGCTCCACCGCCGCGAAGATCGCCGCCGCCGGGGTCCCGGTCACCAAGGTCGAGGAGCTCACCGGCTTCCCCGAGTGCCTGGACGGCCGCGTCAAGACCCTGCACCCGCGCGTGCACGCCGGAATCCTCGCCGACCTGCGCCTGGACGCGCACCGCGAGCAGCTCGCCGAGCTGGGCGTGGAGCCGTTCGAGCTGGTGGTCGTGAACCTCTACCCGTTCCGCGAGACGGTCGCCTCCGGCGCCACGCCGGACGAGTGCGTGGAGCAGATCGACATCGGCGGCCCCTCCATGGTCCGCGCCGCCGCCAAGAACCACCCCTCCGTCGCCGTCGTCACCTCCCCGGCGCGGTACGGCGACGTCCTCGCCGCCGTGCAGGCGGGCGGCTTCGACCTGGCCGCCCGCAAGCGCCTGGCCGCCGAGGCGTTCCAGCACACCGCCGCGTACGACGTCGCCGTCGCCTCCTGGTTCGCCGACGACTACGCCGCCGCGGACGACAGTGGTTTCCCCGACTTCCTTGGCGCCACGTACACCCGCGAGAACGTCCTGCGCTACGGCGAGAACCCGCACCAGGGCGCCGCGCTGTACGTCGACGGCACCGGCGGCCTCGCCGAGGCGGAGCAGCTGCACGGCAAGGAGATGTCGTACAACAACTACACGGACACCGACGCCGCGCGCCGGGCCGCGTACGACCACACCGAGCCGTGTGTCGCGATCATCAAGCACGCCAACCCCTGCGGCATCGCGATCGGCGCCGACGTCGCCGAGGCGCACCGCAAGGCGCACGCCTGCGACCCGCTGTCGGCCTTCGGCGGCGTGATCGCCGTCAACCGCCCGGTCTCCGTCGCCATGGCCGAGCAGGTCGCCGAGATCTTCACCGAGGTCATCGTCGCGCCCGACTACGAGGACGGCGCGGTCGAGGTGCTCGCCCGCAAGAAGAACATCCGCGTGCTGCGCGCCCCCGGCGCCCCGTCCGCCCCCGTCGAGGTCAAGCCGATCGACGGCGGCGCGCTGCTCCAGGTCACCGACCGCCTCCAGGCGGACGGCGACGACCCGGCCAACTGGACCCTCGCCACCGGTGAGGCGCTCTCCGCCGACGAGCTCGCCGAGCTGGCCTTCGCCTGGCGCGCCTGCCGCGCCGTCAAGTCCAACGCCACCCTGCTCGCCAAGGACGGCGCGAGCGTCGGCGTCGGCATGGGCCAGGTCAACCGCGTCGACTCCGCCAAGCTCGCCGTCGAGCGGGCGGGCGAGGAGCGGGCGCGCGGCTCGTACGCCGCGTCGGACGCGTTCTTCCCGTTCCCCGACGGTCTGGAGATCCTCACCGCGGCGGGCGTCAAGGCCGTGGTGCAGCCGGGCGGTTCGGTCCGTGACGAGCTGGTCGTCGAGGCGGCGAAGAAGGCGGGCGTGACGATGTACTTCACCGGCACGCGCCACTTCTTCCACTGACGCGGCAGACAGACAGGTGGACACCTGACACCTGACACCTGACAGCTGAAACGCCGAAGGCCGTAACCCGCCCCGGAGAGGGGGGTTACGGCCTTCGGCGTGCCGGAAGGGCTGGAAGGGCCCGGTGAAAGGCCCGGTGAAAGGCTCAGTACCGCGGGCGGTTGAACCAGGCGGCACCGTCCGCCTTGCCGACGAACACGGCGATGAGGATGGCCAGCACGGTGTGCACCAGGCCGATGAGCACGAACGGGTAGATGCCCAGCACGGCCGTGATGATGCCGAACACCAGCGCGGCGATGCGTATGCCGTTGCCGCCGGAGCCGAACTTGGCGCCCAGCACGATCGCGAAGATGCCCCAGGCGAGGATGAGCACGGTGACGAACCAGATCGCGCCGACCGACATGTCGGCGAGCTGCTGGAACTGGATGTCGTCCTTGAGCATCGGGTCGTTCTTGGCGGCGGCCATACCGACGGCGCCCAGGCCCGCGAAGATGGCGCCGATGATCTGGAAACCGGCGATGACGAAGAGCATGACGCGGGCGGCCTTGACGCCACCCGGCATCTCCTGAGGCGCGCCGGCGTAGCCGCCGCCGTACGCCGGGGCCGGCGGGGCGGCCGGGTAGCCGTAGCCGGGCTGCTGCGGCTGGCCCTGCTGCGGGTAGCCGTAACCCGGCTGCTGGGGCTGGCCCTGCGGCTGGCCGTAGGGGTTGTTCGGGTCGCCGAAACTCATGGCGTGTTCCTCCGTTGATGGGTGCGGGGACGGCGCGGCCCGCGCGGAGGAACGAACTTTCACATGTATTGAGCGGTTTGGCCCCCCGGCACTGCCCGCGGCACTGCGCGGCTCATCGTGGTCGTACCCTCTCCTTTTTGTCCAGTCGGAATCGCTATGTGTTGTGCAAGTGCAACCTGGCGTTCCACTGGGGTCGGCGAATTGGAACCGGGGCGGGTTCATCCGCGAGGATGGGGCCATGACCGCCCAGATTCTCGATGGCAAGGCCACCGCAGCCGCGATCAAGTCCGACCTGGCCGCCCGCGTGGCGGCCCTGAAGGCCCAGGGCATCACGCCCGGCCTCGGCACCATCCTGGTCGGCGACGACCCGGGCAGCCAGAAGTACGTCGCGGGCAAGCACCGCGACTGCGCCGAGGTCGGCATCGCCTCCATCCAGCGGGAACTGCCCGCCACCGCCACGCAGGACGAGATCGAGGCGGTCGTACGCGAACTGAACGAGGACCCGGCCTGTACCGGGTACATCGTGCAGCTGCCGCTCCCCAAGGGCATCGACGAGAACCGCGTCCTGGAGCTCATGGACCCGTCCAAGGACGCGGACGGGCTCCACCCGACGAACCTCGGGCGCCTCGTGCTGAACGAGCCCGCCCCGCTGCCCTGCACCCCGAACGGCATCATCACGCTGCTGCGCGCCCACGGCGTCGAGATCAGCGGCGCGGAGGTCGTCGTCGTCGGCCGCGGCACGACCATCGGCCGCCCGATGCCGCTGCTGCTGACGCGCAAGTCCGAGAACGCCACGGTCACGCAGTGCCACACGGGTACGCGGGATCTCGCCGCGCACCTGCGCCGCGCCGACATCATCGTGGCCGCGGCGGGCGTGCCGCACCTGATCAAGCCCGAGGACGTCAAGCCGGGCGCCGCCGTCCTGGACGTGGGCGTCAGCCGCGACGAGAGTGGCAAGATCGTCGGCGACGTCCACCCCGGTGTCGCCGAGGTGGCCGGATGGCGCGCCCCGAACCCGGGCGGTGTCGGACCGATGACGCGGGCCCTGCTGCTGGTCAACGTCGTCGAGGCGGCGGAGCGCGCCGCCGCCGCCACCGCGAGCTGAGCCGGACCGGAGAGGGCGACCCCATGGGCGTACGGGCGAACGACGACCCCGCGACCGCCGCCACCACGGCCGCGGCCGCTGCCGAGACCTCGGCGGCCGGACGCGCCGAGGACCAGGCCCCGGCCGGGCCCGCCGACGGCGACTCCCCGGCCGAGGCCGAGGCCGCGGGTGCGAATGCGGGTGCGAACGCGGCTGCCGACGGCACCGCGAACACCGCACAGGAGCCCCCGCAGGCCCAGGCGGGCCCGTCGGCAGACGCCGTGCCCGAGGGGCGGACGGGCCCGGCGGCGCCCGAGGCGCCGCAGGCACAGGCGGCTCCGGCCGCCGGCGCCGCGCCCGAGGAGGCGCCGGCCGGTACCGCCGGTTCCGCCGGAGGCGCCGCGCAGGACGACGCGCCCGCCCCGCGCCCCACGCGGCGGCCGCCCGCCCTGACGCGCGACACCGCGCGGCCCGAGGGCGGCGGGCGGGCGGCGTCCGGGGACGCGCCCGCGCCCGCGCGGCAGTGGCCGCTGCTGACCGTGCTCGGGATCGCCACGCTCGGGCTGGTCGTCGTCGGGCTCGACCCCTTCCCGCAGGCGCCGCGGATCGGGGCCATCCTGATCGGCCTCGCCCTGCTCACCGGCGCCGGGCTGCGCCGCGCCGTGCCGTCCGTCGGCATGCTCGCCGTACGGTCGCGCTTCACCGACATGGTCACGTACGGCCTGCTCGGCGTGGTGATCGTGCTGCTGGCGCTGATGACGCAGCCCAGTCCGTGGCTGGAGATCCCGTTCCTGGAGAAAGCCGTCCGGTTCACGGTGCGTTAGACGCGCGTACCTTCCGTGCACACATGGGGTGACAGACACGACCCAGCCCCGCGCGCGAGAGGGACGTTCGCCCCATGGTCAAGATCAAGGTGGCCACCCCCGTCGTCGAACTCGACGGCGACGAGATGGCCCGCATCGTCTGGCGGTTCGTCAAGGAGCGGCTGATCCTGCCGTACGTGGATGTCGAGCTGCGCTCCTTCGACCTCGGCGTCCAGCACCGCGACGCCACCCGCGACCAGGTGACGGCCGACGCCGCGCGGGCCGTCAAGGAGTACGGCGTCGGCGTGAAGTGCCCCACGATCACGCCGGACGAGGCGCGCGTCGCCGAGTTCGGCCTCCGGGCGCGGTACCGCTCGCCCGGTGCCACCCTCCGCGAGGCGCTGGGCGGCGCGGTCTTCCGCGAGCCGGTCCTCATGGGCAGCGTGCCGCGCCCGGTGCCCGACGGGACGAGACCGGTGGTCATCGGCCGCCACCCCTTCGGCGACCAGTACCGGGCTACCGAGCTCAGGGTCCCCGGCCCCGGCACGCTCACCCTCACCTTCACCCCCACGCCCACCGGTCCCGCCGGCTCCGCCGCCGACCCGGTCGAGCTGGAGGTGTACGCGTTCGAGGGCCCGGGCGTCGCGCTCGCGATGTACAACGTCGACGCGTCGATCCGCGACTACGCGCGCGCCTGCTTCCGCTACGGCCTGGCCCGGGGCTACCCGGTGTACCTCTCGACGAAGAACACGGTCCTGAAGAAGTACGACGGTCGCTTCAAGGACCTCTTCCAGGACGTCTTCGACACGGAGTTCAAGGACGACTTCGACGCCGCGGGGCTGACGTACGAGCACCGGCTCGTCGACGACCTGGCCGCCTCGGCCCCCGAGGGTGAGGGCGGCTACGTCTGGGCGTGCAAGAACTACGACGGCGACGTCCAGTCCGACGCCCTGCTGCGGTGGGCCGGCTCGCCCGGCCTGATGAGCTCGGTGCTCATGTCGCCCGACGGCCGGACCGTCGTGACGGAGGCCGCGCACGGCACCGTCACCCGCCACTACCGCCGCCATCAGCAGGGCAAGGCGACGTCCACCAACCCCATCGCCTCCGTCCACGCCTGGACGCGGGGCCTGGCGCACCGGGGCAGGCTGGACGGCACGCCCGAGGTCGTCGACTTCGCGGAGGCGCTGGAGGAGGTCTGCGCCGAGACGGTCGAGGGCGGCCAGATGACGAAGGACCTCGCCGCCCTGGTCTCCCGGGACCAGCCCTGGCTGACCACCGAGCAGTTCCTGGAGACCCTCGACACCGGGCTGCAGAAGAAGATGGCGGCCCGCTGACGGAGGACGGTGACGGCGACCGTCCCCTCCCCCGAGCAGGACGGGCGCCGCCACCTGCGTAAAGAGTCATGGACGCGCCAAGGGACGACAAGGTATGTCCGTTTCCTGTAGCGCGGAGGTGACCATTCCGGCATGGTGTGATCGACCCGCAACGGATGCGAAACTGGGGCGGCGACAGGACGCCCCGGCGTGTGGGGGCACAAGGGCCGTCCCGTTCGCGCCCGTGCGCCCCCGCCCGAGGAACTGACATCCTGGCTACGCGCATCCCCCTCGGTGACACCCGGTCCGAGGGGCGGCAAGGGGGCACGCGGCGCGGGGAGCACATCAGGCACGTACGGGGGACAAGGGGGAGGCAATGCCTCGTTGGAAGGCGCTACCGGAGGAGCTCGACCCACAGGTCAAGGAGTTCGCCCATCAGCTGCGCCGACTGGTGGACCGCAGCGGACTGAGCATCGCCGCGGTCTCGGACCGCACCGGTTACAGCAAGACGTCGTGGGAGCGCTATCTCAACGGGCGTCTGCTCGCGCCCAAGGGGGCGATCGTCGCCCTGGCCGAGGTCACCGGCACGAACACGGTGCACCTCACGACCATGTGGGAGCTGGCGGAGCGGGCCTGGAGCCGTGCCGAGATGCGCCACGACATGACGATGGAAGCGATACGCATCTCGCAGGCGCGCGCCGCGCTCGGTGAGTTCGGCGGCGATGCCGGCCCCGGTGCCGACGGCTCGTCCCGTACGAAGGCGGCACAGGCGGCCCCGGCCGACCGCGGCGCCGGCGGCGACCGGCCGTCCGTCATACCGCCCGACGGCGGCCCCAACGGCCCCGCCCGGCGCGGCCCGGCGGCAGGGCCCGCGCAGCCTGTGGACTCGGCGCCGGAACCCGCACCCGCAGCCGCGCGGGCGCGTCGCCGAGGCGGCAAGAGCAAGATGCCCATGGCCCTCGCGGGCGCGCTCGGCGTGCTGCTGGTGGCCGTCGGGGCGTACCTGGTCTCGGGCCTCGGCGGCGACGAGGGCGGCCAAGGCGGCACCCCCGTGGCGAAGTCGCCGTCCGCCCCGCCCAGCACCAGCGCCTCCGCGCCGCTGCCCGAAGGCGTCAAGTGCGCCGGCGGCGACTGCACCGGCCAGGACCCGGAAGCCATGGGCTGCGGCGGCCAGTACGCCACGACGGTCGCCTCCGCGGTGGTCGGCACGGCGAAGGTCGAGGTCCGCTACAGCAAGACCTGCGGCGCCGCGTGGGCCCGGCTCACGCAGGCGAAGGCGGGCGACACCGTCCGGATCACGTCCGGCGACGCGACGCAGAACGGCGCCGTGAAGATCGACACCGACACCTACACGCCGATGGTCGCGGCGGCCGAGGCCGCCGACGTGAAGGCGTGCGCCACGCTGGCGACCGGCACCCAGGGCTGCACCACCCCGCAGTGAGCGGGGGCGCGGGCGATTCAGTGAGCCGCGACACAAGGGGGCGGGGGTTGAGGGGGGTCCGGGTCGGATAGCCTGACCGCTGGATATCTCTTCACGTCGAGACACCGATCGATCAGATGGTCGATCGCGATCGATCAGCCGGTCGGCTCAACGGAGAAGGGGTGTCCAGCACCCGGGGCAGGGACCCCCACCGCCAGCTGTCTTACGGAGATCGCCATGACCCGCACTCCCGTGAATGTCACCGTGACCGGCGCGGCCGGCCAGATCGGTTACGCGCTGCTCTTCCGCATCGCCTCCGGCCACCTGCTCGGCGCGGACGTGCCGGTCAAGCTCCGCCTCCTGGAGATCCCGCAGGGCCTCAAGGCCGCCGAGGGCACCGCCATGGAGCTCGACGACTGCGCGTTCCCGCTGCTGCGCGGCATCGACATCACCGACGACCCGAACGTCGCCTTCGACGGCGCCAACGTCGCGCTGCTCGTGGGCGCCCGCCCGCGTACGAAGGGCATGGAGCGCGGCGACCTGCTGGAGGCCAACGGCGGCATCTTCAAGCCGCAGGGCAAGGCCATCAACGACCACGCCGCGGACGACGTCAAGGTGCTCGTCGTCGGCAACCCGGCCAACACCAACGCGCTGATCGCGCAGGCCGCCGCCCCGGACGTACCGGCCGAGCGCTTCACCGCGATGACCCGCCTGGACCACAACCGCGCGCTGTCGCAGCTGGCGAAGAAGACGGGCGTCCAGGTCTCCGACATCAAGAAGCTGACGATCTGGGGCAACCACTCCGCCACCCAGTACCCGGACATCTTCCACGCCACCATCGCCGGCAAGAACGCCGCCGAGGTCGTCAACGACGAGAAGTGGCTGGCCAACGACTTCATCCCGACCGTCGCCAAGCGCGGCGCCGCCATCATCGAGGCCCGTGGCGCCTCCTCGGCCGCCTCCGCCGCGAACGCCGCGATCGACCACGTCCACACGTGGGTGAACGGCACCGCCGAGGGCGACTGGACCTCCATGGCCATCCCGTCGGACGGCTCCTACCGCGTCCCGGAGGGCCTGATCTCCTCCTTCCCGGTCACCTGCAAGGACGGCCGGTACGAGATCGTCCAGGGCCTGGACGTCAACGAGTTCTCGCGCACGCGCATCGACGCGTCGGTGCGGGAGCTGGTGGAGGAGCGCGACGCCGTGCGCGCCCTCGGCCTGCTCTGATCTGCCCGACTTGATCTGCCTGATCTGACCTCGAAGTCCGTACGTGTACGGACCTCACCGCCCCCGGTAGCCCGCCCGCTGCCGGGGGCGCGGTGTCTCCGCCGCGCTCGCGGGCTCCACGTACGGGCGCCGCAGCCGCAGGAACGGCAGTTCGATGGCGTGGTACGTCACGAACGACACCGCCACCGTCAGCGGCAGCGCGACCAGCAGCGTGAGCAGGAACGCCTCGCCCACCGGAGGCAGGACGCCCGGGAACCAGGCGTACTCGCACAGCAGCGTCAGCACCATGAAGTGCGTCAGGTACACCGAGAAGCTGACCTCCCCGAGCCGGGCCAGCCACCGGGACACCCGGCCGCCCCCGCCCGGCCCGGCGCCCGCCACGTACGCGACGACCACCAGCGCCCACACCGCCCCCTCGGCGCCGCTCCACGCCAGCTTCAGCGGGCTGTCGGAGACGTACCCGTGGAGCTGGTTGTACGACCAGAGCACCCCCAGCGCGAGGCTCAGCGCCACGGGCGCCAGCCACCGGGCCGCCGCCCGCAGCCGCTCGCGGTGGTGCACGTACGCCCAGGCGGCCAGCATCCCGAGCAGGAACTGGTCGATGCGCCCCGCCAGGCCCAGGTAGAGCGCCGCCGTGTGCGGCGCGGGCGCCGGGCTGCTGAGCCACACCAGGGCCCGCAGCAGGGACACGGCGGCCAGCAGGCGCAGCAGGGCGCCCGGCCCACGCTCCGTCAGGAGCCGGTTGAGCAGCGGGAAGACCAGGTAGAACTGCATCTCCACGCAGAGCGTCCAGAACACGCCCCCGTACGGCAGGCTCGGCGTCGCGAACGTCAGGACGCGCAGCAGGTCCTGAAAGGTCGGCAGGGAGACGTGGGTGGCCAGGCCGAGGACCGCGATCACCAGGTACAGCGGATAGATGCGCAGCAGCCGGTTGGCGAGGAAGCGGCCGTAGCGGATCGGGCGGCCGTGCGCGCCGACGGTGAAGATGAAGCCGGACAGGACCATGAAGAGCGCGACGCCCGTGTGGCCTTCGAAGACGAGCGTGGCGGCGGGGTTCGCCGAGTACAGCCAGTCCGTGCCCGCCACGAAGCGCGGCCGCCCCTCGATGCGCGCGCTCAGCAGCTGGCACCCGTGGTAGAGGACGACGAGCACAGCGGCGACGGCCCGCAGGTGGTCGACGGGGGCGAGATAGACGCGGTCGTCGCTGCTGCGCATGGACGCACCCTAGGTCGGCCCGGCCGCCGGGCCGGGGAGCGACGCCCCTGCCGGTCATCCATTCGGATCATTGCGTAAGCATGATCGAATGTAGTACTTCTTATACATGAGCGAGCAGGTGCACAACAGGCTGGCAGTGGTCCGGGCCGAGCGGAAGGTGTCGCGACAGGCACTCGCCCAGGCCGTGGGCGTCCACTACCAGACCATCGGTTACATCGAGCGCGGGCAGTACAACCCGAGCCTCGACCTGGCGTTGAAGATGGCCCGCTTCTTCGGGCTGCCGGTGGAGGCGCTGTTTTCGCTGGAGCCGTTCCAGCCGCTCACCAGTGAGATCTACGGGGCAAACGGGAGGAAGCAGTGAGCATGACCAGGTCAACGACCACGACCGGGACTGCGACGGCCACGGCGACGCGCTACGACCGGCGGATGTACGCGCTGATGAACAGGCGCGAGGCGGCCGCGCTGTACGCCACGGCGGCGCGCAGGCGCGCGGTGGTGGGGGTCCACGTCCTGCTGACGCTCGCCTCCATCGCCGTCTGGCTCCTCATGGTCCTGGACGCCGACGCGCTCTGGCCCGCCTTCGTCCTGCTCGCGCTGGTGCTGCCCTGGTGCGTCGCCACCGGAGCCATCAACGCCGCCACGCGGGGGCTGCTCGAACTGCGCGGCAGGATGCTCGACGAGCGCCAGCTCGCGGAGCGTGACCGGGTGCGGGCGCTGGCCCACCGGATCACCACCGGGATCCTGCTGCTCGCCGCCGCGGTCATGGGCGCGGTGACGTGGTTCACCGACGTGCGGTTCGAGGGGCTCGCCTTCGCCGCGCTGTTCAGCGCGCTCGTCATCCACTGGGTGATGCCGCTGTGGGTGGCCGGACTCCGCGCCGAGGACGACGAGCCCGACCTCTACGGGGACCCCGTAGCGGAGTGACCAAACCCACTTTCGCGTACTGATCCCGCATGCTTTCCGCCGCTCCGGGCAGGGTCCCCGGTCGCCGACCACCGTCGGTGACGACCACCCGACCAGGACAGGCACGACCGGAAGGCAGAACGCGACCGTGGCGGAACAACAGACCATCCACGTGGGAGGAGAGTGGCGCTCGGCCGCCTCCGGAGCCACCAGGGACATCCTCGACCCGGCCGACGCCACGACCCTCGCGGTCGTGGCGGAAGGCGGCACCGAGGACACCGACGCCGCCGTCGCCGCAGCCCGCACGGCATTCGACGGAGGCCGCGGCGCCTGGCCGCGCACCCCCGTCGCCGAGCGGGCCGCGCTGCTGCGCCGCGTCGCCGACCTGCTGCTGCGCGACCGCGAGAAGCTCGGCCTGCTGGAGAGCCGCGACGCGGGCAAGACCCTCGAAGAGGGCCGTGTCGACATCGACTGCGTCGCCGACGCCTTCCGCTACTACGCCGACCTCGTCGCCGCCGAGAGCGGCGGCCGCGTCGTCGACGCCGGCTCGCCCGACATCCACAGCGTCGTCGTCCACGAGCCCGTCGGCGTCTGCGCGCTGATCACGCCGTGGAACTACCCGCTGCTCCAGGCCAGCTGGAAGATCGCGCCCGCCCTGGCCGCGGGCAACACCTTCGTCGTCAAGCCCAGCGAGATCACCCCGCTCACCACCGTCGCCCTCATCGAGCTGCTGGTGGAGGCGGGCCTCCCGGCCGGCGTCGCCAACCTCGTCACCGGCCCCGGCGACCCCGTCGGCGCCCGCCTCGCCGAACACCCCGACGTCGACCTGGTCTCCTTCACCGGCGGACTCGTCAGCGGTACGAAGGTGATGCGCGCCGCCGCCGACACCGTCAAGAAGGTCGCCCTCGAACTGGGCGGCAAGAACCCCAACGTCGTCTTCGCCGACGCCTGCGCGACCGACGAGGGCTTCGACACCGCCGTCGACCAGGCGCTCAACGCCGCCTTCATCCACAGCGGCCAGGTCTGCTCGGCCGGCTCCCGCCTCATCGTCGAGGAGTCGGTGCGCGAGCGCTTCGTCGCCGAACTCGCCCGCCGCGCCGAGCGGATCCGCATCGGCCGCGGCACCGACGAGGGCGTCGAGTGCGGCCCGCTCGTCTCCGCCCAGCAGCTCGCCCGCACCGAGGAGTACGTCGCCTCCGCCCTCGCCGAGGGCGCGGTCCTGCGCGCGGGCGGCGAACGCCCCGACGGCCCCGGCTTCTTCTACCGGCCGACCGTCCTCGACCAGTGCCACCGCGCCATGCGCGTCGTCCGCGAAGAGGTCTTCGGCCCCGTCCTGACCGTCGAGACCTTCCGTACGGAGGACGAGGCGATCACCCTCGCCAACGACACCGAGTACGGCCTCGCGGGCGGCGTCTGGACCGCCGACCCCGGCCGCGCGCGGCGCGTCGCCGGGCGACTGCGCCACGGCACCGTCTGGATCAACGACTTCCACCCCTACCTGCCGCAGGCGGAGTGGGGCGGCTTCGGCAAGAGCGGCATCGGCCGCGAGCTCGGCCCCTCCGGGCTCGCCGAGTACCGCGAGTCCAAGCACGTCTACCAGAACCTGGCCCCGCGCCCCGTGCGCTGGTTCGCGGGCTGACGAGACCAGGGAGCACCCACCATGACCGAGAACACCGCGTACGACTACGCGTACGACTACGTCATCGTCGGCGGCGGAACCGCTGGTTCCGTCATCGCGCACCGCCTCACCGCCGACCCCGACGTCACCGTCGCCGTCATCGAGGGCGGCCCCAGCGACGTCGACCGCCCCGACGTGCTGACCCTGCGCCGCTGGATGGGCCTGCTCGGCGGCGACCTGGACTACGACTACCCCACCACCGCGCAGCCACGCGGCAACTCCCACATCCGGCACAGCCGCGCCCGCGTACTGGGCGGCTGCTCCTCGCACAACACCCTCATCTCCTTCAAGCCGCTCCCGTCCGACTGGGACGAGTGGGAGGAGGCGGGCGCCGAGGGCTGGCACGCGGCCGCCATGGACCCGTACTACGACAAGCTCCTCAACAACATCGTGTCGGTCGACCAGAAGGACCGGAACGCCATCGCCCGCGACTTCGTCGACGCCGCCCAGGCCGCGCTCGGCGTCCCGCGCGTCGAGGGCTTCAACGACAAGCCCTTCCACGAGGGCGTCGGCTTCTTCGACCTCGCCTACCACCCGGAGACCAACAAGCGCTCGTCGGCGTCGGTCGCGTACCTCCACCCGATCATGGAGCAGCGGCCCAACCTCCATCTGATGCTGGAGACCTGGGCGTACCGGCTGGAGTTCGACGGCACCACCGCGCGTGGCGTCCACGTGCGTACGAAGGACGGCGAGGAGCGGCTCGTCACCGCCCGCCGCGAGGTCGTCGTCTGCGCCGGCGCCGTCGACACGCCCCGGCTGCTGCTGCACTCCGGCATCGGCCCCAAGGCCGACCTGGAGAAGCTGGGCATCCCGGTCGTGCACGACCTGCCGGGCGTTGGCGAGAACCTCCTCGACCACCCCGAGTCGGTCATCGTCTGGGAGACCCACGGGCCGATCCCGGAGAACTCCGCCATGGACAGCGACGCGGGCCTCTTCGTCCGCCGCGACCCGCGGTCCCCGGGCCCGGACCTGATGTTCCACTTCTACCAAATCCCCTTCACCGACAACCCGGAGCGCCTCGGCTACGAACGCCCCGCGCACGGCGTGTCGATGACGCCGAACATCCCCAAGCCGCGCAGCCGCGGACGCCTCTACCTGACCAGCGCGGACCCCGAGGTCAAGCCCGCCCTCGACTTCCGCTACTTCACGGACGAGGACGACTACGACGGCCGCACGCTCGTCGACGGCATCCGCATCGCGCGCGAGATCGCGAAGACCGAGCCGCTGGCCGGCTGGCTCAAGCGCGAGGTGTGCCCCGGGCCGGAGGTCACCGACGAGGAGGAGCTGAGCGCGTACGCCCGGCAGGTCGCGCACACCGTCTACCACCCGGCCGGTACCTGCCGGATGGGCGCCGAGGGCGACGACCTCGCCGTCGTGTCGCCCGACCTGAAGGTCCGGGGCCTCGACGGCATCCGGATCGCCGACGCGTCCGTCTTCCCGACCATTCCGGCCGTCAACCCGATGATCGGCGTGCTGATGGTCGGGGAGAAGGCCGCCGATCTGCTGCGAGGTGACGCCCGATGAGTACCACTGTCAGTACCCCTGTTGGCACCCCTGCCGGTACCCCCGTCTTTTCCGTGGACGGCCTGTGGAAGGTCTTCGGCCCCAAGGCCGACCGCATACCCGGCTCGCCCGAGCTCGCCGCCCTCCCCGCCGCCGAACTGCGCGAGCGCACCGGTTGCACCGCCGCCGTCCGCGACGTCTCCTTCGACGTGCGCAAGGGCGAGGTCTTCGTCGTCATGGGCCTGTCCGGCTCCGGCAAGTCCACCCTCGTCCGCTGCCTGACCCGGCTCATCGAGCCGACCTCCGGCACCGTCGCCATCGACGGCGAAGACGTCACCGCCATGGACAAGAACCGGCTGCGCGAACTGCGCCGCCACCGCGCCGCCATGGTCTTCCAGCACTTCGGCCTGCTGCCGCACCGCACGGTCCTCGACAACGTCGCCTACGGCCTCGAGATCCAGGGCGTCGCGCGGGCCGAGCGCCGTGCCAAGGCCGCCGAGGTCGTCGCCAAGGTCGGCCTGGAGGGCCTGGAGGACCGCACGCCCGCCCAGCTCTCCGGCGGCCAGCAGCAGCGCGTGGGCCTCGCCCGCGCCCTCGCCGTCGACCCCGAGGTCCTGCTGTTCGACGAGCCGTTCAGCGCGCTGGACCCGCTCATCCGGCGCGACATGCAGGAGGAGGTCGTACGCCTCCACCGCGAGGAGGGCCGCACGATGGTCTTCATCACCCACGACCTGAACGAGGCGCTGCGCCTCGGCGACCGGATCGCCCTCATGCGCGACGGCGAGATCGTGCAGCTCGGCACGCCCGAGGAGATCGTGGGCGCGCCCGCCGACGACTACGTACGCGACTTCGTGCGCGATGTGCCGCGCGAGCAGGTGATGACGGTACGCACCGCCATGCGGCCGCCCTGCGACGCCGACGGCACCGCGGAGTCGGCGGCCGCGGTCGCCCCGGGCGCCACCGTCTCCGAGGCCATCGAGGCCGTCGCCCGCAGCGGCGGCCCCGTCCGCGTCGTCGACGGCGGCCGGTGGGTCGGGGTCGTCGACCACAAGGACCTGCTGTCGGTGGTGGCGGGGGTCCCGATGGCCGGCGCCCCGGCCGCCGCGAGGGAGGCCGCCGCCACGGATGACCCCGCCGCCGGGCGGAAGGCGGCGGCATGACCGCAGCCGTCACCACCCCCGTGCAGCAGCCCCGGCTGCCGACCGCCGTACGCGCCCTGCGCAGGTACTGGCCGCTGGCCGCCGCGCTCGTCCTCCTCCCGCTCGGTGCCCTCCTCGCGGGCGGCGGCAACTGGCCCACCGCGCTCTCCGTCGACCTGTCCGGCCCGCTCGGCACGACCAGCGACTGGATCATCGACCACCGCGACAGCCACCCGCTCTTCCTCTACTTCTTCGGGCACATCAGCAACGCCGTCGTCCTCTCCGTGCGCGCCGTCTACCTCGTGCTGCTCGCCGCCGGATGGGCCGGTGTCACCGCCGCCGCGGGCGTCATCGCCTGGCGCGTCGCGGGATGGCGCCTCGGGCTCACCGCCGTCGCCGCGTTCGCCGTGTGCGGGCTGCTCGGCATGTGGGTGCCGACCATGCAGACCCTCGCCCTGATGGTCGTGGCCGTCGCCGCGTCCGTCGCGCTCGGCGCGCTGCTCGGCCTCGCGGCCGGACTGTCGGACCGTACGTACCGGGCGCTGCGGCCCGTGCTCGACACCATGCAGGTGCTGCCCGCGTTCGCGTACCTGCTCCCCGTCGTGCTGGTCTTCGGCATCGGCGTACCGGCGGCCGTCCTCGCGACCGTCGTCTACGCCGCGCCGCCCATGGCCCGCCTCACCGCGCTCGGCCTGCGCGGCGCCGACGCGGGCGTGCTGGAGGCCTCGGCCTCGCTCGGCGCGACCGGGCGGCAGCGGCTGCTGACCGCGCGCCTCCCGCTGGCCCGCAAGGAACTGCTCCTCGGCGTCAACCAGTCGATCATGATGGCGCTGTCCATGGCGGTCATCGCCTCCGTCATCGGCGCCGGCGGCCTCGGCGACCGCGTCTACCAGGCGCTCGCCTCCGTCGACGTGGGCGCCGCGCTCGCCGCCGGCATCCCGATCGTGCTGCTGGCCGTGGTGATGGACCGTACGGCCACGGGCGCGCGTGCGTCGGCACGCGGCCGCCGCGACGGGATCGCCTGCGCGGTGGGCGTGGTGGCCGCCGCCGTGACCGGCCGCCTGGTCGGCGGGCTCAGCTGGCCCGAGGCGTGGCACCTCGACATCGCCGCGCCCGTCAACCGGGCCGTCGACTGGATGACCGCCCACCTCTACTCGGGCGTCCCCGTCATCGGCGGCACGGCCGACTGGGCGGGCCGCTTCACCCAGTGGGTCCTCGACCCGCTCCGCGACGGCCTCCAGGCGCTGCCCTGGTGGACCGTCCTGCTGCTGGTCGGCGTGCTGGCGCTGCTCGTCGGCACCTGGCGTACGGCGCTGACGGCCGTCGCCGCGATGGCGGCCATCGGTGTGCTCGGCGTCTGGGACGCGTCCCTCGACACGCTGTCGCAGGTGCTCGCCGCCGTGGCCGTCACGCTGGTGCTGGGCTTCGCCGTCGCGGTCGCCGCCGCGCGCAGCGCGCGGGTCGAACGCTGCCTGCGCCCGGTGCTCGACGTCTTCCAGACGATGCCGCAGTTCGTGTACCTCATCCCGGTGGTGGCGCTCTTCGGCGTGGGCCGCGCCCCGGCGGTCGCCGCCGCCGTGGTGTACGCGCTGCCCGCCGTCGTCCGCATCACCACGCAGGGCCTGCGCGGTGTCGACCCGGTGGCGCTGGAGTCCGCGCGGTCGCTCGGCGCGACGAGCTGGCAGCAGCTGCGCCAGGTCCAACTCCCGCTCGCCCGGCCCGCGCTGCTGCTGGCCGTCAACCAGGCGGTCGTGCTCGTCCTCGCCGTCGTCATCATCGGCGGCCTGGTGGGCGGCGGGGCGCTCGGCTACGACGTCGTCTTCGGCCTCGCGCAGGGCGACCTGGCGACCGGCCTGGTCGCGGGCGCCGCGATCGTGTGCCTGGGCCTGATGCTCGACCGGGTGACCCAGCCGACCGTCCAGTCGACCGGAAAGGAGGCCTGACATGCGCAAGCGCGTCATGGCCCCCCTGCTCGCCGCCCTGACCCTGCTGCCGCTGACCGCCTGCGGCGCGGCGGACATGACCAAGCAGGCGTCCCCGTACGCCGCCGCGCAGGGCGCGAAGACGGTCACGCTCTCCGTCCCGTCGTGGGTGGGCGCGCAGGCCAACGTGGCCGTCGCGAAGTACCTCCTCGAACACGAGCTGGGCTACCGCGTCGACACCGTCCAGATCGACGAGGTCCCGGCCTGGGACGCGCTCAGCCAGGGCCGGGTGGACGCCCTCCTGGAGGACTGGGGCCACCCGGACGAGGAGAAGCGGTACGTCGACGACAAGAAGACCGTCGTACGCGGCGGCGACCTCGGCGTGACCGGCCACATCGGCTGGTACGTCCCCACGTACTTCGCCGAGGCCCACCCGGACGTCACCGACTGGAAGAACCTCAACAAGTACGCCGACCAGCTGCGGACGGCGGAGAGCGGCGGCAAGGGCCAGCTGCTCGACGGCTCCCCGTCGTACGTCACGAACGACAAGGCGCTCGTGAAGAACCTCGGCCTGGACTACAAGGTCGTCTTCGCGGGCTCCGAGGCGGCGCAGATCACCCAGATCGAGCAGTTCGCCAAGGAGAAGAAGCCGTTCCTCACGTACTGGTACAAGCCGCAGTGGCTCTTCGAGAAGGTGCCGATGACGGAGGTGAAGCTGCCCCCGTACAAGGAGGGCTGCGACGCCGACCCGAAGAAGGTTGCCTGCGCGTACCCGCACACGCCGCTGCAGAAGTTCCTGAACGCCGACTTCGCGAAGAAGGGTGGCGAGGCGGCCGCCTTCCTGAAGAACTTCCGCTGGACGACGGAGGCGCAGAACGACGTCGCGCTGATGATCGCCGAGCAGAAGCTCTCGCCGGAGGAGGCGGCGGAGAAGTGGGTCAAGGCGAACGAGCCGACGTGGCGGGCGTGGCTTCCGTAGCCGCCGTGGCTGCCGTCACCGGCGGCGCACCTCGGCCATGAAGCAGCCGAAGAGCACGGCCCGGAGGTGGACCAGCGCCACCGCCGGGTCGGCGAACACCTCGCGCAGCGCGCGGTCCACCTCGCCGGCACGCTCCTGGGGAAGCTCCAGGAGCGTGCCACCGAGGATGCGCCCGCGCACGTCGTAGGCGCGCAGCACCCGCAGCGCGCCGTGCATCTCGACCGGGTAGCCCCCGCCCGGGGCCGGCCCCGCGCACTCCTCGGCGTGGATGAACACGGGCCCGCACTCGTCGTATGCCCCCGGCTCGGCCCCGGTCTCCGCGGCCCAGCGCCGCAACGGCGCGTACGCCACGAGCAGCAGCCGCTCGCCCGCCTCGCTGTGCCGCAGACAGCAGCGCAGCGGTGCGCCGCCCTCGGTGTCGGTGACGGGCTCACGCCTGACCCCGGCGTCGTCGCGGTCCCGCAACTCCCGCAGGACGGGGGGCTGGATGGCCCGGACTTCGTAGGTGGTGCTGGTGCTGACGATGGCTGTGGTCATGCCTTCAGCATCGGAGGCCCCAGGTCACCGCGCTGGCGGGAATCGGACGTCGCGCTGCCCGCCCGCGCCGCGAAGCCCGAGGAGCGGCGGACGAGCTCGTGAAGAACCCCGCTAGCCGTTGATGTCGAGTGCTGTCCCGTACAGCCGAGACACCTTCAGTCGGATGACCACGCGGCGCTCGGCGACCAACTGCTCCAGGAACGCGTCCTCGTCCTCGGGACGCGCGGCCTCAGGGATCATCGCGAGCAGCTCTCGCCCGGTCGCGTCCCCCGGCGTGGTGGTGACCTCGGAGACCTCGGCCTCGCCCTCGGCCACGGCGAACGACCACACGTCGCCCCCCGGAACATGCACGGCCGCGCGCGGGTCACGCTGGAGTTGCTTGACCTTGATGCGGTCGGCAGTGGTGGAGAACCGTACGACGCGCGCTTCGGCGTCCCAGCTGTAGAGCATGGTGGTGAGATGAGGATGGCCACTGCGCTTGTTGGTGGCGAGGGTGCCGAACTGCTGAGTGCTCAGCAGTTCGGAGAGAGTGTCGTCGGACAGGGACCGGGGTGCTGGGCCTTGAGTCATGACGTGCTCAACTCGCGTGACTGCGGGGGCATTCCGGGCAACTCCGAAGTCCATCCAGCAACTTGTGCAACAGGCCATAGGGCGCGGTACCGCACAGCCGCCAAGATCGCGCGATCCGCGGCCGTGGCGTTGTAGCGGTCTTCAGTCTCGGCTGGCAGCCGACAGGTCGGCCCCGCCCGTCACCGCCCCAGAACCCGAAATGAGCGGTGCACGAGGCCACTTGGGCAGGGAAAACGCAACTTCGACAGGGCCCGCAGAGGCGGCTACCTTCACCTGGTCTTCGGCGATCGCCCACGGTCGCACAGGAGTTCTTTCGGACTGAGCCATCCGCGACAGGGATGAGTTGTCCACGCCCCATGAGCTCTCGCGTCCATGCGTAAGCGACCGAAGCGGACCCCCACCAGGCACCCCACCAGGGAGAGACGAATGCCCCAACTCGCGCTGTACACATTCGGCGTCCTGAAGTCACCTCTCGCCGATCCCGCACCTCTCACGCGCGAGCTCCACGAGAGCGGCGAGGCCATCTACCCGGAGATCAGCAAGCACCCCGGGTACCTCGCTCATGCAGAAGCGGCAGACGGTGAACGGGGCACACACTTCGACTTGGACTGGGGTGCATGGGGAGAGTTCGCCGTACCGGCCTGGTACGGCAAGGGCCGTACGGCGGAAACCACCGCCCTGGCCGCGACCCTCTCACTCTGGACCGACCTGCGCTCCGCCTTCGACGCCATCTACACCGGTCTGCACCGCAAGGCGCTGAACAGGCGTTACGACTGGTTCGAGAGGACAGGGCACCCGAGTCACGTGTTCTGGTGGGTCTCCGACGGCGTGATACCCACCTGGCAGGACGGGGTTTCCAGGCTGGAGCACCTCCACGACCACGGCTCCACGCCGCACGCCTTCACCTTCCAAAAGCCCTGCGTACCCTAGCCGTTGACGTGATCATGACCTTCCTGTTTGTCTGGGTTCAGTCAGTCGACGAGTCGACCTACGGGGGTAGTCAGATGAGAAACGTGCTTCGGGCGACAGTGGTCGCCGGCGCCACGATGATGCTCGGCGGAATGACGATGGCCGGTACCGCTCAGGCGGCGACGGCCGGCTTCTTCCTCGGGGACGGAGTGAACATCCGTACGTGCGCCTACACCTCCTGTACGGCGGTGGGTCAGGGGCAGCGTGGGCAGAACTTCTACGTGGACTGCTGGACGGACGGCACGAACGTGTCCGGCAGCACGGTGTGGGTGCGTGGACGGAACGCCGCCACCGGCGTCTACGGCTACGCGTCCGCCGTGTACGTCAATTCCCTGGGCAACGGCACGCCCGGCTCCGGGGACAGGTGGCGCTACTACGCTCCGCACTGCTGACCCCAGGCAGGTCGGCCCGCCGGAACCTTGACGGTTCGGGCGGGCCGTCGTGTTGTCCGTCGGCGACTGTCGGTGCGATGTCGCCGGTGCGGCGCTGCGCGGAGCGCTGTGGGGGAGCAGATGGCTGAGTGCGATCCTGCTCGCATGGGCCCCGATGGCGACGACTGGCAGCGCTGGGTCGCACCCTTGCCGGGCATCCTGGCCGCTGATGCCGGGGAGCTGTTGGCCCGGGCCGCCGAGCATCAAGCGGCGAGCGTCGCCGTTGCCGACGACCTCGACTTCGTCTGCCGTCTGGCCCAAGGGTGGTGGACCGGGAGGGCGCATGGCACCGGCCGCGGCCGCATCGTGTGCCGCCTCAGCACATGCATTACCGAGGTGCAGCCTTGCCGGGGTAGTTCCAATTATCGCGGTGCGCCGAGGCGCCTGTCACCCCCCCAGCGGTCCGCCGCCTCCGAGGCCAGGTCGCCAGGCCGTGCCGTCGAAGGTGTCGACGTGCTCGTCCTGGACGTAGAGGTACGCCTCGATGTCGGAGTGGGCGTCGGCCTCGCCCACGGTCCAGGAACCGTAGAGCAGGACGCCGTCCAGGCGGGGTTCGGCCTGGGCGAGCCGCCGCAGCCGGGCGATGCAGTCGTCCAGGGCGGGGGAGGCGGAGTGGGCGGAGTGGAGGGACTTCATGGGGTCGGCTTCTCCTGAGCTGAGCTGAGCTGAGCGTGCGGGCACGCTGACGGAGCCCGGCAGCTGCACCGGGCCAATGGCCGCGTAAGACCCTGTCGTTCAGGAGAAGTTGCCCATGGCCCCGATTCTACGGAAGGGGCCCGACCGGCCGCCGGGCCCCAGTCGAATCGCCGTCGAATCGCTGTCGAATCCCCCGTCGAATGCCTATACGCGCATCGCCGCACCGGTGTACCGTCCGGGCCGATGGGTTTTGGGAGCGCTCCCATCGTGCTCGTATCCGCTTCGCACGAGGAGAACGCGATGAAACGCTTTGTGGCCTTACTCGCCACCTGCGCGACGGCTCTGGGCCTCACCGCACTGGCGAGCCCCCCGGCCGCCGCGGCCACCGGGTGCAAGGTCGACTACACGATCACCAACCAGTGGCAGGGCGGCTTCCAGGCCGGGGTGAAGGTGACCAACCTGGGCTCCCCCATCACCGGATGGACGCTCAAGTTCACCCTGCCGGACGCCGGGCAGAAGGTCGTCCAGGGCTGGAACGCCACCTGGTCGCAGTCCGGTTCCACGGTCAGCGCCGCCGGGGTCGACTGGAACCGCACCCTGGCCACCGGCGCGGCCGCCGACCTGGGCTTCACCGGCTCGTTCACGGGCGCCAACCCCAAGCCCACGGCCTTCACGCTCAACGGCGTAGCCTGCACGGGCTCCGTCGGCGGTGAGGAACCCCCGCCCGACCCCAACCCCAACCCGGGCACCGGCACCCCCGTGAGCATCAACGGACAGCTGCACGTGTGCGGTGTGAACCTCTGCAACCAGTACAACCGCCCCATCCAGCTGCGCGGCATGAGCACGCACGGCATCCAGTGGTTCAGTAAGTGCTACAACAACGCGTCCCTGGACGCGCTGGCGAAGGACTGGAAGTCGGACCTGTTCCGCATCGCCATGTACGTGCAGGAGGGCGGTTACGAGACCGACCCGGCGGGCTTCACCGCCCGCGTCAACAGCCTCGTCGACATGGCCGAGGCGCGCGGCATGTACGCCATGATCGACTTCCACACCCTGACGCCGGGTGACCCCAACTACAACATCGAGCGTGCGAAGACGTTCTTCGCGTCCGTCGCCGCCCGCAACGCCGGCAAGAAGAACGTGATCTACGAGATCGCCAACGAGCCCAACGGCGTGAGCTGGGCGGCCATCAAGAGCTACGCCGAGCAGGTCATCCCGGTGATCCGGGCCGCCGACCCCGACGCCGTCGTCATCGTCGGCACCCGCGGCTGGTCCTCGCTGGGCGTCTCGGACGGCTCCAACGAGACCGAGATCATCAACAACCCGGTCAACGCCACCAACATCATGTACGCGTTCCACTTCTACGCCGCGAGCCACCAGGACAACTACCGCGCCACCGTGAGCCGGGCGGCCTCGAAGCTGCCGCTGTTCGTGACCGAGTTCGGCACGGTCACCTACACCGGCGGCGGAGCGGTGGACCAGGCCAGCAGCAAGGCCTGGCTGGACCTGCTCGACCAGCACAAGATCGGCTACGCGAACTGGACCTACTCCGACGCCAACGAGGGCAGTGCCGCCTTCAAGCCCGGCACCTGCAACGGCACCGACTACAGCAGCAGCGCTGTCCTGACCGAGTCCGGTGCGCTGCTCAAGAGCCGGATCAGCACCCCCGACTCCTTCCCGACCAGCTGATCCGCACCCCTAACGGGGCTCCGGCGTGACCGCCGGAGCCCCGCCCCCCTTTACGCTCCCGCCCCCCTTTACGCGCCCGTCGCCCGCAGCAGCATCAGCGCGATGTCGTCGGTGCGGTGGTGCGTGGGCCGGGCGTGGTGGAGCAGGGCGGCCAGGACCCGCTCGAGATCCTCGTCCGCGGGCCGTTCGTCGAGGTGGGCCGCGACCTCGACGATGGCGTCCTCGATGTCCGTACCGGCCGTTTCGACCAGGCCGTCCGTGTAGAGGGCCAGCAGGGTGCCGGAGCGGAGCGGGATGTCCGTCACCGGGTACGTGGCGTCCGGGGCGACCCCGAGGACCGGGCCCGGCGGGACGTCCAGGGGGTGGGCGGGGCCGTCCGGGTGGCGCAGCAGCGGCGGCGGGTGGCCCGCGCTGACCAGGCGGGCGCGGCGGTTGCCCAGGTCGAGGTGCGCGTACAGGCAGGTGGTGAAGAGGCCCGGGTCGAGGTCGAGGAGCAGGCGGTTGGTGCGCGCCAGCACCTCGTCGGGTGCCGCACCGGCGGTCGCGTGGGTGTGGACGGCCGTACGGACCTGGCCCATGAGCGCGGCGGCGGAGACGTTGTGGCCCTGGACGTCGCCGATGACGGCCGCCGCCGTCGTGGCGTCGAGGCGGATCAGGTCGTAGAAGTCGCCGCCGATGTCCATGCCCCGTGTGGCGGGCAGGTAGCGGGCGGCGACGCTCAGGCCCGTCACGGCGGGCAGGGTGTGGGGCAGCAGTGCCTGCTGGAGGCCGTGGGCGAGCTGGTGCTTGGCGTCGTACAGCCGCGCCCGGTCCAGCGCCTGCGCGATCAGCCCCGCGAGCGAGGTCAGGACGGCGCGCTCCTCGGCGGGGAAGGGCCTCGGGTGGTCGTACGTGAGGACGCAGATGCCGACCGGGCGACCGGAGATGATCAGCGGCAGGAACGCCCACGCCTGCTTGCCGCTGATGAGCGGCGCCTCCGGGTAGATGCGCGCCATCTCGTCGGGGTGCGTGAAGAACGACGGCACCCCGGTGGCGAGGGCGCGCCCCGCCGGGGTGAGGCGCGTGTCGAGGGGGAGGCCGTCGAGGCGGTCGATGACGTGTTGCGGATACCCGCGCGAGCCGGTGATCCGCAGCCGCCCGGAGTCGGCGGTGGACAGCACCAGGCCGTGGGCCCCGAAGGCCGGCATGATCTGGTCGGCGACCTTGTCCACCACGTCCTGCACCCCGACGGCCTCGGTCAGCGCGGCCGCCAGGTGCAACAGCTGGTACAGCTGCCCCGCCCGCGCCGGTGCCACCGCCGGAAGCGGCTGGTCCGCGTCCGGGTCGGGCTCCCGCCCCGGTGTGGCGTCGGGCGTGGGGCCCGCCGCCGGGCGGGGCCCGGTGCTCGACGGGGTGATGCGTACGCTGATGCCGCTCGCGTCCGGGTACAGCCGGAAGTCCAGCCACTGGTCGGGCGGACGGCAGGCGGTGAACGACACGGGCCGGCGGCTCAGGACCGCCGCGCGGTAGCGGTCCTCGTACACCGGGTCGTCGAGCCACGGCAGCGAGTGCCACGGCATGGTGCCCAGCAGGCTCTCGGTGCCGCGCCCGAGCAGCTCGGCGCCCCTGGCGGTCAGGAACGTGACGCGCCCCTGGAGATCCAGCCCGCAGCAGCCCTCCGGCAGCCGCTCCGCGAAGTCGGCGGCGGCGAAGTCGGCGGCGGCGAACGCGGGTTGCGCCGCAGCCGGTCGGGGAGCCGCCGGATGCGCTGCCCCCGGTTCCGTGGCCGCAGGCGCAGCCGGCCGGACCGAGGAGTCGGCGGGCAGGACGCGCGGCTTCTCGGGCGCCGTCACCGGGCGGCCCGCGTGCGCGGCCTCGTCGAGCAACCGGGCCAGCCGGCGGCTGCTGGAGGTGATGTGGCCGCGTTCGCGCCGGGTCGTGCGCGGCGGGTGGTCCCCGGGCCACATCAGCAGCAGCGCACCCCAGCAGCGGTCACCGGCGACCGGCACGGCGGCCAGCGCGAGCGGGTACGGCAGGGCCACCGCGGTACGCGGATACGTACGGGTCATCTCCTCCTGCCCGCCGACCCAGACGAAGCGGTTTTCCCGGACCGCGTCCGCCACGGGCGCCGGTGCGGCTGTCGCGACCCGCGTCCACGGCCCGGCCAGCTCACCGGGCACACCGCCGACCACGACCAGCCGCAGCACCTGCTCCTCCGGGAGCAGCAGGTAGAAGGCGCCGATGGACGCGCCGGTACGGCGCATGGTCTCGCCGAGGGCCGCGTCGAGGTCCGCGCCGGGGTCCGCGGTCACGGCGCCCTCCCGGTGCCGCCGGTGGCGGGGGTGGCGCCGGGGCCCGCCCGGGGCTCAGCCCAGGTCGTCGAACATGTCCAGCAGCGCATGCTCGTCCGCCTCCGGCAGCCGGCGTTCGGTGTGCGCGACCTGCTCCGCCCACACCGTCTTTCCCTGCGGCATGTAGCGGGCGCCCCAGCTCTTGGTGAACTGCGCCACCAGGAACAAGCCCCGCCCGCCCTCCTCGGTGGTGGCGGCGCGCCGGATGCGCGGGGAGGAGTTGCTGTGGTCGGACACCTCGCAGATCAGCGTCCCGTCACGCAGCAGCCGCAGCGCCACCGGCCCCTTGCCGCCGTAGCGCACGGCGTTGGTCACCAGCTCGCTCACCACCAGTCCCGTGGTGAACTCCAGGTGCGCGAGGTCCCAGTCGATGAGCTTGCGGCGTACGAGCGACCGGGCCTCGGCCACCACGGAGGGGTCGGCGGGCAGCTCCCAGCAGGCCACCCGGTCCTCCGGGAGGGCGTGGACGCGGGCCAGCAGCAGCGCCACGTCGTCGCGCGGCCCGCCGGGCAGCACGGTCTCCGTGATCCGGTCGCACGTCCGGTCCAGCGACCTCGGCCCCTCGTCGCTCAGCGCGGCCAGCAGCCGGCTCGTGCGCGCGTCGGAGATCTCGTGGCCGCGCTCCTCCTTGAGCAGGCCGTCGGTGTACAGCGCCAGGAGGCTGTCCGGGGCGAGGTCGACGGAGGCGGACTCGTACGGCTGGAGTCCGCCGAGTCCGAGCGGCGGGCCGGCCGGGAGGTCGATCAGGCGTGCCGTGCCGTCCGGCGCGACCACGGCGGGCGGCGGATGCCCGGCCCGGGCGGCCGTACAGCGGCAGGTCACCGGGTCGTACACCGCGTACAGGCAGGTCGCCGCCATGGCGGGGTCCACCTCCTCCACCGGGCTGGAGCCGGGCGGCGTGTCCGACGGCGTCTCGGAGGAGCGGCCGATCAGTTCGTCCAGGTGGGCCAGGACCTCCTCGGGCGGCAGGTCCAGTCCGGCCAGGGTGCGGACGGCGGTACGCAGGCGGCCCATGGTGGCCGCCGCCTGGAGGCCGTGCCCGGCGACGTCCCCGACGACCAGGGCCACGCGCATCCCGGACAGCGGGATCGCGTCGAACCAGTCCCCGCCCACCCCGACGCCGGTGCCGACGTCGGCGGGCAGGTACCGGAAGGCGAGCTCGGCGGCGGTCAGCCGGGGCAGGTCGCGGGGGAGCAGGCTGCGCTGGAGGGTGAGGGAGGCGTTGCGCTCCCGGCTGAAGCGGCGCGCGTTGTCCACGCTGATCGCGGCGCGCGCCGCGAGCTCGCCCGCCAGGGTGAGGTCGTCCTCTTCGTACGGCCTGTCCCGGCCGCGGCGGTAGAAGCCCGCGAGCCCGAGGATGGCGCCCCGGGCGCACAGCGGCGCGCCCAGGTAGGAGTGCACGCCCTCGCCGAGAAGCTCGACGGGGTGGGCGCCGCCCACGGAGGAGGCCGCCGCGGCCGCGGCCGGCACCGAGTCGGCGACCGGCTGCCCGGTGCCGAGGCAGCGGGCCTGCGGGGTGCCGGGCGCGTAGTGGACGGGCCGGCCGACGCCCCGCGCGGGGGCGTGGCCCGCGGCGCCGGTGCCCTCGGCGGCGTCCTCGGCCGTCCAGGCGGCGGTCCGGGACAGCCCGGCCCCCGGGGCCAGCGGGCCCGGTGGCGGCTCCTCGCCCGCCAGGACGCTGTCGACGAGATCCACCACGACGAGGTCGGCGAAGCGCGGTACCGCGATCTCGGCCAGCTCCTCGGCGGTGCGCCGCATGTCGAGCGTGGTGCCGACGCGTACGCCGGCTTCGTTCAGGAGGCCCAGCCGCCGGCGGGCCTCGGCGGCGAGGCGGCCGACGCCCGGTTCGCCCACCAGCAGGAGCCACGCGTCGGGGCGGCTGCCCGCCGGTTCCTGCGGTTCCTGTGGTTCTTGTGGTTCCTGCGGCTCGTGCCGCTCCTGTGGTTCCGGAGGACCGGCGGGGGCGGGCGGCCGGTGGAGCAGTGGCACCTCCCGCCCGTCGGGGGCGGTCGCCAAGCTCGTGGCGGCTGAGGGGGTGGCGGTCGTCATCGACCTCGCAGTCGTCACCGTCGGCAGGGACGTACGCCGTACGTCGGGCAGGAAGCTGACCTCGACCGCCGCGCCCTCCGCGTCGCCGTGCCGCAGCGACCTGCGGCGCAGCGCGGCGACGCGGCCGCCCGCCAGGGTGACCTCGGCGAAGGACTCGTCGTTCGAGGAGATCAGCTGGACCGCGGCCTCCAGCAGGGCGAGCCGCTCCCGCCGGGCCAGCCGGGGCGCCTCACCGCCGGGTCCGGCCAGCTCGCCGGAGTGCACGTCGAGGCGGGCGTGCGCGCCGCGCTGGCGGTCCCGGAGGAAGGAGCGCACGAGCTCGCGCTCCTTCGCGGAGCCGAGCTCCAGCAGCCGCTCGGCGATGCGGTCGGTGGCGTCCTGGAGCAGGACGGCCATGCCCGGCTCGGCGAGCTCCTCGGGGACGGAGACGTTGACGGCGCCCTGGACCGTACCGCCCACGGGGTCGAACACCGGGGCGGCCATGCAGGTCAGGTTCTTGAGGTTGTGCAGGAAGTGCTCGTGGCCGACGACCACGAACGGTGACCGGGTGCTCAGGACCATGCTGACGCTGCTGGTGCCCATGAAGCGCTCGTCGACGTTGGCGCCCGTGATCAGGGACGCCTCGTTCATGAGCTCCAGGCCGACCGGGTCGCCCCACCGCTCCACGATGTTCGCCCGGGCGTCGGCCAGCACCACCGTGACCGGCAGGCCCGCGAACCGGCGGCACAGTCCCTCCAGCACCGGCGCGGCGGCCCTGACCAGCCTCGAGTCGGGGTCCAGGTCGCTCTCGACGGGCAGCGCCACGCCCTCGGTGGCGATGCCCAGCGACTGCGATCGCTCCCAGGAGGCGAGGATCTCGGCGCGTACTGCGCCGCGTACTCCACCACCACGGGTCGGATACGAGTCCACGAAACTAGGTTAATCGGGCAAATGGTGCGGTGCTAATGTCGGGCTCACGCAAGCGATCTTGGGAGGGGCGCGTGGCACGTCCGGTCACGGTCGTCACCGGCGGCAGCCGGGGCATCGGCGCGGCCACCTGCGTCCGGCTGGCCCGCGACGGACACGACCTCGTCCTGGGGTACGTCCGCGACGCCGGCGCCGCCGAGCGGACCGCGGCCGCCGCGCGCGCGGCCGGGGCGCGGTGCGTCACCGTACGGGCCGACACCTCCGCCGAGGCGGACGTGGAGCGGCTCTTCGACACCGCGGCGGCCGAGCTCGGCCCGGTCACCGGCCTGGTGAACAACGCGGGCGTGACGGGCCCGCTGGGCCGGCTCGCCGACGCCCGCACCGAGGACCTGCGGCGGGTCGTCGAGGTGAACCTCCTCGGCTACCTGCTGTGCTGCCGCAGAGCCGCCCGCGAGATGGCGGCGCCCGGGCGGTCCGGCGGCGCCATCGTCAACATCTCGTCGGCCGCCGCGACGCTCGGCAGCCCCGGCGACTACGTCCACTACGCCGCCACCAAGGCCGCCACCGACGCCCTGACCGTCGGCCTCTCCAAGGAACTGGGCCCGGCCGGCATCCGGGTCAACGCGGTCGCCCCCGGAATCATCGACACCGACATGCACGCCGCCATGGGCGACCCCGACCGCCCGGCCAAGGCCGCCGCCGCGATCCCCCTCGGCCGGCCCGGCGAAGCCTCCGAGGTCGCCGCCGCCGTCGCCTGGCTGCTGTCGCCCGACGCCTCGTACACCACCGGCACGGTCCTGCGGGTCTCGGGCGGCCGGTGAGCCGGCCGGCCCGTATCGCGCCCAGGCCGCCCCCTCAGTGGTTGAACTGCCCCGGGGTGTAGTGGCCCGGGACCTGGCGGGTGGCCACGCCGAAGCGGTTCCAGGCGTTGATGACCGTGATCGCCGCGATGAGCTGCGCCAGTTCGGCCTCCTTGAAGTGGAGCGCGGCCTTCTCGTACACCTCGTCCGGTACGAAGCCGTCCGTCAGGACCGTGACCGCCTCGGTCAGTTCGAGCGCGGCCAGCTCCTTCTCGGTGTAGAAGTGCCGCGACTCCTCCCAGGCGCTGAGCTGGACGATCCGCTCCACCGACTCACCCGCCGCCAGCGCGTCCTTGGTGTGCATGTCGAGGCAGAGCGCGCAGCGGTTGAGCTGCGAGGCGCGGATCTTGACCAGTTCGAGGAGGAGCGGGTCGAGACCCCGGCGGCTCGCCGCGTCCAGCCTGGTCATGGCCTTGTAGACCTCGGGCGCGTGCGTGGCCCAGTCGAGGCGGGGGGTGTGTTCGGGAGCGTGGCCCTGACCGTGGTCGGCGTGGTTGGCCTCGATGGCGTTGTCCGTCGTCATGGCTCCGACCGTACGGGCCGGATGGCACGGCGCTATGGTCCATTTCCATGACGGATCCCTGGGCCAATGCGGCGGTAGCCGCCCGTGTCACCGTCGGTGCCGACCTGCACCTTGAGCTGCGCGGTCCCCGGCTGCGCGCCGGACTCATGGACGCCCTGCGCGAGGCCGTACGCACCGGGCGGCTCGCCCCCGGCACCCGGCTGCCGTCGTCCCGTTCACTCGCCGCCGACCTGGGCGTCGCCCGCAACACGGTCGCCGACGCGTACGCCGAGCTCGTCGCCGAGGGCTGGCTGACCGCCCGCCAGGGCTCCGGCACGCGTGTCGCCCGCCGCGCCGCCCCACGGGCCCGGCCCCGGCAGGCCGCCCCCGCGGTGGCCGCGTCCGCACGGGTCCGGCCCCGGCGCGGCGCCCTCCACAACCTCCACCCCGGCGTACCCGACCTCGGCTCCTTCCCGCGCGGCGAGTGGCTCAAGGCGGCGCGCCGCGCGCTGACGGCCGCCCCGCACGACGCCTTCGGCTACGGCGACCCGCGCGGCCGGATCGAGCTGCGCACCGTCCTCGCCGACTACCTCGCCCGGGCGCGCGGCGTCCACGCCCACCCCGACCGGATCGTGATCTGCTCCGGCTTCGTCCACGGGCTGATGCTGATGGCCAAGGTGCTGCGCGCACGCCGCGTACGGGACGTCGCCGTCGAGTCGTACGGCCTCGACGTCCACTGGAACATCCTCGCCGACGCCGGGCTGCGCACCACCGCGCTGCCCCTCGACGAACAGGGCACCCGCACGGACGCGTTGGGCGCCCAGGGCGCGGTGCTCATCACGCCGGCCCACCAGTTCCCGCTGGGCGGCGCCCTGCCGCCCGAGCGGCGCGCGGCGGCCGTCGACTGGGCGCGGCGCGCCGGTGCGCTGATCCTGGAGGACGACTACGACGGCGAGTTCCGCTACGACCGGCAGCCGGTCGGCGCCCTCCAGGGCCTGGACCCGGAGCGGGTGGTGTACTTCGGCACGGCGAGCAAGTCGCTGACGCCGGGCCTGCGGCTCGCGTGGATGGTGCTGCCCGAAGCGCTGGCGGGCGAGGTCGCGGAGGCGAAGGGCCCCGTCGACTGGGCGTCCGGCGCGCTGGACCAGCTCACGCTCGCGGAGTTCGTCTCCTCGGGCGCGTACGACCGGCACGTACGGTCCATGCGGCTGCGCTACCGGCGGCGGCGCGACCAGCTGGTGGCGGCGCTCGCCGAACGGGCCCCGCACATCGAGGTCAGCGGCATCGCCGCCGGGCTCCACGCCGTCCTCGAACTGCCGCCCGGCACCGAACGCTCCGTCGTCCAGGCCGCCGCCTGGCAGGGCCTCGCCCTCCAGGGCCTCGACGGATTCCGGAACCCGCACGTCCAGCGGACCCGGGACGGGCTGGTCGTCGGGTACGGGACGCCGACCGACAGCGCGTGGGCCGGCGCACTGGACGCGCTGTGCCGGGTACTGCCCTGAGCGCCGTTCCCGGACCCGCCCTCCCGGGTCGCGCGCCGGACCTCTAATCTGTGCCGTCCATGGTCGTGTTGGTGAGTAACGGGAGGGTGGGCGCATGCGCAGGCTGAGGTCGAGCACGGTCGTGCTCGGCGGTATGGGGGTGCTCGCGGCGACGCTGACGTCCTGCGGCTCCGAGCCGGACAAGCGCTGCGTCGACCCGGTCACGCGCGAGAAGCTCCCCAGTTACGAGTGCGAGAGCACCAGTACGCCCCGCGGCCAGTACTACTACGGCGGCACCGTCGACAAGGGCAAGGTCTCCGGCGGCAGCTTCGACAAGTCGGCCGTCGAGCGCGGCGGCTTCGGCTGCTCCTCGTCGGGCTCCGGCGGCGGCTGAGCCCGGGGACGAGGTCACGCGATGCAGCGTTTCACCATCGAGCCGCGCCCCGACTGGCAGCGGACGGTCGAGGAGCAGGGGCTCGTCTATCCCCTCACCCGCTTCCCCGACGGCTCCCTGCGCCCGTACTGGGACGAGAGCGCGTACTACGTCTTCTCGCTGCCCGAGGTGGAGGCGCTGGAGGAGGTCGTCGAGGAGCTGCACGCCATGTGCCTCGCGGCGGCCGCCCACATCGTGGAGCACGACCGGTTCGCCGACCTCGGGATCACCAACCCGCGCCTCGCCGGGCTCGTCGCCGAGTCCTGGCGCCGCCGCGCCGAACTCCCCTCCCTCTACGGGCGGTTCGACCTGCGCTACGACGGTACGGGCCCGGCCAAGATGCTGGAGTACAACGCCGACACGCCCACCTCCCTCGTGGAGGCGGCCAGCCCCCAGTGGTTCTGGATGGAGGACCGCTTCCCCGGCGCCGACCAGTGGAACTCCCTCCACGAGCGGCTCGTCGACGCCTGGAAGCGGCAGGCCGCCCTGCTGCCGCCGGGCCCGGTCCACTTCGTGCACTCGGACGGCGACGAGCTCGGCGAGGACCTGATGACCGTCGCGTACCTGCGCGAGACGGCCCAGCAGGCCGGGCTCGACACCGAGGCGCTGTCGGTCGAGCAGATCGGCTGGGACCGGCTCTCCGGCCGCTTCGTGGACGACCGGCTGCGCTTCATCCGCAGCTGCTTCAAGCTCTACCCGTGGGAGTGGCTGACCACCGACCCCTTCGGCCGGCACGTCATCGACACCCTCGACAACGGCGGCGGCACCGGCACCACCTGCTGGATCGAGCCCGCCTGGAAGATGCTCCTCTCCAACAAGGCGCTGCTGGCGATCCTGTGGGAGCTGTACCCCGGCCACCCGAACCTGCTCCCCGCCTACCTCGACGGCCCCCGCGAACTGGCCGGCCCCTCCGGACCCGGTTACGTCGCCAAGCCGCTGCTCGGCCGGGAGGGCGCCGGGGTCACGATCCACGAACCCGGCGCCGATGCCGTCATCCGCGAGGAGCCGTGCTGCTACCAGGAGCTGGCCCCGCTGCCCGACTTCGACGGGAACCGCGTCGTGCTCGGCGCGTGGGTCGTCGAGGACGAGGCTGCGGGTCTCGGCATCCGGGAGTCGTCCGGGCTGGTCACGGACGAGTACGCCCGCTTCCTGCCGCACGTCATCCTGTAGGGCCCGCCTTCAGGACGGCACGCAGCTGCTCCAGCGCCCAGTCCAGGTCCTCCTTGCCGATCACCAGCGGCGGGGCGATCCGGATCGTCGACCCGTGGGTGTCCTTCACCAGCACCCCGCGCTCCATCAGCCTCTCGGAGATCTGCCGGCCGGTGCCCAGGCTCGGCACGATGTCGACGCCCGCCCACAGGCCCCGCCCGCGCACGGCCTCCACGGCGCCACCGCCCACCAGCAGCCCCAGCTCGTGGTGGAGGTGGTCGCCCAGCTCGGCCGCCCGCTGCTGGTACTCGCCGGTGCGCAGCATCGCGATCACCTCCAGCGCCACGGCGCACGCCAGCGGGTTGCCGCCGAACGTCGAGCCGTGCTCGCCCGGCCGGTGCACCCCGAGCACCGCCGCGCTCGACACCACCGCCGACACCGGCACCACGCCGCCGCCGAGCGCCTTGCCGAGCACGTACATGTCGGGCACCACGCCCTCGTGCTCGCAGGCGAACGTCCGGCCCGTGCGCCCGAGGCCCGACTGGATCTCGTCCGCGATGAACAGCACGTTCCGCTCCCGGGTCAGCTCCCGGACCCGGGCCAGGTAGCCGGGCGGCGGCACCAGCACCCCGGCCTCGCCCTGGATCGGCTCCAGGAGCACGGCCACGGTGTTGTCGGTCATCGCCTCCTGGAGCGCGGTGGCGTCGCCGTACGGCACGATCTCGAACCCCGGCGTGTACGGGCCGTAGTCCGCGCGCGCCTCCGGGTCGGTCGAGAAGCTGACGATCGTGGTCGTCCGGCCGTGGAAGTTGTCCGCCGCCACGATGATCTTGGCCGTGCCGTCGGGGACGCCCTTGACGCGGTAGCCCCACTTGCGGGCGGTCTTCACGGCGGTCTCGATCGCCTCGGCGCCCGTGTTCATCGGCAGGACCATCTCCATGCCGCACAGGTCGGCCAGCTGCGCGCAGAAGTCGGCGAACCGGTCGTGGTGGAAGGCGCGGGAAGTCAGCGTCACCCGCTCCAGCTGGGCCTTGGCGGCCTCGATCAGCCGCCGGTTGCCATGGCCGAAGTTGAGCGCCGAGTAACCGGCGAGCATGTCGAGGAAGCGGCGCCCCTCGACGTCCGTCATCCACGCCCCCTCCGCCGAGGCGATGACGACGGGCAACGGGTGGTAGTTGTGCGCGCTGCGCGCCTCCGCGGAAGCGATCACGTCTTGCGTTCTCGACACGGGATCTCCGTTCGTCCTGCGGCCGGGTGCCTGGGTGCACCCCTCTCTATCGTCGCTCGCGATGTGGACCGGGAAACCTCCGTGCGACGCGCCCGCTAAGGTGGGCCGTACGCACGGCGACTGGCGTACGGGGAAGCGACCCCGGGGAAGTCGTGCGCGGCAGACCGCTCGAGGTGCCGCCCGCCTGGGGACCTCGTTGGATGTGAGTGCTGCCGGCCCCTTGGAGGACGCCATGACCGACGTTTCCCTTCCCCCGCACCACCCGGCCCTTTCCGCCGCCGATCCCGAACTGGCCGCGCTCGTCGGTGCCGAGGAGCGGCTGCAGGCCGAGACCCTGCGCCTGATCCCCAGCGAGAACTACGTCTCCGAGGCGGTGCTGGAGGCCTCCGGCACCGTCCTGCAGAACAAGTACAGCGAGGGCTACGCCGGGCGCCGCTACTACGAGGGCCAGCAGAACATCGACCAGGTCGAACGGCTCGCCGTCGGCCGCGCCAAGGCCCTCTTCGGCGTCGACCACGCCAACGTCCAGCCGTACTCCGGCTCCCCGGCCAACCTCGCCGTGTACCTGGCCTTCGCCCAGCCGGGCGACACCGTGATGGGCATGGCCCTCCCGATGGGCGGCCACCTCACCCACGGGTGGGGCGTCTCCGCGACCGGCACCTGGTTCCGCGGCGTGCAGTACGGCGTACGCCAGGACACCGGGCTCATCGACTTCGACCAGGTGCGCGACCTCGCCCTCGCGGAGCGGCCGAAGATCATCTTCTGTGGCGGCACCGCGCTGCCCCGGACCATCGACTTCGCCGCCTTCGCGGAGATCGCCCGGGAGGCGGGCTCCGTGCTCGTCGCCGACGTCGCGCACATCGCGGGCCTGATCGCGGGCGGCGCCCACCCCTCGCCCGTGCCGCACGCGGACGTCATCTCCACGACCACGCACAAGACCCTGCGCGGGCCGCGCGGCGCGATGCTGATGTCCCGCGAGGAGCACGCCAAGGCCATCGACAAGGCGGTCTTCCCGGGCCTCCAGGGCGGCCCCCACAACCAGACCACCGCGGCCATCGCCGTCGCCCTCCACGAGGCCGCCCAGCCGTCCTTCCGGGACTACGCCCACGCGGTCGTCGCCAACGCCCAGGCCCTCGCCGCCGAGCTGCTCGCGCGCGGCTTCGACCTCGTCTCCGGCGGCACCGACAACCACCTGATCCTGATGGACCTCACCCCCAAGGACGTACCGGGCAAGGTCGCCGCGAAGGCCCTCGACCGGGCGGGGATCGTCGTGAACTACAACACCGTCCCCTACGACCCGCGCAAGCCCTTCGACCCCTCCGGCATCCGCATCGGCACCCCGTCCCTGACCTCGCGCGGTCTGGGCACCGACCACATGGCGGCCGTCGCCGACTGGATCGACCGGGGCGTCACCGCGGCACGGACCGGGGACGAGGACTCCCTGGCCAAGATCCGCGCCGAGGTCGCCGACCTGATGGCCGCCCACCCCGCCCCGGGCCTTCCGGTCTGACCCGTACCCGCCCGCCGGCCCGCCCGCTCCCTGTGTTCTTCGTCGCAGAGGGCGGGCGGGATCCGTTCACCGGCTGTCGGTGGCACCTGCGAGAATGAGGGGCATGGCCTCGCAACGTCCTCGTGTGCTCTCCGGAATCCAGCCCACCGCCGGCTCGTTCCACCTCGGCAACTACCTCGGCGCGGTCCGCCAGTGGGTCGCGCTGCAGGAGTCCCACGACGCCTTCTACATGGTCGTCGACCTGCACGCGATCACCGTCCCGCAGGACCCCGCCGAGCTGCGCGCCAACACCCGGCTCGCCGCCGCCCAGCTTCTCGCGGCCGGTCTCGACCCGGAGCGCTGCACGCTCTTCGTCCAGAGCCACGTTCCCGAGCACGCCCAGCTCGGCTGGGTCATGAACTGCCTCACCGGCTTCGGCGAGGCCGGCCGGATGACGCAGTTCAAGGACAAGGCCGCCAAGCAGGGCGCCGACCGCGCCACGGTGGGCCTGTTCACGTACCCGATCCTCCAGGTCGCGGACATCCTGCTCTACCAGGCCAACGAGGTGCCGGTCGGCGAGGACCAGCGCCAGCACATCGAGCTGACCCGGGACCTCGCCGAGCGGTTCAATGCCCGCTTCGGTGAGACGTTCACCATCCCGGCGCCGTACATCCTGAAGGAAACGGCGAAGATCTACGACCTCCAGGACCCGACCGCCAAGATGAGCAAGTCGGCGTCCACCCCGAAGGGCCTGATCAATCTGCTCGACGAGCCGAAGACGACGGCGAAGAAGGTGAGGAGCGCGGTCACGGACACCGACACCGTGATCCGCTTCGACCCGGAGGAGAAGCCGGGCGTCAGCAACCTCCTGACCATCATGTCCACCCTCACCGGCACCTCCGTCGCCGACCTGGAGCGGTCGTACGAGGGCAAGCTGTACGGCGCGCTGAAGACGGACCTCGCCGACGTCGTCGTGGACTTCGTCACGCCCTTCCGGGCCCGTACGCAGGAATACCTGGACGACCCGGAGACGCTGGACTCGATCCTGGCCAAGGGCGCGGAGAAGGCGCGGACCGTCGCCGGCGAGACGCTGGCGCGGACGTACGACCGGATGGGCTTCCTGCCCGCCAAGCACTAGCGGAACCGAGCGGGCCCGCGCCGCGGCCCGACGGCTCTGGCCACGCGGCGGGTGCAGCCGCCACACTGGCGCTGCACCCGCACCGCAGCGCACGCGCCGCATCGCACCGGACGACTGAACCGAGGAGTGAGGAGAACGACGTGGGGACCGTAACGCTCGGCGTTTCGATCGCGGTCCCGGAGCCCTACGGCAGCCTGCTCCAGGAGCGGCGCGCGGGCTTCGGGGATCCCGCCGCGCACGGCATCCCCACCCACGTCACGCTCCTGCCCCCGACCGAGGTCGACGCGGCGCGGCTGCCCGAGGTCCGGGCGCACCTCGCCGCCGTCGCGGCGGCCGGCCGCTCCTTCCCGATGCGCCTCAGCGGCACGGGCACGTTCCGGCCGCTGTCGCCGGTCGTCTTCGTCCAGGTCGTGGAGGGCGCGTCGGCGTGCTCCTGGCTCCAGCAGCAGGTCCGGGACCCGGCCGGGCCGCTCGCGCGCGAGCTGGCGTTCCCGTACCACCCGCACGTCACCGTGGCGCACGGCATCCCCGACGAGGCGATGGACCGGGCGTACGACGAGCTCGCCGGCTTCGAGGCGGAGTGGACCGTCGGCTCCTTCGCGCTCTACGAACAGGGCGCGGACGGGGTGTGGCGGCAGCTGCACGCGTACGAGTTCGGCGCCGGCCGCCCGTCCAAGGGCGGCGTTCCCGCGCAGGGCTCACCGGTCGACGAGCCGGCCGCCTCGCGCGGCTGACCTCACCCGGCCTTAAGAGGCCTAGAACGGCAGCCGGCGGAAGACCGGCCGCGGCAGGTGCCGCAGGACCGACATGACCGCGCGCAGCGCGCCCGGCACCCACACCGTCTCCGCGTCCCGCCGCAGCCCCTGCTCGATGGCGTACGCGACCGCCTCCGGGGTCGTCGCGAGCGGCGGCTCGGCGAGCCCGGCCGTCATCCTGGTGCGGACGAAACCGGGCCGGACCACCATGACGTGCACGCCCGTACCGTGCAGGGCGTCGCCCAGGCCCTGGGCGAAGGCGTCGAGGCCCGCCTTGCTGGAGCCGTAGACGAAGTTGGCGCGGCGGGCCCGCTCGGCGGCCACCGAGGAGAGCACGACGAGCGAGCCGTGGCCCTGCGCGCGCAGGGCGTTCGCGCAGGTCAGGGCGGAGGACACACCCCCGGTGTAGTTGGTCTGGGCGACCTGCGCGGCGGCCGTCGGCGCGACCTCGTCGTGGGCCTGGTCGCCCAGCACGCCGAAGGCGAGCAGCACCATGTCGACGTCGCCCTCCGCGAAGACCTTGCCGAGCGTCTCCTCGTGCGAGGCGGTGTCGAGGGCGTCGAACGGCACGGTGTGCGCCACGGCCCCGAGCTCCCGCAGCGACGCGGCGGCCGCCTCCAGGGCGGGGGAGGGGCGCCCGGCGAGCCACACCGCGCGGGTGCGTCCGGCGATCAGGCGGCGGGCGGTGGCGAGGGCGATCTCCGACGTACCGCCGAGGAGGAGCAGGGACTGGGGGGCGCCGAAGGCGTCCTTCATGGCGACGTACTCCTTCATGCCGAGTTACATGCCGAGGCGGCGGGCGAGGTCCGAGGTGAAGACCGCGTGCGGGTCCAGGCGAGCCCGCAGCGCGAGGAAGTCGGGCAGCCGGGGGTACATGGCGCGCAGCGCGTCCGGACGCATCCGGGAGTCCTTGGCGAGGTAGACCCGGCCGCCCGCCTCCGCCACCTCCTCGTCGAGCTCGTCGAGGAACACGCTCAGGCCCGGCAGCCCCGCCGGGATGTCCAGCGCCAGCGTCCACCCCGGCATCGGGAAGGACAGCCAGCCGGTACCGGCTTCGCCGAAGCGCTTCAGCACGGCGAGGAAGGAGGGGCAGCGGCGGCGCGCGATCCGGTGCACGACGCGGCGCAGGGCGTCCTCGCGGCCGTACGGGACGACGAACTGGTACTGGACGAAGCCGGCGCGGCCGTAGACCCGGTTCCAGTGCGGCACGCCGTCGAGCGGGTGGAAGAAGGCCGGGATCGGCTGGAGCTGTCCGGTGCGGGGGCGACGCGGCGCCTTGCGGTACCAGAGCTCGTTGAAGGCGCGGACGCCGGAGCGGCCCAGCAGCCCGTCGCGGAAGGGCAGGTGCGGCGGCGGGGGCAGCTGCCCGGTGCGGAAGGCGAGCGGACGGCGCCGCGCGCGGGCCGGGAGGGCGTCGTACGGGGCGTGGTCGCCCCGCGTGAGGACGGCGCGGCCGGTGGCGGCGCCGCGCGCGAGGAGGTCGATCCAGGCGACGGAGTAGCGGTAGCGGTGGTCGGTCGCGGCCAGGCGGGCCATGAGGTCGTCGAGGTCGCGGGCGCGCTCGGTGTCGACGGACATCAGGGACGTCTCGACGGGGAGCAGCCGGAGGGTGGCGGAGAGGATCACGCCGGTGAGGCCCATGCCGCCGGCGGTGGCGTCGAACAGGTCGGTGCCGGGCGGCACGGTACGGATCTCGCCGTCGGCGGTGAGGAGTTCGAGGGCGCGTACGTGGTGGGTGAAGGAGCCGGAGACGTGGTGGTTCTTGCCGTGGATGTCGGCGGCGACGGCTCCGCCGACCGTGACCTGGCGGGTGCCGGGGGTGACGGGGACGAACCAGCCGAGCGGGAGCAGCACGTCCATCAGGTGGTGGAGGCTGACCCCCGCGTCGCAGACGACGACGCCCGCGTCGGCGTCGAGCGAGCGGACGCGGTTGAGCGCGGTCATGTCGAGGACGGCGCCGCCCGCGTTCTGCGCGGCGTCGCCGTAGGCCCGGCCCAGACCGCGGGCGATGGACCCGCGGACGCCGCAGTCACGGACGGCGGCGGCGGCCTCGCCGTACGTGCGGGGGCGTACGACGCGGGCGACGGTGGGGGCGGTGCGGCCCCAGCCGGTGAGGGGCTCGGGCCTGGACTCGGTGGCGGACTCGCTGGGCATGGGGCGACCGTAAGCCGTTCCATGTGGCTTTCCGATGATTTGGCGCGTGATGCGCTGTGTATCACCACACTCCCCGAAATGGGTGATTAAACGAGTGTCAGGAAAGATGTCCGTGCGATGAGACGCCCGGCGGGCGACAGTCGCCTCTGATGCAGAGGGGTGCAGAAAGGGGTGGCAGATGCGATACGTCGACCACCGGCTGCTCGCCGCCGCACGCGGCGCGGGCCGCCGCAGGCCCGGCGTGGCGGTGGCCGCGCGGGCGCTGTCGGCCGGCGGCGAGCACGCGGCGCTGTGGCTCGCGGCCGGGCTCGCGGGCGCGGCGGCCGACCGGGAACGGCGCACGGCGTGGCTGCGGGCCACCGCGCTCGTCGGCGCGGCGCACGTCGTGAGCATGGGGGCCAAGCGGGTGGTGCGCCGGCCGCGCCCGAGCGACGCGCCCGCGCTGGTCCGCACCGCCGGGAGGCACTCCTTCCCCAGCTCCCACGCCGCCTCCGCCACCGCCGCGGCGTTCCTCTTCGCCGCCCTCCGCCCCCGCGCCGGCCGCGTGACCGCGCCGCTGGCCGCCGCGATGTGCCTGTCCCGCCTGGTGGTGGGCGTCCACTACCCGACGGACGTGGCGGCGGGCGCGCTGCTCGGCGCGGCGACGGGGCTCGCGGGCGCGGGCTGGGCGAGAGACGGGCGGGCGAGCAGCGGGAGGGCGGTGCGCGATGCGTGAGGCCCGCAGCGGACTGACACCCCCCGCCCCGCCCCCGCCCCGCACGGCCCACGGCGCCGCCGACCCGCCCTGGCCGCGCGCGACGGCCCCCCGCCCGGTGCGGCAGCCCACGCTCCGCACCGTGGGGCTCGGGGTGCTGCGCGCGGCGCGCCCGCGGCAGTGGGTGAAGAACGTCCTCGTCGTCGCGGCCCCCGCGGCCGCGGGCGAGCTCGTCTCGCGGCACACCGCGCTCCAGCTGGGCGTGGTGTTCCTGCTGTTCACGGCCACCGCCTCGGGCGTCTACCTCGTCAACGACGCCCGCGACGCCGACGCCGACCGCGCGCATCCCGTCAAGTGCCGCCGTCCCGTCGCCGCGGGCGAGGTGCCCGTACCGGTGGCGTACACGGCGGGCGGCGCGCTCGCGGCCGGCGCGGTCCTCGCCGGGGCCGTGCTGTGCAACGCCATGACGGCCGCGCTCCTCGCCGCCTACCTGCTCATGCAGCTCGCCTACTGCCTGCGCCTCAAGCACGTCCTCGTCGTCGATCTCGCCGTCGTCACCACCGGCTTCGTCATGCGCGCCATGATCGGCGGCGTCGCACTCTCCATCCCGCTCTCCCGCTGGTTCCTCATCACCACCGCCTTCGGCGCCCTCTTCATGGTGTCGGCCAAGCGGTACTCGGAAGCCGTGCAGATGGCGGGCCGGAACGGCACCACGCGCGCGCTGCTCACCGAGTACACCACCGGCTACCTCCGCTTCGTCTGGCAGCTCGCCGCCGGGGTGGCCGTGCTCGGCTACTGCCTGTGGGCCCTGGAGAACAGCGGCACCTGGCGCCAGCTGTCGATGATCGCCTTCATCCTCGCCGTCCTCCGCTACGCCGTCTTCGCCGACCGCGGCGCGGCCGGCGCGCCCGAGGACGTCGTCCTGCGCGACCGGCCCCTCGCCGTCATCGGCCTCGTATGGACGGCGATGTACGGGATGGCGGTCGCCGACCTTTGAAGCGGACGACGACGCGGACGACGAGGAGGGAGGTCCTGGGCTTCCTCGGCGTCGGCGCCGTCGCGTACGCGGCCGACCTCGCCGTCTTCCTCCTGCTGCGCCGGACGGCCCTCGACCCGCCGGCCGCGAAGGCGCTCTCCTTCCTCGCCGGCTGCACCGTCGCCTACCTGGGCAACGCCCTCGGCACGTACCGCCGCGAGGCCTTCCACCTGCGCCGGTACGGGGTGTTCTTCGGCGTCAACCTCGCCGGTGCCGCGGTGCAGTTGGCCTGCCTCGGCGTCTCGCGCCACGGCCTCGGGCTGACCTCCCCGCTCGCCGACACCGTCTCCGGTCTCGGCGTCGGCATGGTTCTCGCCACGGGCGTGCGCTTCTGGGGGACGAGAACCCTGGTCTTCGGAGTACGGGGGTAGGCGGGTCCCATGGACTGGCTGACCAAACTCCCCGTCATCGGCCCGTGGGCGGCGCGGTTCCTGCGGACGCACGCGTGGCGTTCGTACGAGACCCTCGACCGCGCCCACTGGACCCGCCTGGCCGCCGCGATCACCTTCACCAGCTTCCTGGCGCTCTTCCCGCTGATCACGCTCACCGCCACCGTCGGCGCGGCGCTCCTCAGCGACGAGCAGGTGCGCCGCCTGGAGGGCGAGCTCGCCGAGCAGGTCCCCGGCATCTCCGACCAGCTCGACCTCCATACCCTGATCGCCAACGCCGGTACGGTCAGCCTGGTCGCCGGTGCGCTGCTGCTCTTCACCGGCATCAACTGGGTCGGCTCCGTGCGCGACTGCCTGCGCGCGGTCTGGCGCATCGACGACTGCGACGAAGGGAACCCCTTCGCCCGCAAGGGCAAGGACGCGGTCATCCTCGCGGGCCTGGGCGCCATCGGCCTCGCCTCGCTCGCCGCCTCGGCCTTCGGATCCACCGCCGTCGGCTGGACCGCCGAGCGGCTCGGCATCCCCGGGAGCGGCGTCGGCGGCGTACTCCTCCAGGCCGGCGCGCTCGCGGCCGCCGTCCTCGCCGACTTCCTGATCCTGCTGTACGTCCTGACGCTGCTGCCGGGCGTGCAGCCGCCGCGCCGCCGCCTCGTCGTCGCGGGGCTGATCGGCGCGGTCGGCTTCGAGGCGCTGAAGCTGCTGCTCGGCGGCTACATGAGCGGCGTGGCGGCGAAGTCGATGTACGGCGCCTTCGGCGTGCCGGTGGCGCTGCTGCTGTGGATCAACTTCACCGCCAAGCTGCTGCTGTTCTGCGCCGCCTGGACGGCGACCGGCTCCAAGGACGCTAAAGAGCCGAGTCCTCCGGCTGACGACGACGGCGCACGAGCTCCGGAAGCGGCCAGCGGCGATTGACCAGGAACACCGCGCCCGCCAGCAGCGCCAGCGCCCCGCCCGCCACCGCCAGCGCCGTCCCGGCGCCACCGCTGCCGGTCTGCGACGCGGTGACCGGCGCCTTCGTCGCGGCCTCGCCGTTGCCCGTGTCGATCTGCTGCTGCTGCGAGGTGCCCGTACGCGCCGACTTCGGCGGCACCAGCTCACCGACCGGCCGCACCTTCCCGGCCGCCGCGAAACCCCAGTCCAGCAGCCGCGCCGCCTCCTTGTAGACGGCGTGACCCTCCTTCGCGGACGGGTTCATGACCGTCACCAGCAACACCTTGCCGTTGCGTTCGGCCACCCCGGTGAAGGTGGCGCCCGCGTGCGTCGTACTGCCGTTCTTCACGCCCGCGATGCCCTTGTACGGCAGGACGCCGAGGTCGCCGGTGAGCAGCCGGTTGGTGTTCTGGATCTCGAACGTCGCGCGCTTCTTGTCCCCGGGCTTCAGCTCCCCCGGGAACTGCGCGCGCGGCGTCGAGCAGTACTCCCTGAAGTCCTTCTTCTGCATGCCGCTGCGCGCGATGAGCGTGAGGTCGTACGCGGACGAGACCTGGCCCTCGGCGTCGTAACCGTCCGGCGAGACGACGTGGGTGTCGAGCGCCTGGAGCTCGTCGGCGCGGTCGTTCATGTCCTTGACGGTCCGCTCGATGCCGCCGTTCATCCCGGACAGGACGTGCACGGCGTCGTTGCCGGAGCGCAGGAAGACGCCGAGCCACAGGTCGTGGACGGTGTACGTCTGCTTCTCCTTGATGCCGACGAGGCTGGAGCCCTCGCCCACCTTCGCCAGGTCCTGCTGGGTCACCACGTGCGTCTTCGCCTTGTCGAGCTTGGGCAGCAGCGTGTCCGCGAAGAGCATCTTGAGCGTCGAGGCGGGGGGCAGCCGCCAGTGCGCGTTGTGCGCGGCCAGCACGTCGCCGCTCTCCGCGTCCGCGACGATCCAGGAGCGGCCCGTCACCTCCTTGGGGAGGATCGGTACGCCGGGCGCCAGGTTGACCTGCGTGCCCGGGCGGCCGAGCGCCTTGCCGCCGACCGTGGACATGATCGCGGGCGGCTTGGGCTGCTTGTCCTCCTTGGTGTCCGCCGACGCGGGGACGGCGGTGAGGGCGGGGAGCAGCGCGGCGGCGGTGACCGTCAACGCGGTCTTTTTCAGAGCGGGCACGATCGAGAACGTACAGGGAACGTTCACGGTTGGTGATACCACCCACACCCGACCCGGCGCACGGCACGCCGTCTGGGGTGGCGATACTGGCTCCATGAAGCTCAGCCGCTCCGCCTCCTGGTTCCTGCTCGCGTTCGGGGTGTGGAGCTGGGTCATCTGGATCACTTTCATCAAGAACCTGTGGAAGGACGCGAGCGGGCTCGCCTTCGACGACGCGGGCGACCCGACGGCGTACTTCTGGGTTCATCTGCTGCTCGCCGTGACGTCCTTTGTTCTGGGGACGGTGGTCGGGGTCATCGGGTTGCGCGGCGTGCGCGCACTGCGTCGCGGCTCACGCCGCGCCTAGGGGGTAGGGCCGTGTCCGTGCTGCTCGTCTCGCTGTCGATCGTCGTGGTGCTCGGCCTGCTGGGCGGGGTGCACTGGTACGTGTGGCGGCGCCTGGTGCGCGATGTGACGCTGCCCGGCAGCCTGGCGCGGCGGGCGGGCACGGTGGCGGCCGTGGTGCTGCCGCTGCTGTCGCTCGGCGCCCTGACGGCGGGCCGGGCCGGCGCGCCGTTCTGGCTCCAGCGCGTGCTGGCCTGGCCGGGCTTCCTGTGGCTGGCGCTGCTGCTGTACGTGGTGCTGGCGCTGGTGGTGGGCGAGGCGGTACGGCCGCTGCTGCGGCGCCGGCTGGAGCGGCGGGCGGGCAGGGCCACCGCGGCCCCGGAGCCCCTGGTCCGGCCGGAGCCCGTGCCGGACGCGGCCCCGGTGTGCGGGACCGCGCGGGCCGCCGGAGCCGTCCTGGCCGCCGCAGCCGCCGGGCCCGCGAAACCCGCCGCAGTCGCCGAACCCGCCGCAGCGGCGGAGCCCGCCGGGCCTGCGGAGTCCGCGGAGCCCGTCGTGGCCGAGGTCGCAGGCCCGGCGCCCGCCCTCTCCCGCCGGCTGTTCGTCTCGCGCGTCGTCGGCGGCGCGGCGGCCGGGGTCGCGCTCGGCACCGTCGGGTACGGCGCCCACGGCGTCCTGAGCGGGCCGCGCGTCAAGCGGGTGACGGTGCCGCTCGCCAAGCTGGGGCGCCGGGCGCACGGGTACCGGATCGCGGTGGTGAGCGACATCCACCTCGGGCCCATCCTCGGGCGCGGCCACACGCAGCGGATCGTCGACGCGATCAACGCCGCCCAGCCCGACCTCGTCGCCGTCGTCGGCGACCTCGTCGACGGCAGCGTGGCGAACCTGGGCCCCGCCGCCGAGCCGCTCGCGCAGCTCCGCGCCCGCGACGGCTCCTTCTTCGTGACGGGCAACCACGAGTACTTCTCCGGTGCCGAGGAGTGGGTCGACCACGTACGCGAGCTCGGGCTGCGCCCGCTGCGCAACGAGCGCGTCGAGATCGCGGGCTTCGACCTGGCCGGGGTCAACGACGTCGCCGGCCAGAACTACGGCGACGGCCCCGACTTCGTACGGGCCCTCGGCGACCGCGACCGGGCCCGCGCCGCCGTGCTGCTCGCGCACCAGCCGGTCGTCATCCACGACGCCGTCCGGCACGGGGTGGACCTCCAGCTGTCCGGCCACACCCACGGCGGTCAGCTCTGGCCCGGCAACTTCCTCGCGGATCTCGCCAACCCCACCCTCGCCGGGCTCGAACAGTACGGCGACACCCAGCTGTACGTGTCGCGCGGCGCCGGGGCGTGGGGCCCGCCGGTCCGCGTCGGCGCGCCCTCCGACATCACGCTGGTGGAGCTGGCGTCGAAGCAGGCGTGACCCCGCCGGGCAGGAACTCCTCCAGCACCTCGTGCACCTGACGCACCAGGGGCCGCAGCAACCGGAAGCGCGAGAGCGCGATGGCGCGGGCGGCGATGGGCGCCGTGCGCTCGACGAGGCGGCGGCTGCGCTCGGCGCGGTCCGAGCGGTCGTACACCCAGTACAGGACCAGGCCCATGTGCATCAGCCACATCAACTGGGGGAGGAGCTCCTCCAGCTCGGGCGCGGTCTTCGTGTCGGAGCCGGCCAGGACCCGCCGGTGGATGGAGATCACGGCCTCGCGCGCGGCGACCGACTCGGGTGAGAAGGGGCTGAGGGGGCTTTCGGGGTCCGCGGCGTTCTTGAAGAACTGGGCGGCGAAGCGGTGGTACTGCTCCGCGACGTCCAGCCAGGTCAGCAGGGAGTCGCGGATGCGGACGGCCAGGTCCGGGTCGCCCGCGAGGACCGGCTGGACCGCGCCTTCGTGCTCGGCGGCCAGCCGGTCGTAGAAGCCCTGGACGAGGTGCTCCTTGGACGAGAAGTAGTAGTACGCGTTGCCGACGGAGACGCCCGCCTCCTGGGCGATGGCCCGCATCGTCGTCTTGTCGTACCCGCGCTCCTGGAAGAGCCGGAGCGCGGTTTCGAGGATGAGGGTGCGGGTCTGCTCGCTGCGCGGACCCTTCGCCTTCGCCGTGGCGGCCTTCGCCGTGGGGACCTTGGGCGTAGCCTTCGCCGGCTTCACGTCCTTGGTTTCCGGAGCGTTGGCCCTGGCCGTCACGTCGGTCTCGTCCTTCTCGTGGTTCTCGCGCTTCTCGTCCTTCTCGTCCATCACGGTGACCGAGCCTAACCGGGCATCCCCGGCACCTCGCACCGCCCGTCCTCGCAGCCGGACCCCGTCGTCGACGCACGCCACTTGGCGGCGGCGAGGACGGTGGCCCGGGCGAACGGCAGGCCGGCGGGGGTGGCGAGCCAGTTGGCCTTGGCCCGGTACTCCGCCAGCGCCCAGAGGCAGACGATGAAGGCGGCGGTGGAGCGGTAGACCTGGCCGGCGTCCCCGATGACGGTGATCTCCCTCAGGGTCGACCGGTGGTCCAGCCCCGGGAACCGGCGCAGCGCCTCCTCCGAGGCGGCGGGCACCAGGTCCAGCGGGACGAGCTGCGGCTGGCGCATCAGCCAGTGCCGCAGGTGGACGCAGAGCGAGCACTGCGCGTCGTACAGCACGGTCAGCCGCTTCACGGGCGTGCGCGGCGCCACCCGGACGGTCGTCACGGCCGGCTCACGCGCCGGCCACGGGCGCGGTCCAGCCCTGCGGCGGCACCGGCGGCACCATCTGGCGCTCCATGGCACCGCGCCGGCGGATCTTGTTGAGCACGTACACGTTGCCCAGGTGCATCACGCCGAGCACGAGCAGCACGACCCCGAGCTTGACCGAGAGCGCCTCGAACAGCTGCCGGGCGTTGGCGACGGCTTCGTCCTGGCTGAGGTACAGCGCGACGAAGCCGAAGTTGACGAGGTAGAAGCCGACCACCAGCAGGTGGTTGACGGCCTCGGCGAGCTTCTCGTCGCCCTTCAGCACATCGGCGAGGAAGATCCGCCCGTTTCGGCTGAGGGTGCGCGCCACCCAGATGGTGAGCGCGACGCTGATCAGCAGGTAGACGACATACGCGACGACAGTGAGGTCCATGCCCCACCCTCCCTTGAACGCGTTCAAAAGCTGGCAGGACTGACTCTAGACCTGTGTTTGAACACGTTCAACGCCGGGGTGGGTGACCCCCGTCACCCGCCGGACCCCCGGTACCAATGCCGTGCCGGCGCACAGCGCCGCCACGGCCAGTGCCGCGGCCGCGAGGGGGACCTGGGGCCCCCACAGCGCGGCGGCGGGCGGCGCGAGCGCGTAGCCGAGCGGCATGGCGGCGAGCGAGAGCAGCCAGTCGTACGACGTGACGCGGGCGAGCGCGTGCGGCGGTATGGCCCGCTGGACGGTGGTCTGCCACACCGGCGACAGGAAGCCGAGACCCATGTGCGCGACGCCGTACGCGGCGATGGTCAGCGGCGCGGGCGCGGCCACCGCCAGCGCCACCAGGGGCAGGGCGTACGTGGCGAGGCCCAGGTTCGCCGTCAGTACCGGGCGGCGGGGACGCACGCGCCCCGCCAGCAGCGAGCCGAGGAGCAGTCCGACCGCGCCGGCCTGGAGGAACGCCACCCAGGTGCCGGCGCCCCCCAGCCGGGTCAGTGCGACGGCCGGCCCCAGGGTCATGAGTACCGCGGCCGCGCCGTTCCAGGCGGCGTGCGCCACCAGGCTGGTCCAGTACCAGTCACGACTCCGCACCTCCTGCCACCCCTCCCGCAGATCCGCCAGGAACGGCCGCCGCCCCACCGGCACGTGGGCGACGCGTACGGCGGCGAGCAGCGCGGCGCTGGCCGCGAACGTCGCGGCGTCCAGGACGAACGCCCAGCCCGGGCCGCTGGTGACGACGAGCACCCCGGCGAGGGCGGGTCCGCCCAGGCGGGCGACGCTCCCCGCCACTCCCATGGCGGCGTTGGCGCGCCCCAGGCCGTCCGGCGGGACGGTCCCCGTGACCAGCGGCGAGGTCGTCGGCATCGCGAACGCCCCGGCCGCGCCGCCCACCGCCCCGGCGGCGGCGATGACCCACAGAGTGGGCCGGCCGCTGAGCAGTTCGAGGCCGACGAGGAGTTGGGCGGCGCAGCGCACGAGATCGGTGGTGAGCGCGACGGTGCGGGCGTTGAACCGGTCGCCCACCACGCCGCCCAAAGGCAGCAGGAGCAGCTTGGGCACCATCGCGCAGGCGAGGACGAGCGCGAGCGCGGAGGTGGAGCCGGTCGCCTGGTGGACGGCGATGGTGAGGGCGGCCGGGATGACGGCGTCACCGACGAAGGACAGGGCTCGTCCGGCGAAGAGGAGGCGGAAGGGGCGCGTGCTCAGGGGGTGCGGCGGATGCGGGGTGTGCGGCATGAACGGGAAAGTACTTCGGTACCGAATAATTCGCCACCGAAATACAAACGCCGCATCGTACGATCACCGCATGGAGCCGACGAACCGCGAGGAAGCCCCGGCCCCCGGCCCCGGCCGCGACTGGACCGACGCGCACGTGGCGCGGTGGCTGCCCGTGCTCCCCGGCCTGGACCCGGACATCGAGGGCGCGGTCACGCGGATGGCGAAGCTCTCCGTCCATCTGCGCCGCGTGCGCGAGCAGTCGCTCCTCGACTTCGGCCTGGAGCGCCACGAGTTCGACACCCTGCACAAGCTCGCCGGCCGCGGCGGCAGTGCCGCGCCCTCCGAGCTCGCCGCCGACCTGGACCTCGCGCCCGCCTCCGTCACCGGCCGCCTCGACATCCTCGAACGACGCGGCCTCATCCGGCGAACCCCCTCCACCACCGATCGCCGCCGCGTCGTCGCCGAGCTCACCGCCGAGGGGCGCGCGACCTGGCGGGGTGCGATGGACGTGGTGGGCCACGAGGAGTACCGGCTGCTCGGCGTGCTCAACGAGGAGGAGCGTGCCGGCCTCAACGCCATGCTGAGGCGGATCATGCTCCTCGCCGAACAGCCGCATCCCGAGAAGGGCGAGGCGGCGACCCCGGAACCCAAGGCCCCGGGGCCGCCGCCTCCCTGAGCCTCCTAGTCCGAGACGGTGATCGCCTGCACGGGGCAGGCGCGGGCCGCCTCGCGGACCAAAGGCTCGCCGGCGCCGTCCTCGGCGCCCGGCATCAGTTCGCCGAAGCCGTCGTCGTCCTGGGTGAAGACGCGTGGCACCGTCAGCGCGCACTGGCCCGCTCCGATGCAGACGTCCTTGTCGATGGAAATTCGCATACCGGACATCAACTCACCAGGTCACGGGGAGTTCCAGCATCCCCTGGATCGTGTCGCCCGGCTTGAACGGGATCTCCTCCGCCGGTGCCGCCAGCCGCAGCCCCGGCAGCCGGTCGAAGAGGGAGGCCAGCGCGATCTCCATCTCCGCCCGCGCCAGGTTCTGCCCCAGGCACTGGTGGATGCCGAAACCGAAGGCCACGTGGTGGCGGGCCGAGCGGTGCCAGTCCAGCGCGTCCGGGTCGGCGTACGCGGCCGTGTCGCGGTTGATGACGGACGTGGAGAAGACCACGCCGTCGTTCGCCCGGATGGTCACCCCGTCGACGTCGATGTCCTCCGTGGCCACCCGCAGCATCCCGTCCGCGATCGACAGGAACCGCAGCAGCTCCTCCACGGCCGCCGGCATCAGACCCGGGTCGGCCTTCAGCTCGGCCAGCTGCTCCGGGTGCCGCAGCAGCGTGTACGTGCCCAGCGAGATCATGTTCGCCGTGGTCTCGTGACCGGCGATGAGCAGGATCGAGGCCAGCTCGACGACCTGCTGCTTGTCGAGGTGCCCCGCCGCGAGCTGCTGCGCGACCAGGTCGTCCAGCACGCCGTCCCCGGGATTGGCGCGTTTGTGGTCAACCAGATCGCCGAGGTAGCCCTCCAGCAGGTCGCGGGCCTCCACCGTGTCCTCGGCCGTCGGGCCCCGCAGGAGCCGGCGCGACTGGGCCTCGAAGAACTCGTGGTCGGCGTACGGCACCCCGAGCAGATCGCAGATCACGATGGACGGCACCGGCAGCGCGAACGCCGACACCAGCTCGGCGGGCGGCCCCTGCTCCACCATCGCGTCGAGCAGCTCGTCCACGGTCCGCTGGATGCGCGGCCGCAGGTCCGCCGTCCGCTTGAGCGAGAAGCTGGGGATCAGCATCCGCCGCTGGACGTTGTGCTCAGGGTCGTCGTACCCCAGCAGCGCCGCGCGGCGCCGGTCCCGTACGGCGGCGAAGCGTTCCGTCGGTATCGGGAACGCCTTGTGCGTGGAGTCGGTCGACAGGCGCTGGTCGGTCAGCAGCCTGCGCGCGGCGGTGTGTCCGGTGACGACCCACACCGAGCGGCCGCCGTAGAGCGTGACCCGGGAAAGCGGCCGCGCCTCGCGCAGCGGGTCGTAGGCGGTGGGCGGGTGGTAGGGGCACGTGCGGTCCTGAGGGAACGCGACGGTTTCCGTCATGGTGGCCTCACAAGCGGGTATCGGCGCGGAGCGGTCGTGCTCCGTGCCGATCTCCACTACATGCCCGAGGCACCTAATTGGTCTACGCGCAGTTCGGCCAAACCACCGGAATGGACGAAGGCCCGTCCCCGTACGCGTCCACGTACGGAAACGGGCCTTCGCCGGTGCCCCGGGAGGTCAGTAGCGGCGCGTGATCAGCGCGCGCTTGACTTCCTGGATCGCCTTGGTGATCTCGATACCGCGCGGGCAGGCCTCCGTGCAGTTGAACGTGGTGCGGCAGCGCCACACGCCGTCCTTGTCGTTGAGGATCTCCAGCCGCTGCTCCCCGGCCTCGTCACGCGAGTCGAAGATGAAGCGGTGCGCGTTGACGATCGCGGCCGGACCGAAGTACTGGCCGTCGTTCCAGAACACCGGGCAGGACGACGTGCACGCGGCGCACAGGATGCACTTGGTGGTGTCGTCGAACCGCTCGCGGTCCTCGGCGGACTGGATCCGCTCACGCGTCGGCTCGTTGCCCTTGGTGACCAGGAACGGCATCACGTCGCGGTACGCCTGGAAGAACGGCTCCATGTCCACGACCAGGTCCTTGAGGACCGTCAGGCCCTTGATGGCCTCGATCGTGATGGGCTTCTCCGGGTTGATGTCCTTGATCAGCGTCTTGCAGGCGAGCCTGTTCTTGCCGTTGATCCGCATCGCGTCGGAGCCGCAGATGCCGTGCGCGCAGGAGCGCCGGAAGGTGAGCGAGCCGTCGACGTCCCACTTGATCTTGTGGAGACCGTCGAGCACGCGCTCCTTCGGGTCGATCTCGATCTGGAAGTCCTGCCACTGCGCCTCGTCGGAGATCTCCGGGTTGAAGCGGCGGATCCGGAAGGTGACCGTGATGTACGGCGAGGCGGCCGACTTGGCCACCGCCTCGGCCTTGTCCATGACGGGGGTAGCCATCAGTACTTACGCTCCATCGGCTGGTAGCGGGTCTGGACGACCGGCTTGTAGTCGAGGCGGACGGTCTCGGTGCCGTCGTCGCCGACCTCGCGGTACGCCATGGTGTGGCGCATGAAGTTGACGTCGTCGCGGTTCGGGTAGTCCTCGCGGTAGTGACCGCCGCGCGACTCCTTGCGGGCCAGGGCGGAGACGGCCATGACCTCGGCCAGGTCGAGCAGGTTGCCCAGCTCGATGGCCTCCAGCAGGTCGGTGTTGTACCGCTTGCCCTTGTCCTGGATCGCCACGTTCTTGTACCGCTCGCGCAGCTCCGCGATCTTCTCGACCGCGGTCTTGATCGTCTGCTCGGTGCGGAACACCATCACGTTGGCGTCCATCGTCTCCTGGAGCTCCTTGCGGAGTACGGAGACCCGCTCGGTGCCGGTGGAGTCGCGCAGCCGCTCGACCTGCTCCTGGACGAAGGAGGCGGGGTCCTCCGGCAGCTCGACGTAGTCGGCCTTCGCCGAGTACTCGGCGGCGGCGATGCCCGCCCGCTTGCCGAAGACGTTGATGTCGAGCAGCGAGTTGGTGCCCAGGCGGTTGGCGCCGTGCACCGACACGCACGCGACCTCGCCGGCCGCGTACAGACCCGGCACGACGGTGGTGTTGTCGCTGAGGACCTCACCCATCACGTTGGTCGGGATGCCGCCCATGGCGTAGTGCGCGGTGGGCTGGATCGGGATCGGGTCCGTGTACGGCTCGATGCCGAGGTACGTACGGGCGAACTCGGTGATGTCCGGCAGCTTGGCGTCCAGCTGCTCCGGCGGCAGGTGCGTCAGGTCCAGGTAGACGTGGTCGCCCTCGGGGCCGCAGCCGCGGCCCTCGCGGATCTCCGTGTAGATGGACCGGGACACGACGTCGCGCGACGCCAGGTCCTTCATGACGGGCGCGTACTTCTCCATGAAGCGCTCGCCGTCCTTGTTGCGCAGGATGCCGCCCTCACCGCGGGCGCCCTCCGTGAGCAGGATGCCCATGCGCCAGATGCCCGTCGGGTGGAACTGGAAGAACTCCATGTCCTCCAGCGGGATGCCCCGGCGGTAGCAGGCGGCCTGGCCGTCACCGGTCAGGGTGTGCGCGTTGGACGTCACCTTGAAGAACTTGCCGGTACCGCCGGACGCGTAGATCACGGCCTTCGCCTGGAAGACGTGGATCTCACCGGTGGCCAGCTCGTACGCGACCACACCGGCGGACTTCTTGACGCCGTCGACCTCGGTGATCAGCTGGTCCAGGACGTAGAACTCGTTGAAGAACTCCACGCCCTCCTTGACGCAGTTCTGGTACAGCGTCTGGAGGATCATGTGGCCGGTGCGGTCCGCGGCGTAGCAGGACCGGCGGACCGGGGCCTCGCCGTGGTTGCGGGAGTGGCCGCCGAAGCGGCGCTGGTCGATGGTGCCGTCCGGGGTGCGGTTGAACGGCAGGCCCATCTTCTCCAGGTCGAGGACGGCGTCGATGGCCTCCTTCGCCAGGATCTCGGCGGCGTCCTGGTCGACCAGGTAGTCACCGCCCTTGACCGTGTCGAAGGTGTGCCACTCCCAGTTGTCCTCCTCCACGTTCGCCAGCGCGGCGGCCATGCCGCCCTGCGCGGCGCCCGTGTGGGAGCGGGTCGGGTAGAGCTTCGTCAGCACGGCGGTACGGCTGCGCTTCGTCGCCTCGATGGCGGCGCGCATGCCCGCGCCGCCGGCGCCGACGATGACGGTGTCGTACTTGTGGATCTTCATGCGGATTTCCTCAGCCCCGTGCCTAGCGGATGTTCGGGTCGAAGGTGAAGATCACCAGCGTGCCCAGAAGGATGGTGAACACCGTGGCGGTGTACAGCAGGCCCTTGAGCCACAGGCGCGTGTTCGGGCGCTCGGCGTAGTCGTTGATGACGGTACGCAGGCCGTTGGCGCCGTGCAGCATCGCCAGCCACAGCATCAGCAGGTCCCAGACCTGCCAGAACGGGGACGCCCAGCGGCCGGCCACGAAGGCGAAGCCGATCTTGGAGACGCCGCCGTCCAGCACGAGCTGGATCAGCAGGTGGCCGATGACGAGGACGACGAGGACCACGCCGGACAGGCGCATGAAGAGCCACGCGGCCATCTCGAAGTTGCCGCGCGTCGACTTCGGCGTCTTCTTGGTGCGCTGGCGCGGCGGCTCGATGAGCGGGGCGGGGTGGTCGACGTCGTAGAGGCTCACGCCCTCGACGGGACCGACCGCGGAAGTGGGGGTGTCAGTGGACATGTCTGGCGTCAGCTCCCGAACAGTTCACGTGCGGCGTGGCCGAGGACGGGGTAGATGGCGCCCGCCATCAGCACCACCCAGACGGCCATCACGGTCCAGAGCATGTGCTTCTGGTAGCGGGTGCCCTTGGACCAGAAGTCCACGGCGATGACGCGGAGACCATTGAGCGCGTGGAAGAGGATGGCCGCGACGAGGCCGTACTCCAGCAGCGCGACGAGCGGCGTCTTGTACGTGGCGACGACATCGTCGTAGGCCTCGGGCGAGACGCGGACGAGAGCGGTGTCCAGTACGTGTACGAACAGGAAGAAGAAGATGAGGACGCCGGTGACTCGATGAGCCACCCACGACCACATGCCTTCCCGGCCGCGGTACAGCGTTCCAGCCGGCACGGAAAAACCCTCCGGGAGCGGGATTGGGGCCGGCCGGCTTCTCTGTCGGTCTGGCCCGGCCGGGTACGGTCCACCGGCCCCGGTCATCGTAGCGACGCTTTGTCGGTTCGCTCGCCCGGGGTCCGCCAGTGTGATCAAACAGGCAATCAAACGAGCACGGACGGGCTATCCGGGCGCCCGGAATCCGCCACAAGGCGGGACAATCTGGCACGAGCCAGGCGGCGCAGCTCGTCGGCGGCGACGGCGCGCTCCTCGTCGGGCGCGTGGCCCAGCCGGCAGCGGATCGCGGCCAGCACCTGGTCGACGTGCTCCTCGGGGCGGTACCCGTCGAGGCAGATCACGAAGGCGTGCCCGAAGCGCTGCTCGTACGCGGTGTGGGCGGCCTCCAGCGCGGTGTGCGCGGCCCCGGGCGTGCCGGGCGGCAGCACGGGCGGGGTCTCGTCGGCGAGCGCCTCGTCCAGGTCGGGGGCCGACAGGTCGTACCCGGCCTCGTCGGCGGCGGCGAGCAGCGCGTCGAGCGTGGGGTACGGCCGGTGCGCCGCGACCCGCCGCCCCCAGAGGCGGCTGCCGCAGCAGGCGAGCAGCGCGGCCTCGACGTCACGGGGCGCGGCGGTGTTGAAAGCGGCGAGTCCGTCGGCGGCGGGGCGGCCGCGGGGTATGGCGAGGGGGCGTTTCGGGGTGCCTGCGGTGGATTCGGTGGCCATCGTGGGCTCCTCGAACGAGCAGCGGGAGGGGTGTGCGGGGCTGATGTGAGGGGTGGTCACAGCCTTACACAGGGTGAGCGGAAGGTGTCCGAGAGATGCAAGAACTTCACCCAGACGGGAGAGTTTCCGTGGAGATGCTGGACGAAAGCGACAGGAGATGGTCGCGTGAGCGGCGTGACTCGGCATCTGACGTGGCACCTGGCGTGGCACTCGACGCGGAACTCGACGGACGGCTTCGGTGGCGGCGCGGCCGGTGATCCGACCGCCGCCCGCCCCGGCGGACGCCCGCCCCGGCGCCGGGCCCCGCGGTGGACCGGCGGGCTGGCCGGCCTGGTCGCGGTGTCGCTCGCCCTCGGGGGGTGCGCGGACGGCGACGGCGGGGCCGCCGCCACCACCGGGGCCACCCGCGCGCAGCCGGGCACCACGGCGCCCACGACGCCCGGGCAGCCCAGGACTCCGTCCCCGAGCCCGACCCCCACCCGCAGCTTCCCGCTCTCCTCCGAGCCCCGCACCATCCCCGCCGTACGCGACCACGAGCCCGCCCGCGGCCCCGGCTGGAAGCCCCGCTCCGGCACCGCGGTCGTCCTCGCCAAGGGCAGCGGCGCCCTCGCCGACGAAGGGCGCCTCCTCGCCCGCGAGCTCAAGGCGGCCTACCGGGGCGAGGCGGCGGCCCGCGCCGGGGACGTCGAGCTGGCGCTGCGCACCGGGCAGAGCGGCGGCGCCGAGTCGTACACGCTCACCACGCGCGACGACCGCGTACGGATCAGCGGCCCCGACGAGGCGGGTGTCTTCTACGGCACGCGGACCCTGAAGCAGGCGCTGCGCTCCGGCGGCGCCGTGCCGGAGGGCGTCATCCGCGACCGGCCCGGCAAGCCGCAGCGCGGCCTCATGGTGGACATCGCCCGCAAGCACTTCAGTGCCGCGTGGATCGAGGCGCGGCTGCGCGAGATGGCCGACCTCAAGCTGAACCAGCTGGGCCTGCACTTCTCCGACGACCAGGCCTTCCGCATCGAGTCGTCCTCGCACCCCGAGGTGGTCGCCCGCGAGCACCTCACCAAGGCCGAGGTGCGGCGGATCGTTTCCCTCGCCCGGAGCCTGCACATCGAGATCGTGCCCGAGATCGACTCGCCCGGCCACCTCGGCGCGGTCATCGCCGCGCACCCCTCGCTCCAGCTGCGCAGCGCGGCGGGCTCCGCGCCGCGCGGCGCGGTCGACATCGCCAACCCGGCCGCCGCCCGCATCGTCGACGAACTGCTGCGCGAGTACGCCGAGCTGTTCCCGGGCGCGTACTGGCACCTCGGCGCCGACGAGTACGTGGCGCTCATGGCCCGCGACCCCGAGGCGTCGTACCCGGGCCTCGCCGCCGAGGCCCGCCGCAAGTACGGCGCGAACGCCCGCGTGCAGGACCTCGCCACCGGCTGGCTCAACGACCGGGCGGCGGTGGTGCGGCCCACGGACAAGCGGATGCGCGCGTGGAACGACGGGTTCTTCCGGGGCGGCGTGGTGACGCCCGCCAAGGACGTCGACGTCGCCTACTGGACGGGCAAGGAGATCGGCGCGCGGCCGCCGGTCGAGTACCTCCAGGAGGGCCGCCGGCTGATCAACTACAACGACGAGTACCTCTACTACGTCCTCGGCGAGCCGAACCAGTTCACGTACCCCACCGGCAGCCGCATCTACCAGGAGTGGACCCCGCTCGTCGTCCGCGGCACCAGCCCCGTCCCGGCGCGCTACTCCGACCAGATCCTCGGCGGCAGCTTCGCCATCTGGTGCGACCTCGCGAACGCCCAGACCGCCGACCAGGTGGCGGCCGGCATCCGCATGCCGCTGCGCGCGACCGCCCAGAAGCTCTGGGACCCCGACAAGCCCCCGCTGACCTGGGAGGCGTTCAGGAACCTGGCGGGCAGGCTGGGCTGACGGAGCCTTGGGGCGCGGTGGTGCGGGCCGCGCGGGGCCGGGCGGTTGCGGAAACGATCTTGCCCGTGCACCGCGAGTGACGAATTCCGGACGGGCGGCGCAGTAAGGGGAGTACCGCGTCCGCGACGGGAGACGACCCCCATGACCCTGAGCCCGAACCCGAGCCTGGTGGACCTGATGTCGCGCGCCGACGAGCGCGGGCTCGCCGCGTCCGCGCTGGCCTGCCTCGACCGCTGCGTGCCCCTCCTCGACCCGCCGCCCGCCGCCGAGGTCCTCCGCTCGCTGTGGGCCGCGGTCGCGCGCGGTGAGGACGGCTGGGACCGCCGGCTCACGGAGGCCCGGCAGGCCGTGGCGGAGGGCGGCGACCCGGCGGACGCGACCGGCGCGGTCGTACGGACGATGCTCGACGAAGCGCCCTCCGCGTGGGCCCGGACGCCGCTCCACGCCTGGGCCGACGCCTGCTCCCGCACGGCGCTCGCCCTCCACCAGGACCTGGAGCCCACCTCCACCGGCGCGCCGGACCGCTACCGCGCGGGCGAGACCGGCGGCGCCGGACCCCTGGTCAGCGGTGAACTGCGCCGCCAGGCAAGAGTCCTGGAGCTCCTCGCGACCGCCGGCCCGGGCGGCCTGCGCCTGGCCCGGGACATCTCCGCCGAAGGGCAGCGGGTGCTGCGCGCGGTCGTCTCCCGGCGCGCACGGACCGCGTAGAAATCCCTTGAGCCGGGCAACTCTTTGGCCGCATGGTGAGTCTTCTGGGTGATCACACGGTGATCGCACTGACGAGGAGATCATCATTACAGGCATACGCAAGACCCTGACCGCCACCGCCGTCGTCACCGCCGTGCTGGCGGGCGCGGCCGCCTGCGGAACGGTGGAGCAGCTCTCCGCCGGACAGAAGCTCGACAAGGCCTTCGAGAAGCTCGGCAAGGAGAAGTCCCTCTCCTTCGAGCTCGACCTGGACGCCGACGCCGCCACCCTGAAGGAGATGGACGAGTCCTCCGACCCCGAGCCCGGCGAGGAGCTGCCCGACGAGGCGGCGAAGCTGTTCAGCGGCGCGAAGATCTCCGTCACCATCGAGTCGAAGAAGCCGCTGGCCGAATCCGAGGACGAGAAGGACCTCGTCGGCATGGCCATGAAGGTCACCAACCCGGACGGCGACCTCGTCGAGTACCGGCTCGTCGGCGACTACATCTACCTCCGCAGCGACACGAAGGCCCTCGCGAAGGCCTTCGACGCGCCCCTGCCGAACGCCGACGAGCTGCCCCCCGAGGCCGGGGCGCTCAAGCAGGCCCTCGAGGGCAAGTGGGTGAAGATCAACAAGGCGGAGATGGAGAAGGCGCAGTCCGAGCTGAACCCGGACACGGCCGGAAAGCCCTCCCCGCAGCCCTCCCTCGACGCCAAGACGCAGGAGAAGCTCCTCGACGCCCTGCGCAAGGTCTTCGCCCGCGACGTCGACTTCAAGGCCTCCGGCGAGAAGGACGGCACCGAGCACATCACCGCCGTCGCGCCCTTCCGCACGCTGGTCACCGACCTCGTCAACCAGGTCCGCAAGTTCGAGAAGGACCTGCCGCCGGGCATGCAGGAGATGCCGACGGAGAAGGAGCTCAAGGAGATCCCGAACCAGAAGGTGTCGGCCGACTTCACGCTCAAGAACGGCGACCTGACCGAGGTGTACGTCGACCTCGCCAAGCTCGCGGAGAACGCCAAGGTCAAGAAGTTCGGCCTGGTGCTGAAGATGAGCTCGGGCGAGAAGCCGACCGCTCCCGCCGGAGCCACCGAGCTGAAGCTCGACGAGATGATGGGCGGCCTCCTCGGCGGCATGCAGGAGGACGAGGAGTTCACCGAGGAGGAGTTCCCGGGGGCGGAGTTCCCGGAGGAGGACGGCTTCGCGTCCGAGGAGCTTCCCGCGGACGCCGCGTAGTCCCTTCGATGAGGGGGACCCGTCGTACAGGAGAGGGCAGGTCCTGTACGGCGGGAGGTGCGCGGATGGCGCGGCATCGGCGGCTGGATCCCGTGGAGATCGTCGTCCGGGTCGGTGACACCGACCCGGACACGGGCGGGAACGAAGAGGCGTACCAGGAGTGGGTGTACCGCGCCCGCGAGGCCGGCTGGGACGTGACGGAGTCCACCGGCTTCCGCGAGCCGCGCGACGGCGGCACGGAGTGCGGCCTCGTCGACGTCGAGGGCCTCGCGTACCGCGTCCACTACGGGCTCAGGGTGCGCGTGGACCTCGGCGAGGGCGCGCCGGTGCTCGGGTACGCGGCGTGGGCGGAGCCCGTACCGGACGACGACTGACCCGTACAGTCCGTGACTGTACGAGTGCGAAGAGTGGACGCCGGGTGACGCGGGCTGTGAGCATGGGGACTCACACGGGGTGGAACCGCGAACGACCCGGGGGTCACCGGATGACAGAGAGCACCACCGAACCCGCCGAACGGTCCGAGAGTCTCAAGACCTTCGGCGCCGTACTCCAGGCCTTCCGCGAGAACAAGGGCTACACGCAGGAGTCGCTGGCGCCCCTGCTGGGCTACTCGGTGCACTACTTGGCCTCCGTCGAGCAGGGCAGACGCTTCCCGACCCGGCAGTTCGTGGAGAAGGTCGAGGAGGTCCTGGACGCCTTCGGCGCGCTGCGCAAGGCGTACCGGCACCTCACCCGGAAGCCGGGGCTCGCGGTCTGGTTCCACAAGTGGGCGCTGCTGGAGGCGTCGGCGCTGAGCCTGGACACGTACGAACCGAGGGTCGTGCCGGGGCTGTTGCAGACGGAGGCGTACGCGCGGGTGCTGTTCCAGGGGCAGCTGCCGCCGCTGAGTGACGAGCAGATCGAGGCGCAGCTCGAAGCGCGGCAGGACCGGCAACGGCTGCTGCGGGAGCGGCCGAACACGGCGTACAGCTTCATCATCGAGGAGCACCTGTTCCGGCACGAGGTGGGCGGGGCGGAGGTGACGCGGGAGCTCCTGGACCACGTGCTGGAGGTCATGGAGCTGCGGAACGTGGACGTGCAGGTGCTGCCGCTGAATCGGGGGCATCACGCGGCGTTGCACGGGCCGATAAGGCTCGCCGAGACGCCGGAGCACGAGTGGCTCGCCTATCTGGAGGGGCAGGAGCACGGGCAGTTCGTCTACGAGACCAAAACGATCAGCGTGCTTCAGATGCGCTATGGGAAACTGCGGTCGCAGGCCCTCACCCCGGACGACTCCAGGGGTCTGCTGATGCGACTGCGAGGAGCGCTATGAGCACCACCGAACTGGCCTGGTTCAAGAGCAGCTACAGCAGCGGATCGGGCGACGACTGCGTCGAAGTCGCCCTCTCCTGGCACAAGTCGAGTTACAGCGGCGGCTCGGGCGACGACTGCGTCGAGGTCGCCGCCTGCCCCTCCACCATCCACGTCCGTGACTCCAAGGTCCCCGCCGGGCCCCAGCTCGCGCTGACGCCCGGCGCGTGGTCCTCCTTCGTCTCGTACGCCACGACCCGTTGACGTAACAGCGCGCCGCGAGCGGCTCAGTTCGCGGCGCGCGTACGGGGCTCGAAGCCGATGTAGTCCAGCGGGTCCTCGTCCGGTCGCCCGAGGCCGGGCAGGCCCTCCGTACGGAAGCGGCCGCGCAGCCACTCCAGCAGGATCCCGGTGAGCGTGCCGGTCAGCGGCGGGCCCTGCTTGGCGTGGCGCGGGACGACGATCAGCGGCCAGTCGTCCGGCGAGTCGCCCTCGGTGAGCCAGCACAGCTGGTCGCCGTCGATGGAGTTCGCGAACGGCAGGAAGCCGCCCGCCTCCGGCCAGACCCTCAGCGGGTTGAACTCCGGGTACCGCTCCCGGTGGCCCCGGTAGGTGTCGTGGTACCACTCCGCCCACGGCGCCAGGTCGTACTGGTCCGTCCCGAGCGGGACGCTGAAGCGGAGCCACTCCGTCCAGCAGCCGGCCCCGTACGTCTCCATGAGCTGCACGTACTCCGTGGGCAGCCTCGTCCCGAGGCGTTCGTACAGCCACTCCCACGTGCGGTCACCGAGGAACGGCGTGGCCGGAGGCGGTACGAGGGCGGTCAGGGTCTCCAGGCCCGCGCCCTGCGCGAGCGCCGCCCGCTGCTCTGGCGTCGGCGCCGGGCGCGGGGGCGGCGGGGTCCACGGGGCAGGGTCGAGCTCCGTGAGGTAGGCCGTGCGGGCGAGGGTGGGGCGCAGCCCCTCGGCGACGAGACGCTCCAGGGCGGGCAGCAGCGGCGTGCCGAACCGGACCCAGGAGTCCGCGTCCCGGCGCAGCATCACGACCGGCCACGCGTCGGGGTCGTCGGACGCGGTCGTGTCCCAGTACAGGACGTCCGAGGTCCGCGTCTCGGCGAAGGGCAGTACGCCCGGCGCTTCCCGGCGCTCCTCCTCCAGCCAGCGCCCGTAGTCGTACCAGGCCTGAGCCCCCGTGGGAGCGCACGGCACGTGCAGCCACAGGTGCTCGCCGATGTCCAGCGGACCGTAGGCGGAGGCGATGGCCTTGTAGTCGGCGGGCAGGCGCAGCCCGAGCCAGGATTCGACCGCCGCCCAGGCGATGGCGACGGGGGTTCCGTCCTGCGGGGGAGGCCCGAAGAGACGGGCGAAGCGCGAGACGTGGGAGTCCGGTGACGTCATGGCTGCGCAGACTCCTCCCGCGCGCGAACGGTTGTACGTGGGGCCGCTGTGACACTTCCGGGCGCGCGCACGCAGAGCTAGGAGGGGGAACGGTCGGCACGAAGAGGGAAGTGTGGGGGCGTACGACGCGTACGACGCGGAGCTCGGCGCCGCCGTCGAGCGCGCCCAGCGCGGGGACGAGGACGCGTTCGCCCGGGCGTACCGGCTGGTCCACCCGGGGCTGCTCGGCTACGTGCGCGGGCTCGTCGGCGACGACGCCGAGGACGTGGCCGCCGAGGCCTGGCTGGAGATCGCCCGCGATCTGGGACGGTTCCGTGGTGACGGGGCCGGGTTCCGGGGCTGGACCGCGACGATCGCCCGCCACCGGGCGCTCGACCACCTGCGCAAGCAGCGGCGCAGCCCTCGCACGACGCTGATCGAGCAGGACGTACTGGACATGCCGGGCGGCCAGGACACGGCCGCCTCGGCGCTGGAGTCCCTGTCGACCGAGCAGGCGCTCACGTTGATCCGCGGCTTGCCGCGCGAGCAGGCGGAAGCGGTGCTGCTGCGGGTCGTCGTGGGACTGGACGGGCCCGCGACCGCGCGGGTCCTGGGCAAACGCCCCGGAGCGGTGCGCACCGCCGCGTACCGAGGGCTGCGGAGACTCGCCGGGCGACTGGCGCAGGGCGGAGCAAGGGGATGAGACGGCAACCGGACGAGTCGCCGGAGGCGGCGGCAGCGCTGTGGGCGGCGGCCATGAGAGGTGACGACACCGTCGATCCGGTCCGGGAGGAGCGGGCGCTCGCGGCCTTCCGCGCGGCGCGTGACGCGGGCGGCCACGCCCACGCTCACGCCCACGGCGTACGCCGGGCCCGGCGGCGTGACGACTGGCGGCCGGGTGGCGCCGAGCTGCGGCGCCGTCGTTCGCTGCGGGCGGCGGCCATGGGGCTGGCGGCGACGGTGCTGCTGGGCGGGGTCGCGGTGGCCGCGCAGACCGGCGCGATCCCGACCCCCTTCGGTGGCGGTGACGGCGGCCGTGGCGGCTCCGTGCCCCGGCCCTCGACGGCGCCGACGGCCCCGCGCGAGGTGCCCGCGTCGCCGGTCACGGAGCAGGAGTCCGGGCGGTCGGCCGCGTCGCCCACGCCTTCGGCGCGTACGCCGGAGGCGCCGAGCCCCGGCGGGACGGTCACGGACGGGGAGGGCGAGGAGCGGCCCGCGACGGGCGGCGACGAGCGGAAGGCGGGGCCGCCGAAGTCGGGGACCGGTGCCGGAGCCGGTACCGGGTCCGAGGCGAATCCGGCCAAGGGTGCCGCGAGCGGCGGTGGCGGGACCGGCGGTGAGACCGGCGCCGTGAGCGGCGGTGGCGGGACCGGCGGTGGCGGCGGCAGCGGCGGCGAGGGCCGCGGCGGCGGAAAGCCGGCGGGCGGAGGGAAGCGGCCGTGACGGCGGGCAGGGCGCCGGGGGCGGCGGTGAGGTCGGCTTCAGGAAAGCGACCGGGGCCGCCACCCCCCACAGGAGAGGCCCCGGTCGCCGTCCACGGGTCCGCGGTACGGCCCCGTACTCCTATCAGCGCCACGCGTGCGTTTTCTGTCACACCCCGGTCTGTCAGTGTGATGTTGCAGGCTGTACAAGACATGGACGTGAAGCCGCAGGACCACGTAGCGTGCTGCTGCGCGCTGGGCGGAGCGGCGGTGGTGGCCGGCCGCGAAGACGAACGGGTTGTGGGAGTGCTGGGGGACGACGCGGAGCTGACCGCCGCGGTGCTCGCGGCGCAGGACGGGGACGAGGACGCCTTCCGGACTGTGTACCGCGCCGTGCACCCGCGGCTGCTCGGCTATATACGCACGCTGGTGGGCGAGGCGGAGGCGGAGGACGTCGCCTCCGAGTCCTGGCTCCAGATCGCGCGCGACCTCGACCGGTTCAGCGGCGACGCCGACCGCTTCCGCGGCTGGGCGGCGCGCATCGCCCGCAACCGCGCGCTCGACCACCTGCGGATGCGGGGCCGGCGCCCCGCCGTCGGCGGTGACGAGACGGAACTCACCGACAAGCCGGCCGAGTCCGACACCGCGGACGAGGCCATGGAATCCCTGGCCACCGGCCACACCATGCACCTCATCTCCCAACTCCCCCAGGACCAGGCAGAGGCCGTCATCCTGCGGGTCGTCGTCGGGCTGGACGCCAAGAGCGCCGCCAAGACGCTCGGCAAGCGCCCCGGCGCCGTCCGCACCGCCGCCCACCGCGGGCTCAAGCGGCTGGCGGAGCTGATGGGCGCGGACGCGGCGGCGCCGCTGGGTGCCGTACCGCCCCAACCTGGGCCGCACCGCGGGTCGGTGGCGCGTACGGGTGTGACGCATTGGCGCTCGCGGACGCAGAAGGACATGTGATGGCCGACGAGCGGGATGAGTGGCTCGATCAGGATGCGGCGGAGCGGCTGCTGCGTGGCGAACCGGTCGACCCCGTCGACGATCACGCGCGCGAGCAGGCCCGACGGCTGACCGCGGCGCTGGAAGCGGTGCGGGCCGAGATGACGGCCCCGGCGCCCCCGGCGGCGCTCCCGGGTGAGGAAGCGGCGCTCGCCGCCTTCCGCGAGGCCCGGGCGGCGAAGTCCGCCGGCACGTCCGCCGCGCTGTCGTCCCCGTCCGCCAAGGGCGCCGGCGGCGACCTCGGGGCCGTACGGCTCAGGGCGGCGCCGCCGCGCGACCAGGTGCGGGGCCGCTGGACGCGGCCGCTGCGCTGGGGGCTGGCCGCGTCGGTGGCCGGGCTGGCCGTCGGCGGTGTGGCCGTCGCCGCGAGCACCGGCGTACTGCCCGTCCTCGGCGACGACCACGAGCCGCTGCCCGCCTCCTCGTCCGCCTCGGCCGCGGCGACACCCGGACCGCTGGCCTCCGCCGACGCCAGGTAGCGGGCCTCCTCCAGCTCGTGGAGGGCGGCGCCGATGCGGTCGCGGCCT